>CAINXC010000840.1 GCA_903854655.1 uncultured Verrucomicrobiota bacterium | reverse complement strand
CTGGAGGCGCGCGCCGAGGAAAATCTGCGCCACCATCTCCGTGGCCTCCGATGTGGTGGCCGTGGTGCGGAAGAAATTCGCGGGCGGATTCTCAAACGCGCTTCCCTGGGCCGTGAGCAGGGCGCGCGCAAACTGATCATACGGCAGGTTCTCCTCCCACGCCTTCGCCAGCCAGGCGTTGTATTTGTGCGTGCCGGGCTCGGCCACCGTGGCCGGGCTGACGCGGAGCAGATCCCCCCACTTGAAGGCCCAAAATCGTGCGAATTCCTGCCGCGCGAGCAGCGCATCAACCAGCTTCGCGCGTTTGTCCGCCGCCTTGTCATCAAGGAAGACGCGTGTCTCCTCGATCTTCGGGAGCAGTCCGATCACATCAATATACACCCGGCGCAGAAACTCCTCGTCCGTGCAGGTCTCGGAGGGCAGGTACTGGAGTTGCTTCAGTTTCGCGAAGACCTGCTCGTCCACGTAATTCGCTGGTGCAGGGGCGTTCCATACGAAGCCTGGAGTCTCGCGCACAAGCGTGAGGTGGAAGGTTTCCACCCTTTCGAGAAACCGCACGGAGATCGCCACATCGCCACGACCCGTTCCCACCACGAAACCGTTGGTGTTGACCGTGGCCAGCGAATCAGCGGAACTCGAATACATGGCCAGCCGCGTGATGTCGCGCTCGCTGCCGTCGCTGAACCTCGCGGTCACCCGCAGTTGCTGAGTGTGAGCAGGCCATACGAGCGCTCGGCGCGCACCGGGCTCGACGTGGATGCCGGTGACCTTTGGCGCGCTGTCGGCGTCGAAACGGCAGCCCTGCGCAATCCAGTCCCGCAGCAGCCGGTAGGCTTCGTCATCCTTGCGCAGCTTCAAGCCGCCGCGATGCGCCACCTGCATCAGAGGCTTGCGCAGGAGCAGGCTCGACTCCGGCTCCGGCATGTTGATGCGCCGGTTCAAAAAGTCGCGAGTGAGCGTGATCTTGTCGGTCTCCGGATCGAAGGCGATCATCGAGATCGCAAATCCCCCCTTGCCACTCGGCGCGCCGTGGCAGCCACCGGAGTTGCAGCCATTCTTCGAGAGCGCCGCGAGGGTGCCGTAGTTGAAGGAGATTCGCTCGGGCGTCTCCTGGCAGGATACTTCGACCGGGATTCGCTGCTCGCAACCACCGGCCCGCACCGTGAGCTCCGTCCTTCCATTGGCGATCGGCGAAATCAGCGCGTCCCCGATCTTCGCGACGCCATCTTTGGCCAGGCGGTACTCCGCCGCTCGCGTGAGATCCTGCACCCGCCCATCGGCATAGAAGCCAGACACGACTAGCTGCGCTTTTCGAAGGGGTGTCGCCAGCAGGATCGTCTTTGGCGAAACCTCGATGCGTTGCGGCGCACCCACCTGAACGGGCTCAAGCTTTGGCAGCGTCTTTTCGGTTTCGCCCACCTCCGCCAAGGCGCTTCCGTACACGGCGAGGAATAGAAGCACGAATCTCATTCTGTTACCTCCAGGCGAATGTCATTGAGGCGGGCGGTCTTCTGGACGCCCTTGTATTCCGCCGTCGCGACAATGCCGAACGTGTGTACACGGGGCTTGAGATCCGCGCGGCCGGTCACCTCGCAAATGAAATCGACCTGCCCCGCAATGCGTCCTCCGCGTCCCGATCCGCTCTTGATTTCGATGCCGTCGGGGAGCCCCTCAAATTTCAATTGAGCATCGCCCTCGAAGCCTGGATCGATGGATTTCTGACGCAGGACAAACGAACTTTGCCCCGCAGCGGCAGGCAGGGTCACTTTACCAGTCGTCAGCTCGATCGCGAAGAAGGCTGGCGCATCCGGCCCCACACAGACGGGAAACGTCTCGCGCAGCAGGCGCGGGGGCTGCGGCATGGCGAGCAGCGCGACCAGCGTGGGGTCCTTCGGCGGTTTGTTCGGGTCCGCCTTTGGTGGCGTCGCAATGGCGCTGAACGGCACGGCGCCGTCCAACCCGCGCCCGACGATGCGCGCGTGATAGATCGTTCCTACCGGAACATCCGCAGGCACGGTGACTTTGATCTGGGTGTCGTTCTTGCCCTGGTCAATCACGTTCTGCTCGCAATGAAAGCCCGGCGACAGCGGACTCCCGTCGCCGCTCGCAAGTTCGAGCGTGATGGGCCCCTTCATCGTCCGGCGGCGAGCGGTGATTTTCGCGCTGAACGAGCCGCCTCGCGGGGCCACGAATCCATCCCCGGCATAGCTCAGCTCAAAACCGAGATCAGAACGCTCAACCCGCGCGCCGTAAACAAACTCCGCCCCTCCGTGCCTCTCCATGTCCTCGATGGTGATCCGGCACGCGCCGTCCCGGGGCGCGCGGAAGGTCAGCGCCATGTCATTCGAAGTACCATTGCCGGGATTGTCATTGGCGGCGATGAACGTTCCTTTGTCATCCTCCACTCCCAGGAAGAGAACCGCCGGCGAGCCCAGGTCGCGCGTGATCGGGGTGATTGTGAAGCTCTCGCCCTTCTTTGCCGGGAGGAGAAAAACATCGCGGTCTCCCGGTTTCCCGATCCGTCCGTATATTGCGCAGGGCGCGGTGATCGCCAAAGCCGTCTCGGGCGTGTCGTTCGGCTCTTTTTCCAAAACAATGGGCAAGTCATCCGCCCGTGCATAAGCAAAGGCCGGCGGCTTGCCGGGCGCGAAACGCACCGGTATCGTCTGCACGCCGTTCGCGGATTTCGGCATCGTTAAGTGCACTGGAGCGATGCCCTCCACCGCCTCGCCCTCCACCTGGACCTCTACGCTCGCGCCCGGCGCGGCAGCGGGTGGGTACACGGTGGATACGAGCGGAAAATCGCCGACCCGCAGATGGTAAAAATGTTCGCCTCCGCCCGCGAAGGATGAATCGCGGATTTCCACAATCAACGCTCCGTCCGCGCCGGCGCGATACCGCGTGCGACAGTCCCCAGCCAGCCCCGGTGTATCATCCACAGAGACAAGCTCACGCCCATGGGCGTCGAACAAGCGCAGCGCCGGGTCCATCTTCGACCCGATTCGAACAGCAAAGGCCTCCACTGAAAGGCTCTGCCCGGCCTTCATCTCAAATCGGTAGAAATCCGAACGGCCAGCCTCTGCGGCGCCCTCCACCGCAACCGGCGCGGCCACCACCTGCGCCTTTTCGGCGGACGCGTTCTTCGCGTTCTTCGTCACCACCGGCAGCTCGTCCACGAGAAAGAAAAGCGGACCCGACATCCCAGTCGCGGTTGGCATGCGCAGGAAGCCGATGCCGAGCGGCGCCTCCGCTGCCAGTGTGAGTTTACCGGTGAGCTTCTTGTCATCGGGCTTGGGCACCTTGCCGTCCTTGCCCGGCTCGCGTTTTTGCCACTCCACGTGCCCGCCGAAACCTGTCCAGATCTGCTGCGGTTGCTGAAGATTCTTGCCTTGCAGTGTCACGGTCACCGTCTCGCCAGGGCGGGCGGACATCGGCGAAATGCGGCTGAGCTCCGGCGATTGCGCATGCAAGGCCGCCGCCGCCAGTGGCAGCAGGGCGAGAGTTTTTCCAAATCCTGGCATGGCGGAAAAAAGTCGTGGCACTCGTTGCTGACCGCAGACCACGTGCATTTTAAATCAGCTCCTTGATGACCTCGCCTTTCTTGGCGAGGAAAATCGGCCGGCCATCTGGCGTATGGAGGGGCTTCTCGCGGTCGATGCCCAGGAATTCATAGACCGTAGCGGCGTAATCCTCAGGGGTATAAGGCCGCTCGGTGACGTAGCCACCCTCGCTGTCCGTCTCGCCAATGATTTGCCCGCCGGGGATGCCCGCGCCCGCGAAAGCGATCGAATACGCATTCGCCCAGTGGTCGCGGCCCTTGGTCTTGTTCAGCCTCGGCGTGCGGCCAAATTCAGTCACAAAGCACACGAGCGTTTCCTTGAGCAGCCCGCGCTGGTCCAGATCCTCGATGAGCGCGCTGAAAGCCTGATCCGTCGAGCCCATCATCCACCAAGTACCGATGCCGTAGCGGCCCACGCCGCCCTGCGCTCCCGCGAGATTGCAGGTGCCGCTGGAGTAGATGTAATCATGGTGATCCCAGTTCAGATTGCTGCCTCCTGGCGTTTTGGAAGTCTGCGGCTCGCGCACATCCACGGTCACAAAACGCACGCCCGACTCGATCAACTTCCGCCCCACCAGGTAGCACTGTCCCCGGTGACCCCGGCCGTAGCGATCGCGCACGGCGTCCGGTTCGCTCTTGATGTCGAACGAGCCCATCGTTTTTGGGTTCGTCAGAAGGTTTTCCGCCTGGTCGTAAAACGTCTTCATGGCCTCTGCCTCCGCCACAGGCGCTCCATCCGTGGCAAGGCCGATGTCGAGATTGCTCAAAAGGTCGCGCCGGTCGCGGTAGCGCCGCTCATCGATGCCGGTGGTCAGGCTTAGATTGGGCACCTTCCAGTTGGGATCGGACAGGTCCTGCCCCGTCGTCTTGAACGCCGCAAAGCTTGGCGGCAGAAACCCCGTGCGCGTCATCGGGGCCTGCTCATCATTTCCCGGCACCATGATGTAAGGCGGGAGGTACTTGCACCTGCTGCCCGAGCGAAACGCCACCACGCTGCCGATGTCCGGCATCTCCACCGGCCCGCCCGGCACCTCGCCCGAGAGAATGTACTGGGTGCCCTTCGGGTGGTCGTCCGTCTTGACCTTGTGATACATCGACCGCACCACCGCGAGTTTGTCCGCCACCTTGGCGGTCTTCGCCAGCAGCTCGGTGAACTGCATCCCAGCCACTTTGGTCGCTATCGGCTTGTAGATGCTGCGATGCTCGGCGGGCGCGTTCGGCTTTGGGTCCCACGTGTCCATGTGCGACAGACCGCCCTGCTCAAGAATGACGAGCACATTCTTCGCCCGGCCAAAGTGCTTCCCATGCTTGCTCCCCGCCCCCAGCACCGGAACCCCAGGCAGCGCCGAAAGAATCCCGCCAAGCCCCATGCCCACGAAGCTGCGGGCGCCCTGCCCCAGCAGGCAGCGTCGCGTGATGCCATCGCGAAGCAATGACTCTGAAGCGGATAAAATGGACATGAGTATTTCGACGTGAGCAGACTGGGGTACGAATGCGCAGCTCGAACCTTTCATCGGCCCCGCCCCTGCCGTGCCACAGCCATGGCACCCCACCCGGCCCGCAGCGAGGGCTGTGACCGTTTCCAGAACGGCTGAGGCGATGCCTCAAAAACGCCCCGCGCGCAACATCACCAGCGGGCAGTCTTCCAAGGTTTCAATGCCTGCTTCGTTGAGCCTGGCCATCACGGCCGGGTTCTCGGTGCCTGGGGAAAAAATGGCGCGCCTGGGCTTGAGTGCGACGATCTTGTCGGCTTCCAGGGTGGAGATGTCGCGGTTCACGTACATCGTCAGGGTGTCCACCTCGCCGGTGACGTCGGCCAGGCTTTGATGAACGGGCAGACCGTCGATCTCCTGGAGGCCGCGGTTGACCAGCACGATCTGATGGCCGGCCTTGACCAGTTCCTTCATGGCCTTGTTGGAGAAGCGCTCCGGCTTGTTGCTGGCTCCGAGGATGACGACGCGTTGAGAGTTCATGGGCGTCCGTTACGGCTGGGGGGGAGGATCGTCGAGATCCTTTTCGTCCAGGTTAAACAAATGCAGCCCGCGATGCACCACGGGCGCCAGGAGGATGGCCATGGCACCGATGAAGACCACCCCGCTAAAAAGAGCGTAGAGGGAGGCGAAGATCTTGGCGGCATCCGTGTGCAGCGCATCCACCGGCCCCATGCCGCCCAGAATCATGGAGGCATTGAGCAGGGAATCGATCCAGCCGAGCTGGCCGAGGAGGTGGTAGCCCAGCACGCCGATGAACAAGGCCGCCGCCATGACCCCGGAGGCAAAAGCGAAACAAGTCAGCAGCCGGCGGGCGAAGACGGCCTTGCTGGCGGGCCTGCGATGCTTGGATTCGAACATGCGCAGACCATCCATGGGACCAAAGGCGGCGCAACCCCGCGCTTGCGCTCGCCTCCCGGCTTGCCATCCTGCCTCCCCCATGGCAGCCCACACCTACAAACAAGCTGGCGTCGATATTCACGAAGCCGCGTCCCTCGTCGATGACATTGGCGTGCTCGTGAAGCGCACCCAGCAGCGCCGCAAGCTCGCGAATCCCTTCGGCCTCTTCGCCGCCGCCTACGATCTCAGCGGCTACAAGCATCCGATCATTCTCACGGGCTGCGACGGCGTGGGCACGAAAATCGAGCTTCTCCTGAAGCACGACCAGCTCGAAGCGGCGGGCAAGGACCTGGTGGCCATGAACGTGAACGACGTGCTCACCACAGGCGCGGACCCGATCATGTTCCTCGATTACGTGGGCATTCCCAAGATTCAGAAGACGCAGATCACCCGGATCATTGCGGGCATGACGGAGTACCTGGAGGCCTGCAATTGCATCCTGGCGGGCGGCGAAACCGCCGAGATGCCCGGCATGGTGCCCGAAGGCATGGTGGAGCTCAGCGGCTTCGCCATCGGCGCCTGCGAGAAGGAGGACCTCCTTGACCCCGGCACCATCGCGGCAGGCGACGTGCTGATCGGCTGGCCCAGCGCCGGCTTCCACGCCAACGGGTTCAGCCTGGTGCGGCGCATCATCGAGAAGGAAAACCTGCGCTTCAGCGAGGACGAGATGCGCACCCTGCTGCTGCCCACCCTGCTCTATCATGAGCAGACCGGCGCCCTGAAGGCTGCCGGCATCAAGCCCAAGGCGATGGCCCACATCACCGGTGGCGGCCTGCCGGAAAACCTGGGCCGCATGTTCCTGAAGCGCGGGCTCGGCTGCTCCTTGAAGATTCCGTACTGGCAGAACGACGTCGTCCAGAAGGTGCTGCATCACGCCGACCAGCGCGACGCCATCGACACCTTCAACATGGGGCTCGGCTGGGTCGCCATCGTCAGGCCTGACCAGGCCGACCAGGCCCTTACCTGCGGCATGGGGGCCACGATCATTGGCGAAATGAACAGCACGGCGGAAGTCGTGGTGGAAGTCGTGCGCTCCTGATCGCGCTTCCGGCCTCCCGTCCAGCCGACAAAGAACGACAAAAAGATGGACTCCCATCTTTCTGTCCGCCAATCTTTCCGCCATCCTCCCCAGGCGCGTCGGACGTAGCCTCTTTTCCATTTATCAGCCCTCACCGGTTGCGCAGCCCCCACATCCCGCCAAAGGTGCGCGTCCCCCAAGCATGAGCGACCCCATCACCCACGAGTGCGGCATTGCCGTTGTCCGTCTCAAGAAAGAGCTGGCCTGGTTTCACGAGACCGGCCGGGGAGCCCTGTACGGCTTCAACATGCTGCAGGCGCTGATGACCAAACAGCGCAACCGCGGCCAGGACGGCGTCGGCATTGGCTGCAGCAAGCTCAACATGGCCCCAGGGCTGCCCTACATGTACCGCGTCCGGTCCATGGTCTCCGCCGAGCGCATCGGCGAGGTGTTCGAGGACGAGATGAAGGAGTTCAAGCGCATCGGCCGCCGCATCGACAAGGAGCGGAAGCAGGAGCGCGATGAAAACGGCACGGATTTTTCCACCTTTGAGCAGGACCCGGAGGCGATCAAACGCGAGTTCGAACTGGCGGGCGAGATCAACATCGGCCACCTGCGCTACGGCACCTCGGGCGATTTCGGCAAGGGCTGCCTGCACCCCTACCTGCGCCGCAGCACCTGGCCCACGCGCAGCCTGATGGTGATGGGCAATTTCAACCTCACCAACACCGGCGAGCTGAACGAAACCATGATGCAGCGCGGGCAGCATCCTGTTTTTGGCACCGACACTCAGAGCGTGCTGGAGGAAATCGGTTTCCAACTGGATGAGGCTCACACCAAGCTCTATCACGAGCTGCGTGACCGCGGCATGCCAGGCATTGAGATCCCGCAGCACATCAGCGAGCAGCTCAATGTCACGGACGTGATCCGAAAGTCCGCCCAGCACTGGGATGGCGGCTACACCATTGTGGGCGTGATCGGCAACGGCGACCTGTTCGTGATGCGCGATCCCAACGGCATCCGCCCCTGCTTCTATTACGAGAACGACGAGGTGCTCACCTTTGCCTCTGAGCGCGTGGCCCTGATGAGCGTTTTCGAGGTGGCGCAGGAGGAGGTCAAGGAAGTGCCGCCGGGCCATGTGCTGGTGATGAAGGCGAACGGCGGCGTGACCATCGAGCGTTTCACTGATCCCCGGCCGCACAAGCCCTGCTCTTTCGAGCGCATCTACTTCTCGCGCGGCAACGACGCAGACATCTACCGGCAGCGCAAGAACCTGGGCGAGCGACTGGTGCAGCAGCTCAACGACGCCATCGGCAACGACTTCGAGCACACCGTTCTGAGCTTCATCCCGAACACTGCCGAAACCGCTTATTTTGGCTTCCTCGACGGCCTGCGCAAGAGCCGTCGGGTGGCGGTCAAGGAGGCGCTGATGGAGATGCTGAGGAAGGGCGAATTCGACGAGGAGAAGCTCGACGAGCTGGTGCTGCGCAACTGGCCGCGCGGCGAAAAGATCGCCCTCAAGGACATCAAGATGCGCACCTTCATCGCGCAGGAGGACGGTCGCGACAAGCTCGTCTCCAGCGTCTATGACATCCCCTACGGCGTCGTCGCGGAG
>CAINXC010000839.1 GCA_903854655.1 uncultured Verrucomicrobiota bacterium | reverse complement strand
GTGAACCTCTCCACGGGTCTGGCGGGTTTTGGCACCAGTGGTGTTGCGGCAGGCTCGACGCCTTCGGGCTTCGCTCCGGTGAACGGCAAACCCAATCCTGTGCTGGCAGACTTCAAGGGCTGGGTGGGCAAATCCGCGACTGTGAGCCATGTTGCCTCCTCGGGCACGGAACTGCTGGTGTCCGGCTGGTTTGATTTTGGTGTGGCCAGCGATGGCACGATTGTGAACACCCAGGGCATTGCCAAGCTGATGCCCGATGGCAGTGTCGATCCGACCTTCCTGCCCGCCCCCACGACGGTCAACCTCATGCTGGCTGACGCAGACGGTGGTGCGACCATCATTGGCACGACCACCCCCCCCGGGATTGTGGATCCAACGAACACCGGCACCACCATCACGGTTCCCTACAGCACCCAGAGCTTGTTTCGCCTGACCGCCACTGGTGCGCTGGACTCGACCTTCACCGCGTCTGCGCAATCTTCCGCCAACGTGCTATTGGCGCAGCTCGACGGCAGTTTGGTCGTGGGCGGCTGGGCTGATCCAACCATCCTCATTCCCGGCACGCCGATTCCGCTGACCAGCTCTGCAGGTTCCCCGGCGAAGGGTATCATCGATCCGCTGCCTCCAGTCGTGGCACCACCTGTGAGTGACGCACCGCTGCGGCGCTACCTGAGCACTGGAGCGCTCGACACGAGCTTTGTTCCTGCCTTCACCAACACGGTGGTCAGCACCCCTCCCACAGGTGTGCTTCCCATTGCCAATTCCGGGACCACCACCGTCACCACGACGACCACGACTGTTCCTGCCTCGATTACAGACGTGACGCTGGATGTGGATGGATCGCTCCTTGTCACCGGCGCATTCACCCAGGTCAATGGCGCGGATGCTCCTGGCATTGCCCGGATCCTGGTTGATGGCACACTGGACACGACCAACCTCATCACCGCCGTTCCTTCAGGCTTCACGCATGTTTTGCCGCGCGCTGGTGGTTATCTCATCACGGCACCACTGCTTTGGGGCAGCTGGCCCATCGCCATACCCTTGGCGGGCTCGAGCGGAGGAGTGGCGCCTGCGGCGAGTGTCAATGCGATCATCGTCGGTCCAATCGGCGGTCCTGGCACGGGTTCCTCGATCAGCCCCTTCCTGGGCACGCTGGCGAGCGGAGCGGCCGACAGCACCTTCAGCGTGCCCGATCTGGTGTTGACGGGTGGCTTCCCGTCCAGCTACGGGGTGAAGTTCATCAACCCGGATGTGGTCACGGGCGGCTGGGTGGCGATGACTTTGGGTCTGAACGACAAAACCACAAGCACTGCCGTGTCACTCGTTCGCATTGGCACCGATGGCTCCCTGGATCGCAGCTTCACCGCCCCGGTGTTTGGCAGCAATCCTTCGAATTTCGTTGGCGGGATGATCTTCTGGTGGCCCACGCGGCAGGCTGATTATGTCGATACGATGATTGAGCTGGCCGATGGCAGCGTGATCGTGGGCGGCACCTTTTGGTCGGTGAACGGCGAGGCTCGCAGCGGCCTGGCCAAGCTGAATCTGGGGAAGTGAGGCGAAGCGGGGATTGACTTCCCCTGCTGCCTCTGCGGCCCCGGCTCTTACAGGTGCAGGTCGCCGATGCGTGCCATGACGTCATCGGAGATCGCTTGGTACAGCGCTTTGCCGGTTTCCTTGAAGGCTGCCGGGTCGTAGTTCACCGGCTTGCCGTAAACGATGGTGATCTGGCCTGGCTGCGGGAACATTTTGTGCCGTGGGAGGGCTTCAAAGGCGCCAAAGATGCGCACCGGCAGCACCGGCACGCCGGCCTTGGCTATCAGCAGGCCGATGCCGGGCTCGCCACGCTGCAGCAGGCCGTCCGGGGCGCGGTTGCCTTCGGGAAAAACGATCACCTTCCGGCCTGCCTTGAGGCGGCGGAAGATGGTCTTCATGCTGCCCGGATCGGGGCGTTCCTGGTCAACGGGAATGGACTGCCAGCGGGTGAGCAGCCAGTGGCTGAACGCGTAGCGGAAGAGTGTCTTGCGGGCCAGGAAACAGATGTCTTCGTCGAACACCGCGTCAATGAAGGGCGGGTCCAGAAAGCTGACGTGGTTCGCGGTGATGAGCGCCGGCCCCGGAATCTGGGTGTTCTCCTCACCGATGACACGCAAGCCGAAAAAGCCCCGCGACATCTCGCGGAAAAATTGCTGCCCGAGCCAGTAGGTCAAGGTCATGGTCGGTGGGGGAGGAGGCCGGGTTTAGGAGGGGATTCCCTGCTGGCGCAGTGCGGCGATCACATGGCTGACCACCTGATCAAGCGTGAGCTCGGAACTGTCAATGAGCAGGGCGCCCTGGGGCACCACGAGCGGAGCGTTCTTGCGGGTGCTGTCGAGCTTGTCGCGCAGGCCCACGGCATCACTGAGGCCCTGGGAGGCGCGTCGTCGTGCGCGCACTTCTTCCGAGGCGTCGATGTAAAACTTGTGCGGCGTGTCCGGGAAAATCACCGAACCGATGTCACGACCTTCCATGACCAGGGAGCCATGGGTGACGAGAGCCCTCTGTTCGCTGACGAGGCGGGCGCGCACGGTGGGAATTTGAGCCACGAGGGAGACGGCGGCGTTGACCCCGGGGCTGTTGAGCTCGGCATCGGTGAGGAGTCGGTCGTTGATGCGGGCCGTCATCTGGCCGTCGCAAACCTCGAAGCTCAGCCGCAATGATGGCTCCAGGGCGGTGATGGCGGCGGCGTCCTGGGCGTCAATGCCGGCCTGGAGCACGGCCCAGGTGATCATGCGGAACATGTTGCCGGTGTTCACATAAACCCAGCCCAGCTGGCCGGCCACGCGCTTTGCAACGCTGCTCTTGCCGGAGGCGGCGGGACCGTCGATGGCGATAACTGGTGTGGTCATGGATTATTCGGCGGCGTCTTCGGCGGAGAGGGTTTCGATGCCCATGCGGCGCGGCATGCGATCCAGCACGGGGATGGCGGCGGCCTCGTGACCGGGGAGCAGGAAGCGGTTCAAATCGCGTTCAAATCCAGGGTAGGAGGTGCTGATGCAATCGGTGTTCTCGATGGTGGTGGTGCCTTCGGCGAACAGGCCGGCGATGGCGAAGGCCATGGCGATGCGGTGATCGCCATAGCTGTCGATCACGGCGCCCTTCAACTGGGCTCCGCCTTCAATTTCCATGCCATCGTCAAATTCCACCACCGGCACGCCCATGCGGCGCAGGTTGTCGGCCACGGCGGCGATGCGGTCGGTCTCCTTCACGCGCAGTTCGCTCGCGTCCTTGATCAGGGTTTTGCCACGGGCGAGCGCGGCAGCCACGGCCAGGATGGGCAGCTCGTCGATCACATTGGGAATGACGGAGCCGCCGATGACGGTGGCGTTCAGGTCGCCGCCCTTGACGGTGATGTTGCCCTGCGGTTCGCCGTCGTTCTTGGTCATCGAATCCGTGACCTGGGCGCCCATTTTCAGCAGCACGTCGATGATGCCGGTGCGGGTGGGGTTGAGGCCGACGTTGTTGATGGTGATCTGGCCCCCTGGCATGGCCGCCACGGCGACCATCCAGAAGGCGGCGCTGGAGATATCGCCAGGCACCGAAATGTCCTCGGCGCGCGGGGTCTGGCCGCCATAGACGCTGACGGTGTCGCCGTCGCGCAGCCACTTGACGCCGAAGTGGCTCATCAGCCGTTCGGTGTGGTTGCGGGTGGCCACGGGCTCCACCACGCTGGTCTTGCCAGGGGCGAACAGGCCGGCGAGGAGCACGGCGCTCTTCACTTGCGCGCTGGCGACCGGGAGGTGGTAGGTGATGGCGTGCAGGTCGCCGCCGGTGATGCTGAGCGGGGCGCAGATTTTTTCACCCTGGCCTTCCACCTTCGCGCCCATGAGGCCCAGGGGATCGGCGATGCGCCTCATGGGGCGGCGGGAAAGGGATTCATCGCCCGCCAGGACGGTGGTGAAGGGCTGGCCCGCGAGAATGCCCGCCAGCAGGCGCGTGGTGGTGCCGGAGTTGCCGCAGTCGATGACCTTCGTCGGCGCCTTCAATTGCGTGCCGTGGCCGGTGACGGCGAGCTTTACGGGGCCGATGCCCTCAATCTCTTCGAGCCACTCAATCTCGGCTCCCAGGGCCTCCATTGCGTGCACGGTGCAGATGCAGTCCTCGCTGGGAAGAAAGCCGCTGATGACGGTGCGGCCGTTGGCGAGACCGGCAAACATGACGGCGCGGTGACTGATGCTTTTGTCTCCCGGCACCGTGATTTCGGCGGGGATGTTCTTGAATTTGCGGACTTTAATCGTTGCCATGAGTCTTGTGCTCCGCCGGGATGAGCTGTTGAAGCGCCCTGGCTTCGGACAGGAAACGGCGGAGCGCTTCTTCGTTGCTGTTGCGGATGATTTCAACCAGCTCTGTGAGCTGGGTGGAGACATCGCCCAGGCTGTCGAGCACGGCCTGGCGGTTTTCCATGAGAATGCCCGTCCACAAGTCAGGATCGCTGCCGGCGATGCGGGTGGCGTCGCGGAAGCCGGGGCCGGCGCACTTGACGGCGTCCCGGTCATCGCCCAGGGCGGCGCGCACAAGCGCAAACGCCACCGCATGGGGCATGTGGCTGATGCGGGCGACCTTGCGGTCGTGCGCCTCCAGAGGAAGCTGAAGGATGCGCCTCGGGTCGCAGCCCAGGGCCTCCCAGAACTCTGTGACGCGGGGCAGGGCTCCTGGTCTGGTCTGCGGGGTGGGGGTGAGCAGGCAGGTGGCGCCGTCGAACAGGTCTTCCCGGGCGGCGGCAAGCCCGGTCTCGTGCGAGCCTGCCATGGGGTGGCTGCCGATGAAGCTGGCCTTGCCGTGGGCGAAGATGGGCTCCAGCGCTTCAACGACGCTTTGCTTGACGCTGCCCGCGTCGGTGATCAAGGCATCATCTGCCACGAAATCGACGATTTCCCGGGCGAGGCCGGCCATGGCGCGCACAGGCACGGCGAAGACAATGAGAGAGGCTCCCTGCACCACGGACTGTGCGTCTGTCGAGGCGAAGTCGGCCAGCCCTTGGTCGAGGATCTCCCGCACCGCCGCCTCGCGCCTGCCCCAAATGCGCAAGTGGCGCCCCGGCGAGCTGCGGCGAAGGGCCTTTGCCATGGAGCCGCCCAGCAGGCCGGGGCCGAGGATGGCGATGGAGCTCTCTGAGGTGGGCGGGGGCATGGAGGGACAAAAAAGGGCGCGCGGTCGATGCCACGCGCCCTTGATCAAAGAGTGAGACAGGCGCTTACGGCACGAGGAAGATCTTGTTGGTGTAGGGGCACTTCACCTTGGTGCCGGGGGCGAAGCCGGTCACATCGACGATGCCCGCCGTCTTGTCGAAAGGACTGTAAACGAAGCCCGGCTTGTTCGGCACCTTGATGCCGTAGGGCGGGCCGGAAGCGGGCGGTGGCTTGGGAGTCACGGGCGCAGGCGGCACATCAACAACATTGCTGCCGCCGGAAGGGACGGCGGGGTTCACTGAAGGAGGCGGCGCGGTGATCGGCCCTGGATTCTGAGGGTTGGGGGCCTGAATTTCACCAGGGGCGCCCGGCTGTTGCGGCACGCCATAGGCATCGGGCGGCGGCGTGTCCATGTAACGGGTGGGGCCGCCGGGAGGGGCGTCGATCGAGGCTCCGTGCCTGTGCGGCGGAGGGGGCTGGGGCACGACGTAGCAGGAACTCAGCGTGAGCAGGGTTCCGGCGCTGAAGGCAAGGAGGTTGAGGGATTTCATCGCGATTGTCAGGTATTAGGAGTTTACGCGCATCGGCATCAGAACATACAGGAAGCCGCTGCCGCTGCGCAGCACGCCAGGGCTGATTTCGTCAATGAGGTGGAGTGAAACCTCGTCGTTGGACAGGTTGCGCAGCGGAGCCATGAGGAACTCCGGATTGAAGGCGATGGTGATGGGCACGCCCTTGTAGGCGATGGCAAGGCTTTCGCGGGCCTCGCCGATGTCCGGAGAGGAGGCCACGATCTCAACGTTCGACGGCGCAAACTGCAGCTTCACCGAATTCGACTTTTCACTGGCCAGGAGGGACACTCGCGAAATGGACTTGAGGAAGCTTTCGCGTTCAAGGGCGATGCGCTCCTTGGGCTCGCCGGGGATGACCTGGCGGTAGTTCGGATAGTTGCCTTCGATGAGCTTGGTGACCAGGAGGCCGCGCCCCATGTCGAAGCCCGCCTGGCTGCCGGTGACCTTGATGGTGACCTCGCCGTTGTCGCCCAGGAGCCGGCCGAGTTCGTTCACCGCCTTGGTGGGAACGATGAACTCGATCTCATGGCTCTGCGGGAACTCCAGCTCCTGCTCGACCATGGCGAGGCGGCGGCCATCGGTGGCGACCATCGTCAGCATGTTGTCCTTGAACGAGAAAAGGATGCCGTTGAGCACGTAGCGCGTCTCGTCGGTGGAGATGGAGTATGAGGTTTTGCGCAGGCAGTCGCGCAGGACGGCCTGGTCCATCTTGAACTCCGAGCCGCCGTCGAAACGGGGCAGGGGAGGAAACTCTTCGCTGCTCAGGCCGAGGAGCTTGAAGGCGCTGGGGCCGCTGCGGATGGAGGCGACATTCTTCTCGTCAACCGTGACCTCGACTTCATCCGCCGGAAGCTCGCGAATGATGGTGGCCAGACGACGTGCCGGCAGGGTGGTGGCTCCAGGCACTTCGACCTCGGCCTGGACGGTGCCGCTGACGCCCACATCAAGGTCGGTGGTGGTAAGTTCGAGCTGGCCGTCCCGCGCTTTGAGCAGGACATTGGACAGGATGGCCAGGGTGGTGCGGGCACTGACGACGTGCTGCACTTGCTGGATGGCGTCCAGAAATGCCTGCTTGCTGATCGTGAACTTCATAGATAAAAGGAGAGCGACCCGCCTTCATAGCGGGTTCAAGGAGATCGGCAAGGATATTGATGAGAAAAGCGGGATCTGTCGAACACAAAGGAGGCCTTTGAGGCACGATATGCGCCCCTCATTTTCGTCCTCGACCTCGTCCTCCTGCTCGTACTCGAATTGTCAGCGCCCTGCGACGGACCTTTTTTCGAGGACGAGCACGAGTACGAGGAGGACTAAAGCGTTCGCAGCTTTGTCCCGCAAAAACACTCCGTCTCCTGGCTACGGTGCGCTGATTCTGGCCTTCAAATCGCTGATCATGCTGCGGAATTCCTCCGTCTGCTCCATCCGGGCGGTCACCACCTTGCAGGCATGAATCACGGTGCCATGGTCGCGACCACCGAAAGCCTTGCCCACTTCCACGAGTGACAGCTTCGCCATTTCACGGGTCAGGTACATGGCCACCTGCCTTGCCTCGGCGATCATTTTGGGGCGTCCGCGCCCGACCATCTCGGAAAGACGGATGTCATACTTCTCGGCCACAAAGCGCTGGATGCGGTCGATGTTGACGGTCTTGCCGGGCTCCTGGTCGAGCACGTCGCGCAGGAGGTTTTCGATGACCACCTCGGAGGGGGGCACGCCTTCAGCGATGGAGAAGTGCGCGGCCACCCGCATGAGCGAACCTTCCAGCTTGCGCACATCCGTGCGCACGCGCTGGGCGATGAACTCCATGATCCACGGCTCCATCGTTCCGCCAAGGTCTGCCAGCTTGCGGCTGAGGATGGCCATGCGGGTTTCGTAGTCCGGCATCTGGATCTGCGTGGTGAGACCCCAGTCAAACCGTGACACGAGGCGTGCCTCCAGGTTCTTGATGTCACCGGGCGCACGGTCGCTGGCCAGGACGATCTGCTTGGTGTTGTTGAAGAGTTCGTTGAAGGTGTGGAAGAACTCCTCCTGGGTGCTGTCCTTGCCGGCGAAGAACTGCACGTCATCAATGAGCAGCACGTCCACCTTCCGGTACTTGCCTCGAAACTGGGGAAGCGTCTGCTTGCGGATCGCGTCGATGAACTCGTTGGTGAAGGATTCGGAGGTGACGTAGCGCACCACGGCGCGCTTCTTGCGGAACATGATCTCGCGACCGATCGCATGCAGCAGGTGCGTCTTCCCCAGGCCGGGGGCCGAATGGAAGAACAGCGGGTTGTAGATGCGACCGGGCTTTTCCGCCACCGCCCTGGCAACGGCGGCGCAGTAGCTGTTGGTGGTGCCCACGACAAAATTCTCGAAGCTGAACTTGGCGCTCAGGCCTGCATCGGAGAGGCTTTCCGGAGGGCGCACAGGATCGACCACGACACGGGCCTCGCGCTCCGCCGGAGCGGTGCCGATCTGCCGGTAGCTCAGCGCCAGCTCAGGGCCTGCGGTGTCGCTTGCAGGTCGCTCGGCGCCCGGGCTGGCGACGATGAACTTGATCAGGCGCGGACCGCCGAGCACCTCGGCAATCGCTTCGCCCAGGACGTTTGCATAGTTGCTCTCGATCCACAGTTGATTGATCGGGTTGGGCACGGTGATGAGCACCGTGCCGTCCTGGCTGGCTTCAGCACTCAGGTTGCGGAACCAGCGGTCAAATTCACGGCCTATGCGGATGCGCAGAACGGCGCAGACCTGGCTCCAAAAAGGGTCGGTGGAAGAGGGCGGCAAGGGTTCAGTTCCGGGCATGAGTTCGGTAACGGAGTTCGAGGAGCTGTAGTGGTCATGGCAGGTCTCCATTTGGGGTTGGCGGGATAGGGGTGGGAGGAGGTGAGAGGAGGCGCGTTGAGTCCTGAGGAGAGTCATCGCATGGCATTTGGAAACTGCATTCAAACACTCATGTTTTTTTCAAATTGATGCTACCCTGTATGACGAAACCGACACTCAGGACAAGAGTTTTTGGTTTATTTTTCAATCCACGATTTGACTGGAAAATATTTTTTGAAATACTGATTTGATGGGCATTCCAGCGGCATCCGGGC
>CAINXC010000838.1 GCA_903854655.1 uncultured Verrucomicrobiota bacterium | reverse complement strand
TCTGCTGCTGAGCGGGGAGGGGGAGGAGCCCGTTAGGTAATCAAGGAGCGCGGAGAGTCGTTGATCGAGCTCTGTTGATTGGGCTGCCTCGAAAGGGGGAGCCGTGCTGGAAAGGCGCGCTCTTCGGCGAGACGTCCATTGCGTCCGAGTGTGGATCTCTCTGGAGGAGCGTTTCTCTTTGGAAAGGGACGCTAGGGCGCACACAATGTACCCGAACGACGGCGGTGGCGCCGGGCGGCGCACGCCGACGTTCCCTGGAGGTGGAGGCGGCGGGAATGCTGGTGGAGGAGGAGGAGGGCCGACGCCGTACGCGCAGATGGGCGCAATGTTTGCGCCGGACGCTGGGGCGTTCCGCGATCTGGACATTGGCACCTTGAACGCACTCGCGGCGGCGGCGGCGGCAGCAGCGGGTGGCGGCGTTGGAGGCGGGCCCGGCGGCATGGGGATGGGCATGGGCATGGGCGGGCCGGGCGGCATGGGCATTGGGCCCGGGGCGAACGCGGCGGCCATGGCGGCAGCGATCGCCGCGCTCGGCAGCCGGCGCAGCCTCAGCAACCCGGCGATGGGCATGCCCGGGCTTAACCCCAACGCTGCGGCCGCGGCGCAGGCGGTCCAAGCAGCGCAGGCGGCACAGGCTGCGGCACAGGCCGCCCAAGCTGCGCAGGCCGCGCAGGCTGCGTTCCGTAACGCGGCGCAGGCAGCGTCCGCACCGCCGACCCGCAAGCCGTCCACGCCGGCCTTTTTCCCGGCAAACCCGACGCCGCCGCCGCCGCCGTCGGCACCGTCGCCGTCGCCGTACGCCACCGGCATGGGCATGCCGGGCATGGGACCCAACGGGCCCATCGCCAGCTCGTACACGCCGGTCAACATCGCCGCCCCAGTGCCCACGTCGGCCTCCATCAACCCGTACTTGCCAGACGCCAACAACGACGGCAGCGGCGACGGCAGCGGCTACTACTACCCAAACACGGGCGAAGCCGAGATGCCGGTGCGCGCTTGCGCTCCCAAGCCTCGCGGCCCGCCCGCGCCCTCGTTTAACTTTTACTCCTTTGGTTTTGTTGGGGTCCATCCAGCTCCAGTACCACTTGTACGCCGCACCGCCGGCCAATGTGGCCAACCTGCCGCCGGCGCACCGAACATCGCACTTTTTCTTCATGAGCGACAGCCTGCGCGAAACGCTCCACCGCCGTCAGGAGGCGATGGGCGCGGCCCTGGACCCTGCCAGTACGGTCCTTTTCTTCGTGGTGGTGTTCATCCCCGGCCCGCAGCATCTCGCTGATGCCGCTCGATCGGGCTGTGGGAGCACGTGTGGGGCCAACCAGCTGCGGATGCGATGGGCATCCCGCAAGAGGTGCATGTCTACCACAGTTTGTACCCGCTGGACGGGCCCTCCACCGACCGCATGTCCCGCGTCTTCCGCACCCACACGTCGGTGTTTAAGGTGACCAACAGCCAGGATGGCCTGGTGTACTGCCTGCGCCGCATCCACGGTACATTCATCACGATCGACGTGCACAGGCGGCGGTGACACGAACCTGATGGAGGGTAAGATGCAACGCGCGCACGCACGCACGCACTTAGGGTTCCGCCTTGGCAACCAGCTGGCGATGGGCGCGGTCGAGGCCTGGCGGCGGATCAACCACCCCAACATCATTACGCTGCGGGAGGCGTTCACCACCAAGCAGTTTGGCGACAGCTGTGCGTAGAGCGCCCCGCCCAACCGAAAAATGAAAGCGGGGGGCGCACGTCCTTGCGATGCTCACAACTCGTGCCGTGCAATGTCGCAACCATTCCGAATGTGCGCAGCGTTTGTGTTTGTCTACGACTACCACCCGCTCGCCGAGACGCTCGCTGCGCGGCATAACCTCGGCACGGGCAACCCGATCGCGATCGCCGAGGGGACGCTGTGGTCGTACGTGCTCCAAATCACCTCGGCGCTCAAGACCATGCACCTCGGCGGAAAGGCGTGCCGATCGCTGGACATTTCCAAAGTCCTCATCACCGGCAACAACCGGTACGGACCCGGAGGGCGAACAGGGAAAACGCACAGGGGCCCGGAGGAGAGACACGGGAAGGGGCGGGGCAAGGGTGAGCGGCGCCGTTCCTCTCACGGTCACTCATGGAGC
>CAINXC010000837.1 GCA_903854655.1 uncultured Verrucomicrobiota bacterium | reverse complement strand
AGGCATCGAAAACAAACTGCTGCCGGACGTGCCGGACGCCATCCAGCTCCTCAAGCGCCAGAGCATCTTCGCCAGCACGGCCTTCCGTGCCGGCCTGTTCGAGGTGCAGGACGCCGCCTCGCAGCAGATCGCCCCCTTCCTCGATGTCGCACCCGGACAGCGCGTGATCGATGCCTGCGCCGGCGCCGGCGGCAAGGCCCTGCACCTCGCCTGCCTCATGAAAAACAAGGGCAAGATCGTGGCCATCGACATCCATGAGTGGAAGCTCAAGGAACTGCGCAAGCGCTCCACCCGCCAGGGCATCGACATCATCGAGACGCGCGTGATGGAGGACATCCGCATCATCAAGCGCCTGCACAACACCGCCGACCGCGTGCTTCTGGACGTTCCCTGCTCAGGCCTCGGCGTGCTGCGCCGCAATCCCGACTGCAAATGGAAGCTTAGCATCGACGAGCTCAACCGCCTGCGCCCCTTGCAGGCCGAAATCCTGCGCGACTACAGCAAGATGGTGAAGCCCGGCGGCAAGCTCGTCTATGCCACGTGCAGCGTGCTGCCCAGCGAGAACGAGGACCAGGTGAAAAAATTCCTGGCCGAGCACGGCGACGAGTGGACCCTTGAGGAAGACCGGCGCTGGAGACCCCACGCGAACGGCTTCGACGGCTTCTATGCGGCACGTCTTGTGCGCAAGGCGGCGGTTCCCGCCCCGAAACCCGTGATCGAACTGGCGGCGTAGAACATCACTCCTTCTGAAACGCGCGGGCAAAGGTGGTTAGATCGCCGGTGTTAAGATCGGACACGGCATGGCAGGTCATGCCGTCCTGATTCCAGGACAGGACATGATAGCCGTGGTAGTCCTGGGTGGCGATCGGTTCGCCTTTCGCGGCACCTGTGGCGGGCCAGAGGAAAAGATTGATCACGTGTTTGCGGCATTGGTAGGCCAGGGCGGCCACGGGCCTTCCGTCAAGGTAATCGAGCCGGCCGCCGGTGAGGGGATAGCCGCTGGCGGCGAGGTCCTTCACGGGCGGGGAGAAGTCCAGCTTGCCCTCGAACCAGGGTTTCACCGTGTGCTGGTTGGAGGAGGGGACATCCATCAGATGACCGGCCATCAGCGAACGGACATGGCCGGCGGTGAGCTCCGCGAGCAGGGGATCGGTGGCGGAGCCCTGGTTCATGAACTGCCCGGCGAAAAGGATGGCAAAGGCGGCGGCGATGCCTGCGGCAAAGGCGAACAGCGAGGAGAAACGTGGCCGGGCGGCGGGCGTGCTGGCGGGAGCTGGCGGGCAGTGCTCCAGGGAGTCGCGGATTTGCTGTCGCAAGTCGGCGGGCGCGGGATGGTACAGCCCTTCCTGGCGCAGGGTGGTGCGCAGGCCTTGCAGCGCCCGGTACTGCTGGGCGCAGGCGGCGCAGATCCGCAGGTGCTGCTCCACCTCCAGGCAGCGCATGGGGTCGAGCTCGCCATCGCAGTAGGCGTGAATCAGGTGCGGGTTTTCTTGGCAGTTCATGGCTGGCCTCCTCGGGCGGGGTGGGTGGCAAGGGCTTCACAAAGCTGGCGGCGTCCACGCGCCAGGCGCGACATCACCGTGCCCACGGGAATGCCGGCGATTTCAGCAATCTCCTTGTACGAGCAGTCTTCCATCTCGCGCAGGATGATCACCTCGCGGAACTCCACCGGCAGGCGGATGATGGCTTCGTGCACGGCCTCGATGCTGGCCTGCTGGAGCAGTTGGGCGTCGGGTGCCAGGCCGGGATCGGGAAGGTCGTGCAGTTCCTCGTCGAACTCGACGAAGGAGGCCGGGTTGCGGTGCCGCTGCAGCCAGGTGTGGCTGGTGTTGCGCACGATGCTGAGCAGCCAGGCGCGCGCGCTGCCACTGCGAAAGCCGCTGAAGAACCGGAAGGCGCGCAGGGTCGCCTCCTGCACCACGTCGCGTGCATCGTGCTCGCTGGCGGTGAGCCACAGCGCAAGGTGATAGGCTGCATCGAGATGGGGCAGGATCTCCCTCTCGAAGCGTGCGGTGATGTCAGGTTGAGGGTCCAAAGGCCGTGCCGGTGATTCAGGTTTCCGGGAACAAGACTGGCCACGGATCGACTTTATTCCCGCAGACGGGAAGTTTTTTTCGACAGGAGGCCGCTTTACGCGATCCACTCTTTCACCACGCGGCCGGCCACGTCGGTGAGCCGGAAGTCACGCCCCTGGAAGCGGTGGGTGAGCTTCAGGTGGTCGAAGCCGAACTGGTTGAGCATGGTGGCGTGGAAGTCATTGATGTGCACGGGATCGCGCACGATGCTCCAGCCGATCTCATCGGTTTCGCCGTACACCTGGCCGGCCTTGATGCCGCCGCCGGCCATCAGCGTGGTGAAGGCGAAGGGGTGGTGGTCGCGGCCCGTGACATTGGGGTTGCCGCCGCGGTTTTCGCCCAGCGGCGTGCGGCCGAATTCGCTGCCCCACACGACCATGGTGCTGTCGAGCAGGCCGCGCTGCTTGAGGTCCTTGATCAGCGCCGCAATCGGCTGATCGGCCATGCCGGAGTTGAAGGCCAGCTCATTGTTGAGGTTGGAGTGGTGATCCCAGGAGGCGTGAATCACGCTGACGAAGCGCACGCCGCGCTCCACCAGACGGCGCGCCAGCAGGCAGTTGGTGGCAAAGCTTTTGTATTGGCCGGGACCGCCGGCGCGCGCGGCCTTGATCGGGGGATCGGGGCGGTTCACGCCGTACATTTCCAGCGTCTTCGGGTCTTCTTTGCCGAGGTCGATGAGCTCCGGCGCGGAACTCTGCATGCGGAAGGCAAGCTCGTAGGCGGCGATGCGGCTGGCGATCTCCGGGTCTTTGAACTGGTCGTAGCGCGCAGTGTTCAGCTCCAGGAGGGCGTCCAGGCCCTTGCGCTGGAGTTCCGGGGGCAGGCCTGCGGGGTTTTGCAAGTTGAGCACGGGCTCGCCCTTGTTGCGGAACAGGACGCCGGCATAGACGGAAGGCAGGAAGCCGCTCTGCCACAATGAAGCGCCGCCGCTGGTGCCGCGCCCGGCGCTGAGCACCACGTAGCCGGGCAGGTTGCGCGACTCGCTGCCCAGGCCGTAGGTGAGCCAGGAGCCCATCGTCGGCAGGCCGAAGGCGGCGCGGCCGCTGTGCAGCACGAGCTGGCCGGGGTGGTGGTTGAACTGGTCGGTGTGCATCGAGCGCACCATCAGCCATTCGTCCGCCGTTTTGGCCATGTGCGGCAGGAAGTCGCTGAACTCCATGCCGCTCTGGCCGTTCTTGGTGAAGGTGCGCGGGCTGCCCAGCAGGCGCGCGCTTTCCTTCTTGATGAAGGCGAAGCGCACGTTCTTGGTCATGCTCTCGGGCAGCGGCTGGCCGTGCAGTTCATTGAGCTTCGGCTTCGGGTCGAACAGGTCCATCTGCGAAGGCGCGCCCTCCATGAAGATGAAGATGCAGTTCTTCGCCTTGGCCGGGAAGTGCGGTTGCTTTGGCAGCAGCGGGTCCGCGCTGATCGGGGCGGCGGAAAGCACGCCTTCGTCAGTGAGCATCGAGCCCAGCGCCATCATGCCCAGGCCGTTGGCCGTGGTGGTGAGGAATTCGCGCCGGGACTGCTGGATGAGCGGGTGCATGAGGATGGGAACGTTCGGCGAGATGCTGGTTTTGCGTGGGATATAGCGCACAGGAGCTGACATGGTTAGATAGGTCCTATTCGACCTATATGACCTCTTCCGCCTCCTACACCACCCGTCTGCCCTGCAACGCCTGGTACAGCGTCAGCTCATCCACGTGATCGAGATTGCCGCCGGCGGGCATGCCCTGGGCGAGGCGGCTGATGCTGGTCTGGGTGTGGCGCAGGGCGTCCGCTAGATAGTGCGCGGTGGCTTCGCCTTCCACGTCGCTGCTCAGAGCGAGGATGACCTCGGTCGCGGGCAGTTCGACCACCCGGCGTGCCAGTGATTCGATGCGCAGGTCCTCCGGCGTCACGTTGTCCAGCGGCGAGAGCTTGCCGCCGAGCACGTGGTACTGGCCCTGAAAGGCGCGCGAGCGCTCCAGCCGCAGCACGTCGGCGGCCTGCTCCACCACGCAGATGATGTGGCGGTTGCGCTTGGCATCCGTGCACAGCAGGCAGGGGGCGTTCAATTCCAGGAAGAAGCCGCAGTCCTCACAGCGCTCGACCTGCTCGGAAATGCCCTTCAAAGCCGCCGCCAGCGGCAGCACACGCTCGCGCCCGGCCTGCAGCAGCCACAGGGCCATGCGCTCGGCGCTGCGAGGGCCGATGCCGGGCAGGCTCTTGAGCTGGACGATGAGGCGCTGGATGGGCGCGGGGTAGTCGAGGGGCATCGGGTGAAAGATACAAGACTTTAAGATTCAAGATTCAAGATTCAAGATCCGAAGATGCAGGACCAGAAGTCGAAACATATGACAATGCACGTGATACACGCGATCAGACTCAGGTCTTGTATCTTGAATCTTCAAGTCTTGCCTCTCCCTACGTCATGTCATCCACGCGGCGGGCCTGCTTGCTTCCCGTCTCCAAGGCTTTCGCGCGGGCCAGGAAGTAGTTTCGCGCGCCGTCTTCGTGACCGTGGATTTCGGCCTTGATGAGCTTGTTGACCGCCGTCTTGGCGTCGCCTTTGCGCAGGGCCACCACGCCTTCCCAGAAGGCGTCGCGGGAGGCGGCTTCCGGCGGGCTGAGATGACCTTTTTCGCAGAGCAGTTCGTACACCTCGCTGACGGTGGTCTGGCCGGGTGCGGCGATCATTTCCATGGGGCGCACCTCCACCTGGTTGCGCACGGCGTTGAAGGTGGCGGAGCTGATCAGCAGCGGGCTGCCGTACACGCCGCTCATGTGGCAGAGGCGGCGGCTCATGTCCGGCGGCTCGCCCAGCACGCTGTAGAACTGGAAGGCGTGGTAGCCGATGAGGCCGCACACGGCGCTGCCGGAGCTGAGGCCCACGCCGAAGGCCGGTTTGCAGTTCCAGCGCTTTTCCAGTTCACCGGACAGCTCGTGAAGGAAGCTGCGCAGCGCGAGCGCCACGCGGCAGGCCTGGACGGCGTGCTGCGGGGTCTTCACTGGAAAGCCGAACTGCACGGTGATGCCCTGCGCGTTGCAGACATCCAGGTAGCCGCCCCAGCCCACCAGGAATTCGGACACCGCCTTCATGAACGCGGAGCTGAGCAGCTCCAGTTGATCGGGCTGAAGATCGAGGCTCAGCTTGTCGGTGTTGAGGATGCGGCAGGTGAGGGAGGTGACGTCGCGCTTGCTGTTGAGTTTCACGGGCTCGCTGCCTTCGAGAAGCTGGGCGAACTGGTCTTCCTCCAGCCGGCCCACGAAGAAGTCGCGAAAGCGGCTCAGCCGCTGGCCGCGCTCCGTGCCGCTGACGATCAGGCCCAGCAGCCCGGCGGCCAGGATGGCGATGAGGCCGGCGAAGGGCTCAAAAAGCACGCCGTTGAGAGCGAGCAGGGGCGACAGCGTCAGTGTCAGGAAGCAGAGCGCGAGCATGAAGGCGTAGCGGGGCAGCGGCCGGGGCAGCACCACGCAGATCCAGGCGCAGGCAAAGGCCATGACCGTGTAGTAGCCGTAGCACAGCCAGCCCCAGGTGACCATCTCCCCGGCCGGCAGCCGCAGGTTGCGCTCGTAGAGGTGCTGCACGCCTTCCCCCACCTGGCGGAACAGGCCCAGTTTGGTCAAGGCAAGGAGAGGGGTGCAAACGAGCACCCCGATGAGGAGGATGGAGGGACGGATACGGCTCATGCGCTGGTGAGAGGGTCACTGTGGGCCTCCCTGTACGAGCGCGCAACCAGTTCGCTCAAGTGATGGTCCGCATCCTCCACGGCATTGCGGTCCAGCACGAAGCTGGTGTTGCCGGAGTTGCGCGCCACGAGCTGCAGGCCGAAGGGATAATCCTTGAACAGGCGGGCGCACAGGGCTTCCACGCTGCTGCCTTCGCGCTCCACGCGCCCGATCAGGGCATGCACCGCATCCACCGTGAAGTTCAATTCCAGTCCGTGCGCCCGTTTGAAGGCGTCGGCAAACGCCTGCACCTCGGCGCTGCGCACGTCGGCATGGAAAAGCTGCGCCTGCTCGCGGCAGGCGGCCAGCGCGGTGGGCGGGTCATTCACCAGGGCGCCATCCACCCGCAGCTCAGGCAGGCCCAGGCTGGGCAGCTCGAACTTGAAATCGCGCAGCACCTGCTCCCAGGCCGTGACCAGGCCGCGCGCCCCGGTCTTTTCCTCCGCCGCACGGCCCGCGATCAGGCGCAGCGCATCGTCTTCAAACCCGGCCCGCACCCCGTAGGCGGAGAACTCGCGCTCGAACTGCCGGATCAGGCTGCCCTCGCTGCTCTTCATGATCTGGAACAGGTCCTCCGCCGTCAGCGCATCGCAAACCACGCGCACCGGCAGGCGGCCGATGAATTCCGCCTCGAAGCCGAAATCAATGAAGTCCTGGGTGCGCGACTGGCGCAGCAGTGTCTCGGTGGCGGGTTTTTCGCTGAGCGCCGCGCCGAAGCCGATGCTGCCGCGCGCGGCGCGTTTTTCGATGATCTTGTCGATGCCGGAGAAGGCGCCGCTGACGATGAACAGGATGTTGCGGGTGTTGACCACCTCCTTGGCGGGCCGCTGGCCGCGCCGGGAGTCGAACATCAGCTGCATCTGCGAGCGGATGTCGTTGGGCGCCATGAGCGGCACCTCGGTCTCTTCCATGAGCTTGAGCATGGCGGTCTGCACACCGCGCCCGCTGACGTCGCGGCCCAGGCGGTCGCCGTGCGTGGCGAGCTTGTCCACCTCGTCGAGGTAAATGATGCCGTGTTCGGCCAGTTCCACGTCGCCGCCTGCCTTCGCCACCAGATCGCGCACCAGGTCATCCACATCGCCGCCCACGTAGCCGGTCTCGGAGAATTTGGTCGCGTCCGCCTTCACGAAGGGCACGCCAATCAGGTCGGCGATGTGCTTCACCAGGTAGGTCTTGCCCACGCCGGTGGGGCCGATGATGAGCACGTTCTGCTTGGAGAACTCGACGATTTTGCCGCCGCTCCTGCGCATCTCGCGCAGCATGCGGGCGTGGTTGTAGTGGTCGCACACGGCGGTGGCCAGCACTTTCTTCGCTTCGTCCTGGCGGATCACGAACCGGTCCAGGTAGGCCTTGATCTCGGCGGGCTTGAGCCGGAAATCGAAGACTGCATTGTGATCCGGTTCGGCCTCCGGTTCCGGCGGCTCCGCCTCCGCCTGCTCACGGTGCGAGGGCGAATCCAGGCGTGTGAACAGCACCTGCCCTCCCAGGCTGGTCTTGATGAAGTCCTCCAGCTTGCGGCTGATCTCTTCCGGCGTGGTCGGCTTCGGCGGTTCTGGGGTGATGTCGCTCATGGGCAGGAGGGATACGTCCGCGAGCAACGACCTGACGGCAAGAAGGATGTGCCTCCGGGCCGCACGGCCTCCGCCGGTCAATAAGACACGCCGGTGATTTCGTTGGCGTGCAGGTTGATGCGGTCGCACACCTCGCGCGCTTCCACGTCGCTGACTCCTTCGTCCTCGAGGGTTGACAGCAGGTGGCGCACAAAGCGGCTGATGTGCTGCGGGCGGATGCCGCGCCCATGGTGGGCCTCCGCCAGGGTGCGGCCAGAGTATAGGTCCGGGCCGCCCAGGGCCATGGTGAAGAACTCCTTCTGCATCTCGTGCAGCTTTTCGATCGTGGTGTGGCGGAAGAAGGGGGCGAGCTCGGGGTCCGCCATGACTTTGACGTAGAAGGCGATGATGAGGGATTCGATGCCGGCCTCGCCGCCCAGCTTTTCATACAAGGATGTGGTGCTTTCGCTCATGGCCCCAGTCTAACCAGGAACAGCGGCGCTGCGAGCGCTTCAGGCCGTTTCGCAAGATATGCGGCACAAGCGCCAGGGCAGGCGCGCTGATACGGAGTATGGTAGCGCGGAAGCTGCTTTGGTTCTCATGACAAGCCCCGGCTCACCCCCCCACCTCCCTCTCACATGCACTCCACCGCGACGACTCTCTCCACCGCCTCCTCCCTGATTCTCCTGACCACGGTTTCGGCTGCCGGGCTGGCGCTTGGCAACCTCAAGATTCGCGGCATCGGCCTGGGTTCCGCCGGGATTCTCTTTGTCGGCCTGTTCGCCGGCAGCTTTGGCTTTGGCCTGGACCACGCGGTGCTGGAGTTCATCCGCGAACTGGGCCTCATGCTGTTCGTGTTCATGATGGGCCTGCAGCTCGGCCCCGGCTTCTTTGCCTCGCTGCGCAAGGCGGGTGTCAGGCTGAATGCGTTTGCTGTGGCCATCGTGATCCTCGGCTTCCTGTGCGCGTGGCTGTGCGGGGTGGTCTTCCACATCGCGCCCGGCGCCAGGCTGGGCCTGTTCTCCGGCGCCACCACGAACACGCCCTCGCTGGGCGCTGCGCAGCAGGCGCTGACGGCCATCAACGCCCCGGATTCCCAGCTTGCGCTGCCGGCGCTGGCTTATTCGGCCAGTTACCCTGTCGGCATCGCCGGCATCATCCTGACCCTGCTGCTGCTGCGCAAAATCTTCCGCATCGATGGGGCGGCGGAGGCGAAGGAGTTTGAAGCCTCCCAGCGCCAGGGCATCGAGCCGCTGCAGCGCCTGAACGTGGTGGTGGACAACACGCACCTGGACGGCCTGGCGCTTCGCGACCTGCCGGGGCGGCGCGAAACCTCCGTGATGATCTCACGAATCCTGCGTGCAGGAGCCGATGAGGCGGTCACCGCCACTGACGACACCATTGTCCACACCGGTGATCACCTGCTGCTCATTGGCACGGCGGCGAATCTTGGAAAGTTCGAGCGAGTGGTGGGCCGCCCAAGTCATCGCGACCTGATGAAGGCATCTGGCGCGGTATCGTTCCGCCGCGTGGTGGTGACCAGCGGCGACATGCTTGGCCGAACCCTGGAGGAGACCGGCCTGGATCACCTCTACGGCGTAGCTGTCACCCGCATCGTGCGAGCCGGTGTGGAGATGACGGCGGTGCCGGATGTAAGGCTGCAGTTCGGCGATTTTCTTCATGTGGTGGGCGACAAAAAAGACATCGACGCCGCCGCCCTGGCGCTGGGCAATTCCTTGCAGGCGCTCAACACCACGCAGTTCATCCCCGTCTTCATCGGCCTCGCGCTCGGCGTGCTGGCCGGTCTCATCCCGCTGGAGGTGCCTGGGCTCTCCAGCCCGCTGCGCCTGGGTCTGGCCGGCGGGCCGCTGGTCGTGGCCATCCTGCTCAGCCGCCTGGGCAAGGTGGGGCCGCTGGTATGGCACATGCCCGCGAACACCAACATCGCCTTTCGCGAGCTGGGCATCGCCATGTTTCTCTCCTGTGTAGGGCTCGGTGCAGGCCCAAAATTTCTCGCCACCATCATGAGCAGCGACGGCATGCTGTGGGCCTTCTCCGCCGTGTTTGTGGTGATGATCCCGCTGCTCGCCGCCGGCATCGCGGGCCGCATGTGGCTGAAGCTCAACTACATCGACCTGTGCGGCCTGCTCACCGGCAGCATGACCGACCCCCCCGCTCTCGCCTTTGCCAACAACCTCGTGGGTTCCGATGCGCCCTCGGTCGCCTACGCCACGGTGTACCCCCTCACCATGCTCAGCCGCATCCTCGTCGCCCAGGTCATGGTGCTGATCTTTTTCCGTTAACCGCCCCTGAAACCCCAAACCTCCCACACCCATGAAACCCCACGATCTGCTTCCTTCGTTCGACACGAAACCCGCGTTCCTCATCTGTCTCCTGTCAGCATTGCTCTGCCTGTTCCACCTCGGTGCGCAGGGCGCGGAGGATTCCCAGTCCAAGGCCGTGACCGGCGGCGTCCAGCCGACCGCGCTCAGCGACCTGACCCTGGGCAACTTCTTTGACGAAGGCTGGAGCCAGCCGTGGTCCAAGTTTGATCGCGGCGATGGCACGCCCGACATGTCGCTGCTGCGGGTGCAGACGAATTTCCTCGTCCAGCTCTTCCGCCTCGACACCGCATTTGAGGTGGGCCGCACCAGCCCCGCCTTCTCACAGGGCGAACTCGTCACCGGCACCCTCGAATACGCGCTGGACCGCCGCTTCATGCCCGGCCTGTTTGTGAACCAGCAGTGGCTCAAGGGGCGCAACGGACCCGATGACGAAGGCGGCACCGGCGGCGTCTTCAGCCGCGTGCAACTGATCGAGACACGGCAGTCCTCGCTCGCCCTCGTGCTCAAGATGACGCTGCCCGACCGCGACATCCACGAGCGCCTCACCGACTGGAGCTACGCCCTCGCCGGCTGGGAGGACCTGGCGCCGCTGGGGCTCGGCCGCACCGGCCTGTACTATCACGCGCAGCACGAGATCTACACAGGCCCCGGCACGGCGGAGACCACCCGCAATGATACCACGTATGACATTTCACTGGCCACCACCTGGACCTCCCCGCACGCCACGCTGGCGAACCTCAGCACCTTCGTGGAAGCCTACGGCAAGACCCTGCTCGACGGCGAGCACAAGGGCCGCACCAACGTGTACGTCACCCCCGGCTTCCGCTTCACCCTGGGCGGCAAGCACGTCCTCATGTTCGGCGTGGACATCCCCGCCGGCGGCCCCCGCCCGAACGACGAACTCTTCCGCTTCACCTGGATCGCGAATTTCTAAGCCTCCGCTGGATTCAGGCCCAGGCATCCGTGTTGATCTGTGACGTCAGCGCTTGGTCAACGAAAGGGAGCGAGGCCGCGCTGAAGCGGGCGCAACGAGCGGGCGGCTCCGTGCGATGCTGTCGCGGATGCCGGCGATGCGCTTTGGGCTGATGCCACGCAAGGACGCCAGCCTTCCATCCTGAGCCGCCTGTTCAAGTTCCTGCAGCGATTCCAACCCGAGCTCCTCGTGCAGTTTCCACGCGGTTGTTTTGCCAATGCCGGGGACAGAGGCAAACAGGGAAACCGGATCGTAGCCACCCCTGAACCTGGCCAGTATTGGGGACCGGCCATGGATGACGATGTCACGGACGACGTGTGCAATGGTTTCGCCGATGCCAGGAAGGGCCTACAGACCGGCAAGCCCCTGGCGGTCAAGAATCGCCGACACAGGCTCTTCCAACGCTTCAAGAACATGCGCGGCGTGCGCGTAAGCCTGGACCCGGAAATGATCCGCTCTTTGATGGGCGAGGATGCGGGCGATTTCAGCGAGGCCTCCTGCGATCTGCTGGTTTTCGATCATGATGTCTTTGAAAGTGGATACGCTTGAGCGCAAGGGTGCGACACGAAACCCCGCATGACAGGGGCGCGGGCCAGTGTCCGGCTGGCCTTGCCTGCGATGGTTCCTTGCGGAGGTATAACCGCAGATTATACCCCATGTTTTTCGGCGATTGGCGCCCCCGTCAGCATTTCGGTATGCGTTGGGCACACCATGACAACAACCCAAGTACTGAGTTTAGCGGCAGCCGTCATGACGGCTGCTCTTTTGAGTTCCTGTGCGTCTCAACCCAAACCGGCCACACGATTGAGCCCAAGACTGGCGGCGATGAAAGCGGAAGCCGCCGACCGGCGTGTGCGCCTGGAACTCCTGCACGCTGCCGGCAGCATCGCCCAGAGCGAAATCGACGAGCAGCGCCATGCTGACGACCTGGCCTTTGCCAGGGCGGCCAAAGGCGAAGGGGCTCTATAGCACAGGCGTGGATGGCCGGGCCGACGAAAATGGCCGCACCTGGAGGGTTCAAACCCCAAACTGGGTGGAGTTTGAACCCTACCGCTCGCACCACTAGAAATTCATCGCTAAGTTCGAGTCGGGCACTGAGCGGGGCAGGATCGAGCAGCGGCGACAAAGGCGGGCGGATCACGCGCACCCAATGGCGGTCGCCTCACCACGCTCAGCGGTCCTTGTCCTTGTCTTTGTCCCTATCATGCTCATGCTTTTCCCGCTCACGCTTCTCGTGTTCCAGCCGCTCCAGGCGCTCCCGCTCAATCCTCTCCCTTTCAATTCTTTCGTGTTCCAGACGTTCGTGTTCCCGGTCTTTGTCTTTATCTCTGTCCCGGTCTTTGTCCGGGTCAATATCGGAGCGAGCGCCCGAGGTTCCAGGGTTGTCGCTGAGAGACTGCGCCCTGGTTGCCAGGGGCGAGAGCGTCACAACGGCGATCAATAGCGCGCGAATGAAGGTTTTCATGGATCTGTGAGTTGGGGTGGGCGTGGATTTGAATTTCACTGTTTGCGTGGTCGGGAACCATGAGAAGGACCTGTAAAGTCCCGTTCGAACAACGGCTCCCACTGAACATCGCCGCAGGCTCCAAGGCTGCGTGTATGATAAAAGCATCCCTTCCGGCGACAGGGCTCGGAAACCCGCCAGCAACCACCGCAGCATGCTTCGCAATGAGCGCTGAGACACAAGGCCTATTCGAAGCTAGGGACGTTCATGACCCGCAAACCCCATCCCCTGGCCAAAGTCTACGGATTGATCGAACCTGGGCCTGTCGTGCTGGTGACGACTGCTCGCGCCGGCCGATCCAACGTCATGACTTTATCCTGGCACACGATGCTGGAGTTTGAGCCGGCTCGCGTGGGCTGCGTCGTCAGCGACCGCAACTACTCCTTCGAGACGCTAAAGATGACGAAGGAGTGTGTCATCAATATCCCCACGGTGGAGATGGCGGCGACGGTGGTGGACTGCGGCAACACAACCGGGGCCAGCATCGACAAGTTCCAGAAGTTCGGACTCACTGCGTTGCCGGCTTCCGAAGTCGGGCCGCCCCTGATAAAGGAGTGCTTCGCCAATCTCGAGTGCAGGGTGGCGGACATGACCATGGTGCCCAAGTACTGCCTGTTTGTCCTTGAGGTCGTGAAGGCATGGATCGACCCCACCGTCATGGATCCACGCACCCTTCATCATCTCGGAAACGGCGAATTCATGGTCGCCGGCGAGAGGATCAAGCTGAACTCAAAGATGAAGTAACCAACAAGCCGCCTGTATTGAAACCTTGCAAGGGTGGGACCGATTGCAGCGTGGTCTTCGTCGGAGAGAAGGCTCCGCTCCCCTTCGCGAAACCAAAGATGACAAAAGTCAAAAGCCCATCCGCCAGGCGCTTCGCTCGCGTTGCCCTCATCTGCCTGGCAGCCCTGCTTTCCGTGGAAAGGATCCGGGCTGAAGCGATGCCAGCCCCTAAACGCGACTGGCGGGACGAGATCGTCTACGTCATCGTGATCCAGAAATGGTTCAATGGCAACCGCGCCAATGATTATATGCTGGACCGATTCGGGGCGGTTAAAAACCAGTATGAAGGAGGATTGTGGGGCGGCGACCTCGACGGGATCATCCAGAAGCTTGATTATTTGTCGTCCCTGGGAGTAACCGCGCTCCTGCTCTATCCGGTGGTCGCCAATGACAGAATGCCGTTTGGAAAGTATCTGCCAACCGGCTACCGCCCACGCGACTACTTCCAGGTGGACGAGAACTTCGGCAGCCTGGAAACCTTGAAGCGGCTGGTGGATGGCGCCCACCAGCGACACATGCGCGTCATCCTGGATCTGCCTCTAGGCTTTCCTGGCGCTGAGCACCCTTATCTCCAGGACCCATCCAAGAAGGATTGGTTCGGGGAGATGACCGCATATGGCGTCAGGCAGTGGGACACTGACAACCCGGATGTGGCCGATTACCTCATCAAGATCTCCAGGTTTTGGAAGGACGAGAGCCATTGCGATGGATTTCGCCTCGACTCCTCCCACCTCCATTCCATGGAGTTCTGGAAAAGATACGCTCGCGAGCTGAAAGGCGCGGCACACGACAAGGATTTCTTCCTGCTCGCGGAGGTGCCTCTTTCGCCGGCCAAAATCGGTGAATTCATCAAGGCCACCGGCTTCGACAGCGCCTATGACTTCAGCGCCGGCATCGCCCGCGAGGTCTTTGGGAAGGCGGCGAATGTGGATCGAATCTCAGCCGTGCTGCGGGAGGGAAAAGACCTCTACCCCACGCCGTCCCGCCTTTGCGCCCAGCTCGATGAATATGAGGACCCGGAGTTCATCACGAGTGCGAAGAAGCCGAAGGAGGCCCGGATGAAAATGGCGATGACCTATCTCCTCACGCTCAATCGCATTCCGCTTCTTTACTCTGGCGACGAGGTCGCGGCCTCCTATCGCGAAGTCGGCGGTGTCTTCACTCCGGAGCGGCAGTCGTCGCCCTTTTTGGAATACACCAGGAGGCTGGTAGCGCTGCGCAAAAGGGAGAAGGTGCTGCGGAGTGGCGACCTCGTGGAAGCGCAATCGCGCAACCCCATTTACGCCTACCTGCGTGCGCAGGGCGATGATCGCATCCTGGTCATTTTCAACACCTCTGCTGAGGCCCGCTCCATCAGCTTCCCGCTTGGCCCGCTGCGGTGGGCGGACTGCGGCCTCATTGATCTGCTCTCGGCCCAAACGGTCAAGACAAAGGCGGATGCCGGGCAGATGCAAATCGAGCCGTTCAGCGCCCGCGTGTTGCGAGTTTTCCATTGAGACCGAGGCGGCAAAAGTACGGCGTCTCACCATCTGCCTGGAGCATTGCAATTTGAATTGCAGCCTCAACAAGGCGGCCCAATCGAGCCTCCGGCTCCGCGATGCGGCCGGTTTTGGCCATGCGCAATGGCTCACGACCGCAGGAATAGGCAGTCAAGCGCTGGCGATTCGGCGCGGATGCTTGAAGATGCCCGGACGAACATGCCAGACAACCGCCAAAAACTGTTTCTTGAAGGCCCCATCGGCATTGCGCTGCTCCGCCTTGCCCTCCCGATCATGGCCAGCAACATCCTGCAAACCGGCTACCAGTTGACCGATGCCTTCTGGGTGGGCAGGCTGGGCGGGGCGGCGGTTGCGGCGGTGGCCATCAGCTTTCCAGTCACGTTCCTGGTCATTGCCCTGGGCGCCGGCCTTGCCATTGCAGGGGCCACCTTGTCCGCCCAGTACATGGGTGCCGGACGCCAGGACATGGTCAACCACGTGGCGGCGCAAACGATGATGATGGTGGCTCTCACCTCGGTCCTCCTAGGCGCTGCGGGCTATCTGCTCGCGCCCCATCTCCTGACGTTAATGGGCGTCGCGCCCGAGGTCTTCAAAGGAGCGCTCGGGTTCATGCGCGTTTCCTTTGTTGGCATCATTTTCGTCTTCTCCTACGGCATGTTCCAGGCCTTGATGCGCGGCGTGGGCCAGACACGCATCCCGCTGCTCATCGTGCTGGGAACGGTGATCCTGAACTTCATCCTCGATCCTCTCTTCATCTTCGGCTGGGGGCCGCTGCCGGCCCAGGGCGTGATGGGCGCTGCGCTCGCCACCTTGATGACCCAGGGGCTGGCTGCGCTGCTTGGCATCCTCGTCTTCCTGCGTGGCCGTCATGGGATTCATCTGTCGTGGCGGGGCTTCCGGCCTGATCTGGCCTACATCAAAAGAGCCTTCTTTTTGGGCCTGCCCGGCTCCATCGAACTGTCCACGCGCGGTCTGGGCCCCATGGCGATGTCGTTTCTGGTCGCGGGCTTCGGAACCGTGACGCTCGCCGCCTATGGCGTGGGGGCAAACATCCTGCAGTTCGTGACCATTCCAGCGATGGGCCTCTCCATGGCAGTCTCCACGCTGGTGGCGCAAAACATTGGCGCGGGCAAGATCGAGCGGGCATCGCGTGTGGCCTGTTTGGGCGCTCTCGCCGGCTTTGGCATCCTCACCCTGGCTGGCATGGTCGCGTATGTTTTCGCTGAAGCCTTCGTCGCGTTCTTCGTGCCGCATGATCCAGAGGTCATCATCCAGGGCGCGCGATTCATCCGCACCATGTGTCTCACCTGGGGCGGCATTGGCGTGCAGCTATGCGTGGTGTCCGCCTTCCGCGCCTCAGGCAACATGCTGCGCGCCATGATGATCGCGCTCATCTCCCAGTTGGTGGTTCAATTCCCGCTGGCCTGCACCCTTTCGACGCACACAGGGCTGAAGGCGGCGGGCATCTGGTGGTCCTTCCCGGTGACCAATATCGTGGTGGCCGCTGTGTGCGCCTGCTGGTTCGCCCAAGGCGGCTGGAAGAAGAAGCGGCTGACCGAGGCCGAGCGCCTGGTTCTCGTGGTCACCGATGAGACCATCATTGAGGACGGGGCGGGGTGATTGCCTCAGTGATGAGGGAACCCCTTACCGCAGACTCAGTAACTCTTCGACATCCAACACGCCCAGATTGCGCGATACCTCCAAAGCGCGTCTTTTGTACCATGCGACAATGGGCAGGACCAACGAAGCCATGGACACACACGAACTCCCCCCCTCACCCGAGCCCTTGCTCCTGAAACCAACGAGTGAGGCCTCCCCGGCTGCGCCCAGTCGCCGCACATGGAAAGGCTGGCTTCTGCAACTGTTCGTGTGGACGGCGCTGCTGGGGCTTTTTGCCTATGCGTTTTATCTTGTTCTAGCCCCAAAGGAGAAGTCCAAGACCCCTTCGTCGGGAGGCCGCCGCGGTGTTTCGGGGGCCATCACGATCACGACCGCCACTGCCCAAAAAGGGGACATTGGGGTTTATATTGAATCGATTGGAACGGTAACCCCGTTCTATACAGCTTCCATCTTCAGCCAGGTCACCGGGATGGTGGTGGCGGTGAACTTCAAGGAAGGGCAGCTTATCAAAAAAGGGGACTCGCTGATCGACATCGATGCGCGACCGTTCCAGGCCACGCTTCTGCAGGCGCAAGGAACACTCGAACGCGACCAGAATGTGCTGCAGCAGGCGCGCATGGACCTGGATCGCTACAAGGCCGCATGGGCGCGCAATGCCGTGGCCAAGCAAATCCTGGATGATCAGGAAAAGCTCGTCCGCCAGGACCAAGGCACCGAGAAGAACGATCAGGGAACCGTGCAGTTTGACCAGCTCCAGGTCGAATACTGCCATATAGTCGCCCCCATCCCCGGGCGGGTGGGGCTGCGTCTGGTGGATCCAGGAAACCTGGTGACGGCAGGCGGGAACGCCAATGCCAGTCCGCTGGTGGTCATCACACAGATGCAACCCATCACGGTGGTTTTCACCATACCGGAGGACAGTCTCGGCGCGGTTCAGGCCCAGTTGCGCAAGGATGCGAAGCTTGCCGTTAACGTGTTTGATCACACGGCGCAGACGCAGATAGGGACCGGTGAGGTGGTGGCCCTCGACAACCAGATCGACACCACCACGGGAACATTGAGGGTGCGAGCCGTCTTCGGCAATGATGACCTGGCGCTGTTCCCCAACCAGTTTGTCAACGTGCGATTGTTAGTGGAGACGCTGAAAGGCGTGACCTTGATTCCCTCGGCGGCCATCCAGCAGAATGGCCAGACATCGTTTGTGTACGTGATTGAGGATGGCGTTGCCCACCTGCGCAAGATCAAGCCGGGCGTTGCCGAAAGCAAAAGCGGACAGACGCAGGTGGAGGGCATCAATCCTGGTGATGCCATCGCGAACAGCAGCTTCGACAAGCTGCAGGACGGCGACAAGGTTGTGCCGGCAGGCAGCAAGCCCGCCGAAGGGGACAAACCCGCAGGAACAGGCACCCACAAGCACGATGGCAAGCCATCATGAGCCCCTCCCACCCATTTATCCTGCGACCGGTGGCCACTTCGCTGCTGATGGCCGCCATCTTTCTGTGCGGGGTCGTCGCCTACACGCAGCTCCCGGTTTCCGCGTTGCCGGAGGTCGATTATCCCACCATCCAGGTCGTCACGTTTTATCCGGGCGCCAGCCCCGATGTGGTGGCCACCACGGTGACGGCGCCGCTGGAGCGTCAATTTGGTCAGTTGCCCGGTTTGAACCAGATGACCTCCATCAGCTCCGGTGGCACTTCGGTGGTGGTGTTGCAGTTCAATCTCAGCCTCAACATTGATGTCGCCGAGCAGGAGGTGCAGTCCGCCGTCAATGCCTCGCAGAGCCTGCTGCCAGCCAATCTTCCCTCGCCGCCCATCTACAGCAAAACCAATCCGGCCGACGCGCCAGTATTGACGCTGGCCATCACCTCGAAATCCATGCCCCTGTCGCAGGTGGAGGATCTTGTGGACACCCGGCTGGCGCCCAAGATTGCGCAGATCGGCGGTGTCGGTCTCGTCAGCATCAGCGGCGGCCAGAAGCCCGCGGTCCGCATTCAAGCCAACCCGACAGTGCTCTCCTCCTATGGCATCAACCTGGAAGACCTGCGCACGGCCCTGACGCAAGCCAGCGTGAACGCGGCCAAAGGCAACTTCGATGGACCGCGCCAGGATTTTCAGATCGATGCCAACGATCAACTGGTCACCAGCAAAGATTATCGCAGCGTCGTTGTTGCCTACCGCAACGGCGCGCCGGTCATGCTTACGGACGTCGCCCACGTCGTGGACGGGGTGGAGAATGAAGGGCAGGCGGCATGGATGAACGAGACCCCGGCGGTCATTCTAAACGTGCAACGCCAGCCGGGGGCCAACACCATCAGCGTGGTGAAAAACATCAAGGACCTGCTGCCGAAACTTGAGGCCAGCATGCCGGCGGGCCTCCAGGTGACAATCCTGACCGATCTCACCACCGGCATCAAAGCCTCGGTGGCGGATGTCGAGTTTGAACTGCTTCTGACCATCGCGCTCGTCGTGATGGTCATTTTCCTCTTCCTCCGGAATATTCTGGCCACCATCATTCCCAGCGTGGCCGTGCCCGTGTCGCTGGTTGGGACCCTCGCGGTCATGTATGGCCTTGGCTACAGCCTGGACAACCTGTCACTGATGGCGCTGACCATCTCCACCGGCTTTGTGGTGGATGATGCCATCGTCATGATCGAGAACATCTCCCGCTACATCGAGGCGGGTGAGGAGCCCATGGCGGCGACGCTGAAGGGGGCGGAGCAAATCGGCTTCACCATTCTCTCCCTCACGGTGTCGCTGATCGCCGTGCTCATCCCGCTCCTTTTCATGGGCGACGTGGTCGGCCGCCTGTTTCGAGAGTTCGCCGTGACTCTCGGCGTGACCATCGTGGTTTCGGCCGTGGTTTCCCTGACTCTCACGCCCATGATGACCGCGCGCATCGTGCGCCACAATCCCAAGGACAAGCAGGGCCGCGTCTTCCGGGCTTCTGAGCGTGTCTTCGAGGGCATGATCGCCTTTTATGGGCGCACCCTCAAGTTCGTCCTCCGGTTCCAGGGCCTTACCCTCCTCGTCGCGGTGGCGACTCTGGCGCTCACGATTGTCCTCTACATCATCATCCCCAAGGGCTTCTTTCCCATCCAGGACACGGGAGTCATCCAGGGCATCACCCAGGCGCCCCCGGCCATCGGGTCGAAGGCCATGGCGCAAAAGCAGCAGGAGCTTGCCAAGGTCGTTCTGCAGGATCCGGCGGTTGAAAGCCTCTCGTCGTTCATTGGCGCGGATGGCACCAACACCACGACCAACAGCGGCCGCATGTCAATCAATCTCAAGCCGCTCGAAGACCGCAAGATCACCGCGTCCGAGGTCATCCGCAGGCTCAATTCCAAGCTGGAGCAGGTGCAGGGCATCCACCTGTTCATGGCCCCTGTGCAGAACATCACCGTGGATGACCGGGTCAGCCGCGCGCAATTCCAGTACACCCTCGAAGACCCTGATCCGAATGAACTCAGCGACTGGACCAATCGTTTTGTGGAGCGGCTGAAGCTGCTGCCGGAGCTGGAAGGCGTCGCCACGGATCAACAACCCGGCGGGCTTGCCGTGGCACTGAAGATCGACCGTATCACCGCTTCGCGGCTTGGCATCGCGCCCACGACGATCGACAATACGTTGTATGACGCCTTTGGACAAAGGCTGATCAACACCATGTACACACAGGTGAACCAGTATCACGTGGTGCTGGAGGTGGAACCCTACTTTAGGACGGACATGACGAAGCTTAACCAGATTTATCTCCGGGCCAATTCGTCTTCCGGCGCCAGCGGCACCGGCGCCTCCACCTCGTTTTCGGCCTCAGGCTCCTCATCCGCCGGGTCCAATGCTTTGACCGGGACCGCCCTGTATTCTGCGGCGGCCCTGACGCTGGCTCCTCCCGTGAATGCGTTGTCCACCAAGATCGCCAGCACCGTTTCAGGCGCCTCCGGTGCGAGCACCGCAGCCATCGCCGGACAGGTGCCCGTGAGCGCGTTCTGCCATTTCGAAAAGACCACCGAGCCCCTCTCCATCAACCATCAGGGGCAGTTTCCGGCAATCACCGTGTCGTTCAATCTCGCGGAGAACGCCTCGCTTGGCGATGCCATAACCGCAGTCGAGAAGACGCAGAAGGACATGCACATGCCGGCGAGCCTCCAGGCGGGGTTCCAAGGCACGGCGGCCTCCTTCCAAGCCTCGCTGGCCAATGAGCCTCTGCTCATCCTTGCCGCCCTCGTCGCCGTGTATATCGTGCTCGGGGTCCTGTATGAAAATTTCATCCATCCCATCACCATTCTCTCGACCCTTCCATCCGCCGGGGTGGGCGCGTTCATTGCCCTGCTTCTCTTCCACCAGGATTTGAGCGTGGTCGCGATCATCGGCCTCGTCCTGCTGCTCGGCATCGTCAAAAAGAACGGTATCATGATCGTTGACTTCGCGCTGCAGGCGGAGCGCGAGCGCGGCAAGAGCGCGACCGACGCTGTTTACGAGGCCTGCCTGCTGCGCTTTCGCCCCATCATGATGACCACCATGGCCGCCCTGCTGGCCGGTGTGCCCCTGGCCTGCGGGACGGGGATCGGCTCGGAACTGCGCCGCCCGCTTGGCATCACCATGATTGGCGGGCTGATTTTCAGCCAGTTGCTCACGCTTTACACCACGCCCGTTATTTACATCTTTTTCGACAACCTCTCAAAGCGCTTCTCGCGCAAAGCGGCCGCGCCACCGGCAGGCAGCGAGTTTGAGCACCCGGAGCAGGCATGAACATCTCCGCACCATTCATTCGCCGGCCCGTGGCCACGACCCTGATTACGGTGGCGATTGCCCTCGCCGGGATCATTGCTTTCAAGGTGCTGCCGGTGTCGCCCTTGCCGCAGGTGGATTTCCCCACCATCTCAGTCAGCGCCAGCCTGCCTGGCGCCAGCGCCGAAATCATGGCCTCGTCCGTCGCCACGCCTTTGGAGCGGCAGTTCGGTCATATCGCGGGCGTGACGGAGATGACGTCGGCGAGCTCGCTCGGCAACACCTCGATCACCATTCAGTTCGATCTCAATCGCAACGTTGATGGCGCGGCGCGGGACGTCGAGGCCTCCATCAACGCCGCGCGCACTTATCTGCCTGCAAATCTGCCGTCCAATCCCACGTACCGAAAGGTCAATCCTGCGGATGCGCCGATCATGATCCTGGGCCTCACCTCGGATAAGTTTGGTCCGGCCAAGTTATACGATGAAGCCTCCACGGTGGTTCAGCAAAAGCTGTCTCAAATCCAGGGTGTCGGCCAGGTCACCACCGGGGGCGGCGCCCTGCCCTCCGTGCGCGTGGACGTCAACCCGGCGCAACTGGCCAGCTACGGGCTGAGCATGTCGACCGTGCAATCCGCGTTGAGCCTCCAGAATGCGGACATCCCCAAGGGACAGATCACCGATGGCATGGTCACGGCGGACATCATTGCCAACGACCAGATCTCCCACGCCGAGGACTACAAACCGCTGATCATCGGCTCCAACAACGGCGCGGCCATCCGCTTGTCCGATGTGGCGGAAGTGACAGACTCCGTGCAGAACATCCGCGCCGGCGGGTACTTGAATGGCAAGCGGGCGATCACCGTGATCGTCTTCCGGCAGCCCGGCGCCAACATCATTGAAACGGTGGACCGGCTCCGGGCGCAACTGGGTTCGATCAAGGCATCCATCCCCTCTGGGATTGACATGACCGTCGTTCTCGACCGCACCACCACGATCCGGGCCTCGGTCGATGATGTCGAGTGGACGCTGATGATTTCCATCGCTCTCGTCATCGTCGTGGTTTTCATTTTCCTGCGCAACGTCCGCGCCACCTTCATTCCCGGCATCGCCGTGCCGGTTTCGCTCCTTGGCACCTGCGCCGTCATGTATCTCTGCGGCTACAGCATCGACAACCTGTCACTGATGGCGCTGACCATTTCGACCGGCTTCGTGGTGGACGATGCGATCGTCGTCATGGAGAACGTGACGCGCCATCTGGAAAATGGCATGACTCCCTTCAATGCGGCCCTCAAGGGGGCGCAGGAAATCGGCTTCACCGTCCTTTCCATCAGCATCTCGCTCATTGCCGAGTTCATCCCGCTCCTCACGATGGGCGGCATCGTCGGCCGGCTGTTTCGCGAGTTCGCCGTCACCCTTTCCACTGCCATCCTGGTTTCCATGGTCATCTCGCTGACCACCACGCCGATGATGTGCGCCTACCTGCTGAAAGACGAGCGCCACAGGAAACATGGCCGTCTTTACATGGCCAGCGAACGCTTCTTTGACCGCGTGCTGTCGATATACAAGCACACCCTGATCTGGGTGCTGGACAATCCCACGATCACGCTCATTTCGCTTTTTCTTACCGTCGTGCTCAATGTGCTGCTGGCCAGCCACATGCCGAAGGGCTTTTTTCCGCAGCAGGACACCGGGGCCATTTCCGGTGGCGTGCTGGGCTCGCAGGACGCCTCCTATCAGGTGATGGACTATTCCGTTCGCGAGCTCGGCAAAGTCATCAACAGCGACCCCGGAGTCGCCAACGCCATTTTCTTCACCGGCGGCAATGGCGCGACCAATCGCGGCAACATCTACATTGCGCTCAAACCCCTGGCCGAACGCAAAGTCGGGGCCGCCGAGATCATCAACCGCCTGCGCCCGAAGTTAAACCACCTGCCGGTGGCTTCCGCCTTTCTCCAAGCCTCCCAGGATCTGCGCATCGGCGGGCGCTCCAGCAACGCCCTCTACCAGTACACCCTCCAGTCCGACAATGCCAGGGACCTCGCCAACTGGGGGCCGGTCATGTTCAAGGAGATGATGCGCCTGCCTGGCTTTCAGGATGTCAATTCCGACCAGCAGAACGGCGGACGCGATGAACTCCTGACTTACGACCGCGTGACTGCGGCGAGGCTCGGCCTTACCGTCCAGGCGCTGGATTCGGCGCTCTACAACGCCTTCGGCCAGCAGGAGGTCTCGGTGATCTACACCCAGTTGAACCAGTACTACGTCGTCCTCGAAGTCGCTCCCAAGTACTGGCAGGACCCGGACGGCTTCAAGGACATCTACCTGGGCACGCCGGGCAAAGGCCACATTCCCCTGTTTGCCGTGGCGAAGGAACAGGCCAACACCATTCCGCTGGCGATCAATCACACCGGCTTGTTCCCCTCCGTCACCGTCTCCTTCAATCTTGCCCCCGGCGTGTCCTTGAGCGATGCCACCGCCCGCATTGACGAGATGCAAAAGCGCCTCGGCACACCGGCCACGCTCCGGGGTTTCTTTTCCGGAACGTTGCAGGCCTACCAGAGCTCGCTCAGCACGCTGCCAATCCTGATTGTGACCGCCCTGCTGGCCGTGTACATCGTGCTCGGCATGCTGTACGAGAATTTGATTCATCCCGTGACCATCATTTCGACCCTGCCCTCCGCGGGCGTGGGCGCCATGCTGGGGCTGTCGCTCTTCAAGGAAGATCTCAATGTCATTTCGATCATCGGCATCGTTTTGCTGCTCGGCATTGTTAAAAAGAACGCCATCATGATGATCGATTTCGCGCTGCAGGCGGAGCGGGTGGATGGCAAGGGTCCTGCAGATGCCATTTTTGAGGCCTGCCTGCTGCGTTTTCGCCCCATCTTGATGACGACCATGGCAGCCTTGTTCGGCGCTCTGCCCATGGCGCTGGGCAGCGGCACGGGGTCCGAACTTCGGCGGCCGCTTGGGATCAGCATTGTCGGCGGCCTCATTGTCAGCCAGTTGCTCACGCTTTACACCACCCCCGTCCTCTATCTGGCGTTTGACCGCATCCGCCTGTGGGTGAAGGGGGAGAAGAGCGATGTCTTTCACCATGGAGAGCGGCCCGTGCCGGGCGGTGCCTAACAATGTCAATGATGACGCAATCCACGAGCCCATGACCTTCTTCCAATACTCGCTGAGAATCGGCCTATGCATGGCGTTTTGCCTCCTGGCGGGATGCCTCGTCGGGCCGAAATACAAGACGCCCGCCGCCACCACCGAGCCGCCGCCCGACTCGTACAAGGAGACCCCGGCCAACTACAAGGGCGCCGGCGGCTGGAAAGTCGCGCGGCCTCAGGATGCCATGCTGCGCGGGGACTGGTGGAAGGTCTTCAAGGATGCAGAGTTGAACTCCCTGGAGAAGCAGCTCAATATCAACGATCAGAACATCAAGCAGTTCTTCCAGAACTTCATGGAGGCGCGCGCGCTGGTGGGCGAGGCGAACGCCCAGCTTTATCCCGCCCTCACGGCGAACGCGTCCTTCACTCGCTCGCGCATGCCGGGCGCCGTGCCGATAACCTCGATCCTGTCAGTCTTGGATGTGTCGTGGGAGCCCGACCTGTGGGGGAAGGTGCGCAATGCCGTGCGCGCGGCCAGATACAATGCCCAGCTCAGCGCCGCCGATCTGGAGAACGAGCGCCTGAGCGAGCAAGCCAGCCTGGCCATGCTTCTTTTCCAGATTCGCGGACAGGATTCGCTGCAAAGGCTCTACAACGAGACGATCGCGGCAGACCGCAAGGCGCTGGATTACACCCGCGCCCAGTATGAGACGGGCATAACCGATGAAATCGCTGTCGTCGAGGCGACGAACACCCTGCAAAACGCCCAGGCCACCTCCACCAATATTGGCGTCGCGCGCGCCCAGTATGAGCATGCCATCGCGGTTCTGGTGGGCAAAGTCGCCTCAAACTTCTCCATTCCGGTGAAGGTCCTGGAGTCCTCCCCGCCGCCCATTCCGGTTGGCGTGCCGTCGCAATTGCTGGAGCGGAGGCCCGACATTGCTGCGGCGGAGCGCGCGATGGCCGCGGCCAACGCCCAGATCGGGATGGCTTATGCCGCCTACTATCCCGCCCTCACCTTGGGCGCTCAAGGGGGCTACGGGAGCCCGACCTTCAGCCGGTTGTTCAACGCGTCCGACCGCACCTGGTCTTTCGGCCCATCGGCTTCCGAAACGATCTTCGATGCCGGGCTGCGCAACGCCACCGTCCACCAGTACGTCGCCACCTACAATGCCGCCCTCGCGGGCTACCGTCAGAACGTGCTCACGGCGTTTCAGCAAGTCGAGGATTACCTGGCGCAGGTGCGCCTTTTGTCGAGGCAACTGCTCCAGCAACGCCAGGCCGAGCAGACCGCCGAGAAGTATGTGAAGCTCGCCATGGACAGGTATCAAACGGGCATCGATCCCTATGTCAATGTGGTCACGGCCCAAACCACCTTGCTCACCGACCAACAGGCGGTGATCGTTGTGCAAGTTCAGGAAATGGTGGCGTCCGTGCAGTTGATCAAAGCCCTTGGCGGGGGTTGGGACAGGTCCCAACTGCCCACGCCCTCCCAGGTGGCCAAAACGCCCGGCAAGGCAGAGTCTGCTATTCAGCAGTGAACAGCATTCGTTGCCAGTTGACGGACAATCTTGGACTTGGCGCGGGTCATTCCCCGCCAGTGTTTGATTCACCCTCAAACCAGGGATCGCCGCTCTCCCGCGTGGCCTCAGCGCAGCCGGTCAGCAGATCGGCGATCCCGGCGGATGACACTCATGAACCGGGACGGTAGTGGCGTCGGGAATTCAGATGGGGTTGTGGACATAAGGAACAAACAAAGCATCCACCAGGCAGCCGCGTGACGAACGCCGGTGTGTTCGATTCATCTTGGCCGAATGCCGGGAGTGCAACGTCGTGATGCACTTGTCGGCCAATCGTCGGGGTGAATCGACCCGCTGTAGAGCACCATGATCCACACAACCACCGCGCTCTCTGCTCTCGACTGCATCCGCAGAAGCATTTCCACGGCCAACCAGCGCAAACTGTTAGACGCCGAGGTCACCTCCCTGAAGCATGCCGTCCATCTTCTCTCGACAGCGGTGCTCGATGATGCCATGGCACTCGAGCAGGTTGCCTGGCTTGAACGCTCGTTGAGACAGGACCTCTCGGGCGAATGGCCCGGCTGCAAGGATCTCCGCCTCAACGCCTGGTTGGATGCACATGCCCTCAGCGGTTACCTCCGCAATGGATGACATGCATCCGGGGAGGTTCTTTTATCCGATACAGTTGCATGAGAACGTGGATCAACATTTACAGAGCGATGGCAGCGGGTTTCGGACCCAGGCATGGCAAACGCAGTTGGAGGCAGGATGAAATGCGCCACCCGCTAAACAGGGGCTTGCTTTTGTGCAGACCACTGAGAGCCGTGCGAGGAACTGAGAGACCGCTCGAAAACAACGACGATATTGAAGAGATGCTCAGACTTGCCAGGTGCACGGTGTAGGGCCGGTCCAAACCACGGAGTTCATCGACCTCAAACGCCCTGCTTCCGGCGGCAGACCGCCAAATTTTGAGGGGTCAACCGAAAGGGCAGTCGAAAAAGTTCCCGTTGATGGTGGACAAACAGACTGAAGATCAGTTCCGATGAAGGAGCCTGCCCGTCACCTCACCGCAAGTCCAACGGGAGGCCGCCTTCGTCTGCCCCAGGCAAATACCTCTCCACGGCGGCAGGGTCTTCGAAACGAGTGCTGTTCATTTTCGGGGAGTCGCAATGGCAGTCAATGGCGGCAGCACCGAACGGAAGGAGGATCGACTGAAGATCCCGTGTCGGTATTCTGCTGACGAGCCAGGCGTGCCAGAACTGTTGAGGCAAGATGACGGGCGTCCGGTCATGAACCCTGGTGACCAGATCGTTCGGAGTGACAGGACCGATGGCCTCTCCCCCCTGTCGTGAGCATGCTTTCAGCCGTTTACGGGGATGAAAAGGCCTTCTACGGGAATAAAAATAGAATTCTTACCGGTTGTTATTTTCTGTTTTTTTCGTCACATTCAATCTATGAGACTTCCGGCATCTTCACGCCGTCTGGATTCAGACAATACCCTCACCTTCTTCAACCGCCAGATCGCTCACCAGAGGAAGGGCATCGGCCTCCGTGTTTGGAAGAAGAATTTGCATGGTTCAACCCAGGTTGTCAGGTCTGCTGCATTTCAGGAGTGGAGTGGCGCAATGGCTTTATTCCCGGTGATCGGGAACTCAAATTTAGTCACTCTGTGAACCATGAATCTGGACGAAGCACTTCGCGTTTTGGAACTCTCCATGCCGCTCAACGGTGCGGACCTGAAGAAATCCTACCGGGAAGCGCTGCTGGTCTGGCATCCCGACCGGTTCGCGGGGAATGACAGTCTCACGGCAAAGGCCAACGAGCACACCCGTTCAATCAATGAGGCATACCGCTTGCTGTCACGCGCCATGGCCGGCGAGGAGAAGCGCGAGACCGAAGGCAGGAGGCGCGAAGCTCAGGCGCCGTCACCCTTTCCCCGGGCACGTGAGGCTGCCGAGGCCACGGAATACGCGGAGGAAATCGCCAGGGCACATCAGTGTGCTCAAGCCATGAAATACACGGAGGCGGCGTGCATGCTCTATTTTCTCAAACAGTTGATTCTTGGAATTGCATCGCTTTTGGTGGGCTTCTACATCAGCAAATGCATCATCGGACAACCCTGACCTGCATGATCAGCATTGCAACGCAATGACGCTTATGAACGGGATGGCAGCGGCGTCGCGAATTCAGCCTCCACTTCCGCCTCATCCCACTTCACGCTGTCCACGCCCCACTGGCGGCAGCTCAGCAGAAATTCCTCCCGCGACACCCCGGCAAATGACGCCGCCTGGCCGCTGGTGAAGCGCTCCATCTCGAACAGCTTCATGGCCGCCGCCATCTTCGCATCCTGGGCAAAACGCTGCGCATCCGTGCCCATCGCGGCCAGCCAGTTTGCGGGATATTCAAGGGTCACCGCGTTAAGCGGTGGCGAGCTGGCGGCTGGCTTGCTCAAAGTCAATCCAGGTGAGGGTGGAGGAGTCTTCAAGTTCAAGATCGCCCGATTCGAGGATCTCTTCCAGCGAACGGGCCTGCGGCAGCGGCTCGCCATCCTCGAAGTGCAAGGAAAGGGCCTCCAAGGCATTGCGGCGGACTTGCTCCACCGTTTTGCCGGTGGTCACACAGCCGGGCACGTCGGGGAAGTAGGCGCTGAGATTGCGCGGGCAGGTGTCGATGACGAGCAGGTAGTGCATGATGTGTGGCTGAATTTAAGGCCAGGACCAGATCATTTCCAGCCCGCTTGTTTGAAGATGGACATTAGCGTGGGGCGGCTGAGGTCATCGCTGCCGTGGTAAGGCACCGTGACCTTGCCTGTCTTGATCGCGTGAGTGAAGTGACGATGGCTGCCCTTGTTGCTGGTATTCACCCAGCCATCTGCCTTCAGGAGCTGGATCACTTCTTTCGCCTTCATGGTTCAGAGTGTAAATCATACGCAATTGCGCTATTCGTGCTAACTGGTGGTTTTCGAGGTGATCGAGGGACTGTCACCCTGTTGGGCTGCTCCCAGCTCACGCTGCTATCGTTGCGCCCCTGCCTACTTCTTTTCCGGCTTGTCAAAGGTCATGTAGGTCGTGCCGGTCGGCGCGTTGCTCCCTGGTTTGTAGGTTTGCAGGCGGATCTCCTTTGGGGCGAATGAGTCGTCCACCTTTTGCAAGCTGCGCATGAGGAAAAACTTGATCTTGTTGCCCTTCTTGTCCCACGCTTCCATTTTGGCCATGCAGCCGCTGCCTTGGTACACCCAAACGTCCACGGTTCCGTATGGGCCTTTGCCGTCGGGTGTGGTCACTCGCACCCTCCAGGACTTCTGGCGGGAGAAGCCGCCGCTTTCCTCGCCCAGCACCTTGCCGTGGGGCCAGCTAAGAAAGCGCATCGACAAGTCTTCATATGTGAGGTCAAAGCCGCGCACACGCTCGCCGTACATTGACAGGGGCACCTCCACTGCGCCGCCAGGCTTGACGTCGCGCAGCATCGCCGGGACTGCGGAAAGATCGAGGTTGACGACCTGCGGTGGGTTGGTGAAATGGAAGCAGATGTTTTCCTGCGACATGTGTAGGTCGAAGGGTTCCTCTTTCCCGGACTCGCTGTCGTGCAGCCTTCCAGTGAGCCTTCGGTCTTTGAGCATGTAGCTCAGGCGCACGAGGTTTAACAGGTAGTCCGCCGTGGGTGGGGCGGGCTTTTCGTCCGCGCGGGTCACCAGCGGGCCGACGCTGAGGCTGGCCATGAGGAAAAGAAAAAGAGAGCGGGTCATGGCGGAAGAAGATAGGCCTGGGCACTGAAAACGAGGGTGAGGCATGAGAGTAGGGGAGAGTTTACCGGTGCAACAACCCGTGCAATGAATGGTGCATTTTGCTGCATTTCACACGATTCCAGAGGTATTTTAGAGGAACGGGCCGAAAGCCCCTCACCGCCTACAATCCCTTATGTATCAGGCTTTCCAGGGCTTTTCCAGCATCAAAAAAAATGGTGCGCGATGCAGGTTTCGAATGCGTCTCAAACCCTTGTGGGGCCTTGGTTGCAGCTTCTTTGACGCACAAAATGACCTGTGAAATTGCGGTGATTGTGCTCCTTTGGTCACGGCTTCAGCCACCCATTCGGGAAGCGATCATGACCATGATCCAGGCCATGGCGGGAAAGGCTTTAAGTCCTACAAGATAGGACACAGTCGTACTGTTGACAGTAAGCAGGAATCGTGCCAATACGTGCAATAGATGGCGGCGAGGAACTATAGTTTTGTTGGCACGCTTTCCTCTTGCAAAAATGAGAAAGTGTGTTACACTGTGGGAGAATGAAGACTCCCTATTTTCAACAGGTGATTCCAGCCAGGCCCGGCGCGCATGACTGCGAGCTTGTCTTGTCTGGCGGTCGGCGCTTGCCCATTCTGATGCCCTGGGAGCAGTTCCGAACGGCAATGAATGCCTTGAGCCATGCGCCCCCCTCGCGGGCTGAAATACGGGCCGGGATTGCCTGGGCGCTCAATCAGAGGAGACTGGAGGGGGCTTCGTCTAGCGATAAAGGCAGCACAAGGGGAGGGCCGGGGCGTAGCCCCGGCCCGACTTTGTGCGTGTAACCTTGTTTTACTTCAAACAATTTCTTTTAAACGCAGAGAGGGGGGCTGATCCCGGTACTGTTGACAGTACGCAGAGGCGAACCGATGCAAGGAGGTGCCAAACCTCCTAGTGACCGTCTTGGAGGCGCGGGCGAACGGGGTCAACTGGAAGAGCGGTCGGCAGTCGAAAAGGTTCCAGTTGAGGCCGTTCGACTAGCCTCCCGTTCGGAGCCCGCAACTACTCCGTTAGCCCTTGATTCCTTGCTGCACAAGGGTTTGAAGCAGGTCCTTCGGACTATCCAAAAATTCATTGGAACACTGTTCAGGTGTGCTGTAGTGTAACACTATGCAGCAGCAAATCTTCCTCCCCAAGCGCCTCAAGAACGGTGAAGTCGTGGTCAACCGTCTTTATCGTGGTCGCTACCGGCACCCCGGAGACTCCAAACCGAGAGAGATAAGCCTGGGCACGATGACCTGGCTGGAATGGAGCCTGGAAAGTACCGGGCCTTTGATGGGCAAGGGAATATCCCCGATTGGGCTTTGCGGCTCCTAGGTGTCGGCACCACTCCAGACCTTTTGGAGATGGTGCGCGATGCAGGTTT
>CAINXC010000836.1 GCA_903854655.1 uncultured Verrucomicrobiota bacterium | reverse complement strand
CGCCGGCGTCGCCCGCCGCGCTTTGGATGTACACCTGTTTGAACGGGGTCTGGAGCAGCACTTTGCCGTTCGCCACGCTGTTCATCGCGCAGCCGCCGCTGAGCGTGAGGTTGTCGCCGCCGTACCGCTGGTGCAGCTTGTTCACCAGGGCGAAGAAGGCCTCCTCGTACATGGCCTGGATGCTGCGCGCCAGGTCCTTGTGCTTCTGCTCCAGAGGCGCGTCCTTCGCCCGCGCCGGTCCCAGCAGGTCTTCCAGCGCCGGAGCGAAGAGGGTGCCCACCTCCGGCGAGCCGTTGTCCCAGGAATACGGGACGTTTTCGCGATGGTGGCGAAAGTAGTCGAGGCCCAGCTTGAAGGAGCCGTCGCCCTGGATCTGCACGATTTTCCGCATTTCCGGCATGAAGGCCGGCTGGCCGTACGGGGCCAGGCCCATGATCTTGTACTCGTCCCCAAAATGGGGAAAACCCAGGTGCTGGGTGAGCGCCGAGTAGAACATCCCCAGGGAATGGGGAAAATACACCCGCCCGTCGATCTTCATCCGGCCGTTCTCGCCGGGACCCCAGGCGGCGCTCGCGAAGTCGCCGAAACCATCCACCGAAAGATTCACCGCATCCTGGAACGGGCTGCACAGGTAGCTGGAGGCAATGTGCGCCAGGTGGTGCTCAATGTGGTGCACCTGAGCGCGCATGGGCTCGCCAGGAAACGCGTCCGCCAGAGACTGGTGGACGCTGCGGGCCTTCTTCAGCTTGCGCAGGCGCTCAAAAATCAGGCGTATGTCCGGGCGGCGCTGCAGGATGAAGAGCAGCCGCCGAAGGTGGTTCACCTTCGGATTCAGGTTGATCGCGACATGCTCCAGGTCGCCGAACCTCAAACCGGCTTCCTTCAGGCAAAATTTAATCGCCTCCGTGGGCAGCCCCGCCCAGTGCTTGATGCGCCGGAAGCGCTCCTCCTCCACGGCGGCAACGAGCTGCCCGTCGCGGATGATGGCGGCGGAGGAGTCTCCATGGTAGGCGTTGATGCCGAGAATGGTCATGGAAGGGGACGAAGCGGGCGGGCGGCGGGCCTGCAAAGCGTCGGCAGCGGGCTTTCCGAGCCCTGTTTTTTGAATTTGGGCACGCTGCCGCCCTTGGTCGCAGCGGCACTTTTGCGCTTACCAGAAAACATTTTTCGATAAAAGAGGGCGCACTCTAGCCATGCATGGGCCCACCGGAAAGAACTAAATCCCCTGCGGAATCCCTTGCCAGTCAAGGGATGGCCCTTATTGGCAACAGTCTTGTTACGCCTTAGAATTGGACAGTGGATCAACCGCCGAACGCGGAGTTTTTTGCATTTCCTCCTCCTGACGTGTATTCTGGCACCCTTCCACGCTCGTAGAACCCCATACTGACATGTCCGACGATCTCAACGGTAATCGAAGCGACGGCCCCGGCCGCCGCAATCAAGACCCCCAATTCAACTGGCGTGGGTTCATGCTTTTCCTCGTGGCCGCGATGCTGCTGGGGGCTGCCTACTTCGCACACTTCCTGCAGCCCAAGCCGCAGACCCTGAACTTTCCGCAGTTCAAGGAGCAGGTGGAGAAGGACAACGTGAAGAGCGACGAAGACAGTCCTCTCAAGCTGGTCCGTTCGGACACCACCCGCGAGGAGTACATCCAGGGGGCTCTGAAAAAAATGCCCCCCGACCTGATGGAAAAGCTGGCGGACAAAGGCGGTGTCGCCATGCCGCTCAAGACCACTGTGCCCGCCGCCGGACCTGTGCCGTTCAAGGTCATGGTGAATGTTGAGTTTCAAAAGGAGGAGCTCAACAAGCTCCTGGCCGACCACAAGCTGGCGATCACCTCCGACAGCGATCAGAGCATGTGGAGCTCGCCGCTGGTTTCGCTGCTGCCGCTGGTGCTGATTCTCGGCGTCATCTACATGCTGGTGCGCCAGCAGATCAAGAGCGCCGGTCGTGGCGCCCTGAGTTTCGGCAAGAGCCGTGCGCGCCTGCTCTCGCTGGACCGCAACAAGATCACCTTCAAGGACGTGGCCGGTGTCGAGGAAGCCAAGGAGGAAGTGCAGGAGCTGGTGGAGTTCCTCAAGGACCCCAAGCGCTTCCAGCGTCTCGGCGGCAAGATTCCCAAGGGCGTGCTCATGGTGGGCTCCCCCGG
>CAINXC010000835.1 GCA_903854655.1 uncultured Verrucomicrobiota bacterium | reverse complement strand
GACGGCTGGATCAGCATCGAAGACGGCGTGGACGGCATTGAGCAACTGGCCCGCAGCGTCACCTTCCTGCGCGGCAAGGTCGCGCAGTACTGGCCCGCATGACCGAGGGCTATCTCCAGCGCTTCGGAGGCATCGCCCGCCTTTATGGTGTGGCGGGGTTGGAGCGTTTGAGCCAGGCTCATGTCTGCGTCATCGGCATCGGTGGCGTGGGCTCCTGGGTGGTGGAGGCTCTGGCCCGCTCCGGCGTTGGGGCGCTCACCTTGATCGACCTCGACGACGTGTGCGTCACCAACATCAACCGTCAGCTCCCCGCGCTGGATGGCACTGTGGGCCTGCCGAAGGTCCAGGTGATGGCCCAGCGCATCGCCGCCATCAATCCCGAGTGCCGGGTGAACCAGGTGCTGGAGTTCGTCAGCGAAGCCAACGCTGCACGGCTGCTGGAAGGGGACTTCAGCTTTGTGGTGGATGCGGTGGACCGCATGTCGATCAAAGCGGTGATCATTGATACCTGTGTGAAGCGCCAAATGCCCGTGCTCACGATCGGCTCCGCCGGTGGCCGGCGCGATCCTACCAAGATCAAGTCCGTGGACCTAGGCCTGGCCGGGCACGACCTCCTGTTGCAGCAGGTGCGGCGCAAGCTGCGCAAGGACTACGGCTATCCGAAGTCCGATGACGGCAACGCCGTGCCCATGGGTATCCCCTGTGTTTTCTCTTCTGAGAAGCCCATGTTCCCCTGGGCCGATGGCACTTGCTCCACCGAGCCCGAACCCGAGGCGGAGAAGAGCCTGCGGCTGGATTGCGCTGCAGGCTTTGGCGCGGCCACGCACCTCACCGGCAGCTTCGGCTTCATGGCGGCGGGCGAGGTGGTGACGAGAATCAGCAGTTCGATCAGTGAATAATACGCTCGGTGGTCGTGGCGTTTCCTCGCCGAGCCCTCACGCCAGGATCTGGCTGACGACCTTCGCCTCGGGGTTCTCCACGAGAGTCTGCTCCACGCCGTTGCGCTTGTAGCTTAGCTTCTTGGCGTCCAGGCCGAAGAGGTGCAGCAGCGTGGCGTGGTAGTCATAGTGGTTCACCACATCCTTGACCGCGTGGTGGCCGAACTCGTCGGTCTCGCCGTGGATGTGCCCGCCTTTGAAGCCGCCGCCGGCCACCCACATGCCGAAGCCGTAGGTGTTGTGGTCGCGGCCCACTTTGAGGCGGTTGACCTTGCCCCCTGCGCGGTTTTGAATCACCGGCAGGCGGCCCATTTCGCCGCCCCAATGGACCACGGTGGAATCAAGCAGGCCGCGCTGTTTCAAATCAATCACGAGGGCTGCCGCAGGCTGGTCCACGTACAGGCACGAGGCGGGCAGCAGGGTGGCGATGCTGGCATGGTGATCCCAGGTCTGGTTGCCGGTGAAGAGCGACACAAAACGCACGCCGCGCTCCACCAGCCGCCGCGCAATGAGGCAGCGGGCGGCGAATTCGGCGCAAGCGGGATTGTCGAGGCCGTAGAGCTTCTTGGTGGCCTCGCTTTCCTGGCTGAGGTCCATGGCTTCCTTGGCCGCCGTCTGCATGCGGGCCGCCAGCTCAAAGCTCTGGATGCGGGCCTCCAGATCGCTTTCGCCGGGGCGGATCTCCGCGTGCTCCTTGTTGAGCTTCTGCACAAAGTTCAGGTAACGGTCCTGCGCCTCGCCTTTCAAGGACATGGGGGCGTCCAGATTGAGGATGCGCGGCTCCTTGGGGCGGATGACGGTGCCCTGGAACAAGGACGGCAGCCAGCCGTTGCTCCAGTTGTCCACGCCCAGCACGGGCACGCCGCGCGGATCGGTCAGCGCCACATAGGCGGGCAGGTCCTGGTTCTCCGATCCCAGGCCGTAGGTGATCCAGCTTCCCAGCGTCGGCCGGCCGCCGAGCGCCGTGCCATTGAGAAGCGCATAAATGGACTGGCCATGATTGTTCACGCCGGTGTGCATCGAGCGGATCAGGGTGACGTCATCGACAATGCCGGAGAAATGCGGCAGCAGTTCGGACACGTCCATGCCGCACTGGCCGTACTTCTTGAACTTCCATGGCGACGCCATCACCTCGCGGCTCGCGCCGGCGGCGTCGTCATACTTGATGTCGCCGGGGAAATCCTTGCCATCCAGCCGTGTGAGTTCCGGCTTCGGGTCATACAGGTCCACATGGCTGGGGCCGCCCTGCATGAACATGGAGATCATCGCCTTCGCCTTGCCAAAGCCGTCTGGAGCCTTGGGCTTCAGGTCATAGTGGCGCGGCTGCAGCATCGGCGCATTCGCGAGCAATCCCTGCTCCTTCAGCAGCGTGGCCAGGGCGATCGTGCCCATGCCATAGGCACCGGACAGAAACTTGCGGCGGGTGAAGGGGTCGTACGTCATGGCGGTGTGGGTTGACACTGACAATACGGCGGGAAAAGTGGCGGTCTAACGCCAGCCTTTGCAGGCGAACCCCAGAGCCTCGCTGATCTCGTGCAGTACTGTCATCCGCCATTCTTCATTCGTCGTTGGGCATTCACCGCCTGGGCTCTGTTTTCTCTGCTTGCGCGTTCAGCCTATGCCCATCCGCTTCAGGCCGAGCCCATCGACCATCCTTACGTCTTCACCTTTGACCAGTTCCACATCCAGGAAGATCCCGACGAAGCAGTGGTCAGCGGTGGGCTTCTGTTGATGGCGGAAACCAATTGCATCGCCTGCCATGACGCCCCGGAGCCCTGGAAACAGCAGCTCGCGCCCCGGCCCGGCCCGGACCTCGCGGGCGTGGGCTCGCGGCTGGATGCGGACACGCTCTGGCTCATGGTGCGCAGCCCGCAGCATCGCAAAAAAGGCACGCTCATGCCTGGGATGTTCGGCAGCCGGGAAGGGGATGCCGAGAAGGTGGAAGCGCTTACCCAGTACCTGCTCACCCTGAAGCAAAAGGTGGAGCCTCTGCCGCCTGGTGACGCAGACCGTGGCAAGAAGCTCTATCACACAGCCGGCTGCGTCGCCTGCCACGAGCCCGCCACGGACTACCGGCCGCCGACCGCCGCGCCGGATACGAACATCGACCGGCCCGGCAACGGCTCCAATCCGCTGGCGCTTGCCGATGCCTATGATGTGCAGGCGCTGGGGCGTTTCCTGCTCAATCCGCATGACTTCCGCCCCGCAGGTCGAATGCCCGGCATGCACCTGAGCGAGCAGGAGGCCGCCGATATTGCCGCCTACCTGCACATTGGGCGGACCGCTGAAAAAGCCGTGGAGCGCGCGGCCCTGAAGATCGCGCCCCAAACCGCCGCCAGCGGTCGTGCATTGTTTGTGGAGCAGCGCTGCTCCGTCTGCCACAGCACCGGCGAATCCATGGACAAGCACCTGGCCAGGCCTCTTGATCAACTGCATGGCGAGGGCGGATGCATGGCGGAAAAGCCGACGGAAGGCGCACCGCGCTTTGACTTCAATGCCTTGCAGCGCCGGGCCTTGCGCCTTGCCTTGAACCGGGTGCAGAAGAAGAAGCCGGAGGCGCTGACAGCGCACCAGAAGATCGACTGGCAGATGCTGCGTCTCAACTGCTACGCCTGCCATGACCGCGACGGCAAAGGCGGCCCGGAAGACGCCCGCGCCCAGTACTTCATGGCGGCTGACTCAGGCGCTGAATCGCTGGGCGATTTTGGCCGTTTTCCGCCCAACCTGGACCGTGCGGGCTGGAAGCTGACCCCCACCTGGCTGCAACGCGTGCTGTATGGCGAAAGCGGCAGCGTGCGCCCCTACCTCAGCGTGCGCATGCCCGGCTTCGGCAAGGCCAACACGGAGATGCTGCCCGCCCTGTTCGTAGAAGCTGACAAACCGAAGAACCCGCCCGAGATGGACACCAGCGGCCTGGCCAAGCACCACCGCGCAGAAGGCGGGCGTAAGCTCATGGGCATCACGGGGCTGGGCTGCGTCACCTGCCACGGACTGAAGGATCGCAAGTCCCTGGGTGTGCCGGTGATCAATTTGAGCCACACGGTTGAGCGGCTGAATCCCAGCTATTTCAAGGCGCTGCTGCTCAATCCGCAGGTCACCCAGCCGGGCACCTTGATGCCGCCGCTCTTCATGACGCGCAAGACGGCGGATCATGATATTGAACAGATCTGGACCTATCTGAAGGAGCTGGATCAGCAGCCGCTGCCGGAAGGCCTCCTGCGCAACGATGATTATGAGCTGAAGCCCGAAAAGGAGGGTCGGCCCATTGTCTTCCGCACCTTCATGGAAGGGGTGGGCACGCATGCCATTGCGGTCGGCTATCCGCAGGGGCTTCATGCGGCGTTCGATGCACTGCGTGTTCGCTGGGCGTTGCTTTGGAAGGGGCGCTTCGTCGATGCTTTCGGCACCTGGCAGGATCGCGCCATGCCGCCCGCCAAACCGCTGGGCGATGCCCTCATGACCTTGGGCACCGAGGTGTCCCTGCGCAAGCCCGGTGCTCCTGCACCTGAATTCAAAGGCTACCGCCTGGACAAGCAGGGCCTGCCGACCATGCTCTACAACCTGGGGGAGATCGAAGTCGAAGACCGCCTGCAACCCATCGCCAATGGCTTTGAGCATGTCGTCACGGCAAAAGGCAAGGGCCTGAGCGAGTGGACCTTCCAAGGCATCGGCAAGGATGGGAAGGAAGTGAAGCTTGCGCCGGATGCGAGCGGCGCGGCCACGGTGCGGGAGACGATAATTTGGTGAGTGGCCTCAGGAAAGTAGCCGTCACGCTCCGCGTGATGAGCATTGTGCCATGATGGCGACACAATGCTTGGAGGCAGACTGCGGCTGTTCGGCTTGCATTGCGCAGGGCTCATCACGCGGAGCGTGATGACTACTTTCCTGAGATGGCGAACCGCACGATCTCGTCAAAGCGATCCTGCCAGGCCTTCGTATTGGCCTCCCGCAGCAGCCACTCCCGGCCTGCATTGCCCATCACTGAGCGTTCTTCCAGGCTGAGCTTCTCCATCGCCAGCACATCGCTTGCAATGCCCTCCGCGCTGCCCGGCTCATGCAGCAGGCCGGTGATGCCGGGCATCACCGTCTCGATCAAACCTCCGGATCTCGCCGCCAGCACAGGCTTGGCAAAGTCATAGGCCTCATAGGTGACCAAGCCCAGCGGCTCCCACCAGATGGAAGGCGCGATCAGGGCGCGGCAGCGGCGCAGGGCCTCGCGCTTCTCGTCGCCGCTGATGAGGCCCAGGTACTTCACGCTGGGATTGTTGGCGGCATGCGCTCGCACGGTGGCTTCCATGAGGCCCTCTCCTGCGATGCGAAGCTGTGGCGTTCTCTCGCCAAGCTTTGCGTGCAGGGCCTGCCAGGCGTCGAGCAGAGGTTTCAGGCCCTTCAACTCCACGAGCCGCCCAAGGAAGAGATAGTAACCTCCATCCTCGGCGGCAGGCACCTCGGGCATGGCGTCCCAGGAGTGTCTCAATGCGAAGATCTTGTTCTGCGGCACGCCGGCTTCGACAAGGCGGTCGCGCATGAATTCGGAGATGGCCACCCAGGCCTTCACGCTGTTCAACCAGCCGCTGGCGTGCAGCAGCTTGAGCATCATCGCAAACAGGACGGACTTTATCACGCTGTCCTGCCAGCTTGCGAATTTCACCTCGCGCCAGTAGTGGCCACGCAAGGCCTCCTCAAGGATCTGTCCGCGCGCATAGGCGGTGCCGCTGACACAAAACGGACGAAAGTTGTGCAGGTACTGAATCACCGGCAGCCGGCGCTTCAGGGCCGAGCGGTAGAGCGAGGGCGAGGCCACAGGGTAGAGGTTGTGAAACAAGGCCGCGTCAGGCCTGTGTTTATCCATGGCGGCTTCGAAGCGCCTGCGGCTTTCCGCATTGTAGAACAGCCGCGCCGCCTGGCCCGCCATGCCCGGGGCTCCAGGTTTCTTCCAGTCTGCGCTGTCGAAGAAGCAGCGTGACACCTCATGCCGTTCGCTGACGTGGTTGAAGATGCGATCCACCGATTTCTCCTCGCCTCCGGTGTGGAGGTAGCGGTTGAAGACCTGGAGGAGGCGGGGCATGGGACAGAAGTGCTGAGTGCGAAGTGCCGAGTTCTTGGTTAATAAGGATGAAGCCACTTTTGCTCAGCACCAGGCACTAAGTACTGGGCACTTCCTGAGCCAATGCCCAGGACTCCAGAACGAACAGCATCCACACCGGCTGGCTGAGATGCCAGGCGGCCTTGGTGTCGGTGCTGCTGGCAAAGTACCGGGCCAGCAGCTTCTGTGTTTGGGACGCATTCGCCCAGCCTCGCTCTATGGACTGGCGGCTGGTGAGGGTGTCCATGATGCGGGCTCTCCATTTCGGCTCGCGCATCCACTTCATCAGGGGCAGGGTGAAGGTCTTCTTCTGGCTGTCGTGGTTGATCCAGTCCGGCAGCAGGTCGCGGAAGGACTCGCGCAGAATGCGCTTGCCGCTGGTCATGGAGAGCTTCGAGTCAGGCGGCAGGCGGCCTGCGAGATCGAAAACTTCACGGTCCACCAGCGGCACCCGCAGTTCCAGGCCATGGGCCATGCTGGTGCAGTCGTTGTCGCGCAGCAGGGTGTTGGCCAGATAGGTTTCGGTTTCAAGGAGCAGCAGTTGGTGCAGCCAGGCATCGGGCGCGCGTTGATCGAGGCCGGCGATGAGACCGGCGCGCAACGGGATGTCCTCGGAGCAGCGATGCGCCTCCGCCAGCGGCATGCCGAGCAGTTTTGCGACAGTGGCCGATGGCATGATGGTGCGCCCGAGGGTGTGCATTTCGGCGGCGTTGCCACCGGCGCCACCTCCGGCGTAGAGCAGGGCCTTCCAGGCCTTGTGGCCTCTGGCTCTCTGCGGCAGGAAGACTTCGGCCAGGCGCAGGGCGGAGCCGGTCACTCTCCCCAGTGCCGAGCGGGCCAGCGGCGAGCGCTGGGCCAGCAAGGCGAGGCGGTGGTAGTTGTACCCGGCAAACCATTCGTCCGCGCCCAGGCCGCTGAGGGTGACCTTCACGTGACGTCCCGCCAGTTCAGAAGCCAGCCAGGTGTTAAGGGCATCGCCCGTGGGCTGGTCCAGCGTGGCGAAGTAGCGGTCGAGCTTCGCTTCCAGCGAGTCGGCGGTGAGGCGCTCGCGCATGAACTTGCAGCCCAGAAACCTGGCGGTCCGTTCGGCGGTGTCGCTTTCGTCCGGCACCCCCGCGTCTTCTTCGTAGCCGATGGAGAAAGCCTGCACTTCGCTTTGCCCCACATGCTTCATGCATGCAGCCATGAGGGACGAGTCGAGCCCGCCGCTGAGAAACACGCCCACAGGCACATCGCTGACCAGGTGGGCTTCCACGCTGGCCAGCACCGTCTTGCGCACCTCATCGCGTTGCGCCGCGTGGCCGTGCTCCCATCCGTCCTGACCCGGCCATGAGGGCGTGAACCAGCGCTCCACCCGCAGCCTGCCTTCGTGCCAGCGCAGCAGATGCCCCGGGGGCAGGCATTCGATGCCCTCGATCATCGTGTCGGGGGCCTGCACTGCGCCCCAACGGAAGTACTGCGCAAGCGCCCGCTTGGACACCTGCAGGCCCGCTCCCGACAACCGCCGCACCGCGCGCAATTCCGAGCCGATCCACAGGTCGCCCTGCTCATTGATTCGGTAGTAGAGCGGCTTGATGCCGAAGTGATCGCGGGCGACCACAAGGGAGCGCTCGGCCCTGTCCCACCAGGCGAAGGCAAACATGCCGCGCAGCTTCGACAGCGCGCCCGTCAGCGTCTGGGATTCCAGCAGGGCTCCCAGCACCTCCGTGTCGCCGCTGGAGCGATACTCCCGTGGCGGCAGCCCGGCCTTGAGTTCACGGAAGTTGTAGATCTCGCCGTTGAAGGTGAGCGTGTACCGGTCGTTGCCGAAACTCATCGGCTGGCGACCGCCGGGCGACAGGTCGAGAATGGAAAGCCTGCGGAAGCCCATCCACCAGCCCTCGCCCTCTGCGTCAGCCCCGTCATCGGGCCCCCGATGATGCAGGGATTGCAGCGTTTTGGCTGCACGGCTCCGCTCAGCCTCCGACCAAGGCCGGGGCTTCGCTTTGAACCATCCCAGGAATCCGCACATGCGGCGGAAGTGAACACGATATGCAATGGGAGGGCAATGGGGAAGGCGCGGGAGCCAGGAGGGAAATGGTGCGCCACCCCGGCAGACTAAAGTCTGTACACCAGCCGCGACATTGAAGTTACGAAAGGGTTAGAAGGCGCAAGGCTCCGGCATTCTGAACAGGTTTGTTACCGCCCCCGGCCATGCACAGCGGCTGGTGTACAGACTTTAGTCTGCCGGCGTGGCGCTCAAAGAGGTCCCGACACCTCAATGATTGAACACAAACTCCGCTGAATTCACGAGCGACCACATGATGTCCTCGACGGCGCTCTGGCGTGTGGCACCGGGCGTTGAGAAATAGGCGAGTGCGGCCTTCATCTCTTCGGCGCGCGGCAAGCGGTTGTAAGAGGCCAGGTAGAGGTCGCGCACGAGTTCGGGCTCAGGCTTGTCGCTCTTCTTCAGGGGGCTGTCGGTTGCCAGTTTCTCCTGGAGGTTCTGCGAGTTCATGAGGTGCAGCGCCTGCACCACGCTGGACTTGCGCTCGCGCTCGCAGGGGCACTCCTGGCTGGCGTTGGGGCGGCCGAAGGCGTCGAGGAAATCGCTGTCCAGCTTGTGGTTCCAGGTGGTCACGGCGCGCGATCCGCCGGGGAGGCCTGTGAAGGTGTCCTTGCCGCCGGTGAAGTCATTGACCGCATCCGCGAGCACCTCGGCGGACAGGCGGCGGCGGTAGGCGCGGGAGAAGTTCTTGGCATCCGCGATGTTCGATTCGTTGGGAGCGCTGCTGAGCTGGTACACGTGCGAGCGCATGAGGGTGCGCATCAGGTGCTTCAAATCGTAGCCGTTCTGCACGAAGTCGCGGGCGAGCCATTCGATGAGCGGTTCGTTGGTGGCGGGATTGGACACGCGGAAATCGTCCACGGGCTCGACGACGCCACGACCGAAGAACTCGCTCCAGATGCGGTTGGTGATGGCCTTGGCAAAGAAGGGGTTGTCCGAGCCCCCCATCCAGTCGGCAAGCACGGCACGCGGGTCCTGGCCGCTGACGTAGGGCATCTCGGGGCCGTCCGGCGGCTTGGGAACCATCACGGCATCGGTGATGGGATGGGTGATGGTGCCGCCCGGCCCATACCACCAGAATTCGGGCTCGCCCGAAATGGGTGCGGAGATGCCCTGGCCCTTGTGCTTCATCTGGGCAAAGAAAGCGGAGAGCTGGTAGTAGTCCTCCTGGGTCCATTTCTCGCTGGGATGGTGGTGGCATTTGGCGCATTCCATCCGCACCCCGAGGAAGATCTGGCTCACGAAGGCGCTGGCATCAATGGGCTCGCGCTTGTCGCGGCAGAAGGCGGCCGGGCCGTAGTCATGGGTGCTGCCGCTGGCGGTCAAAAGCTCGCGCACCATCTGGTTGTAGGGCTTGTTCTGGCGGAAGGAATCGCGCAGCCAGGCGTCCATCAGCAGCACGGGTTTCACGCCCACCCGGGAGGGATTGGGGCGCACCAGGTCACCCCATTTGATCGCCCAGTGATTGGCGTAATTGGGGCTCTGGAGAAGCTGGTCGATGAGCTTCTCGCGCTTGTCCGGGTCCGTGCTGGCGAGGAACTGCTTCGCCATCGCGGGCGTGGGCAGCATGCCGATGGAATCAAGCGAGGCGCGGCGCAGGAACTCCGCATCGGAGCAGGGCGCCGAGGGCTGGATGCCAAGTTTTTTCAGGCGCTGGTACACCAGCCGGTCGATCTCGGTTTTCACCGGCAGCTTCGCGTACACCTCATCTGGCAGGATCTTCTCGGCGGGTACGGTGATGCGCGCCACATCGACACGCCCCATGTAACGCAGCACGATGACACCTTCGCCGGTGAGCTTGCCAACCGTGACCAGGCCGTGCTCGTCCACCGTCGCCATCTCCTTGTCCTGCGAAATGTACTCGGCCAGGCGCGTGACATCGCGGGTGCTGCCATCGCTGTAGCGGGCGGTGACCGTTAGCGGCTGCGTCGCACCACGCTTGTAGAGATGCTCGCGCGGCTCGACTTTCACCTCGGTGATCTTGGGATCGGTGTCCGGGGTGAAGGGCATTCCGGCCTTCATCCAGGCGAGCAGCAGCTTGTAGGGCTCCGAGCCCTTCTCGAAGCGGACCCCGCCTTCGTGCGGCACCTGCCCGGTGGCTTTCTTTAGCAACAGGGATTCTTCCGGAGCGGCTGGGAACACGCGCCGCCCGCGATCATCCATCACGATGTTGTAATAGTCGAGCTTCGGGTCGTAGCCAAAGACGGAGAGCTTGAAGTGGTTCTGTCCCTCCGGTTTTGAATGGCAGGTGCCCGCGCTGCATCCCGCCTTCTGCAACTGCGGCATCACGTCATTGGTGAAGCTGATGGTCGTAGGCGCGGTTTCCCCATGCAGCGAGGAAGCGATGCAGACAAGCAGGGGGATGATGGAGCGCAGGGTCATGGGTCCGTGGGGAAATACGGGGCCAGGGGGGGCTGTCTTGCGAGAGCAGGGGAGCGGGGGAAACTGAAGAGAGAACAGTGGGCATTCTGAGAAAGTCCCGAATGTCAGTGGCGTTCATTCACCTGATACGCGACACCTCCTCCCCAGTTATAGAATTCCATGAGCATCAAAATCTCACGCATCGTGTTTTCCCTCGGTCTTGTGGCAGGCCTGCTTCCGGCCCTGGCTGCGGACGCCCCCAAGCCAAAACGCCCGACTCCGCCCACACGCGATCCCAACACGCCAGGGTATGTGGCCGCGAAAGCGCTGGCGGACGGCGAGGTTCCCCCGGCGGATGCCGATGGAAACTTTATCATTGGCCCCACGCACAAGAAGGCACCGGAAATGATCACGCAGGCGGGTGTGCCGCAAGGCACCGTCTTCAACCTCACGGTGAAGTCGGAGGACAGCAAGATCTATCCCGGCATCGCACGCGAGCCAAACACGTTCGGCACCCCCGATCCCGCAAACCCGTACAAGCTGGACGTTCCGACGAGCCATCCTGCTCCATACACCCGTCGTGTTGGGGTGTATGTTCCCAAGCAGTATGTTCCTGGTTCAACCGCCCCGTTCATTGTGGGTGCCGACGGAGTGGACAAATCGTTGTTCACGGTCCTGGACAATCTCATCGCCGCGCATCGCGTGCCGGCAATGATCGCGATCTCCATCGGCAACGGCAGCGGCGACGCCCAGGGCAGCGAGCGCGGCCTGGAGTATGATACCATGTCCGGTCTTTATGCGGAGTTTGTGGAGAAGGAGATTCTGCCGCTGGTGGAGAAGGAGTGCCAGGTGAAGCTGACAAGCGATCCTGACGGCCGCGCCACGACCGGCTGCAGTTCCGGCGCCTCCTGCGCCCTCATCATGGCATGGTATCATCCTGAGCTGTATCACCGCGTTCTGAGCTTTTCAGGGACCTTCGTGAACCAGCAGTGGCCGTACAATCCTGAAACCCCTCACGGCTGCTGGGAAATGCACGAGCATCTGATTCCCAACAGCCCGCCCAAGCCCCTCCGCATCTGGATGGAAGTCGGCGATCGGGACCTTCTGAATCCAAACATCATGAAGGACAACATGCACGACTGGGTGGTCGCCAATGAGAACACCGCCAAGGCGCTGGCCGCCAAAGGGTATCACTACCAGTTTTCCTTTGTCACCAACGCAGGGCACTGCGACGGTTCCATGAAGCAGCAGCTTCTTCCTGAAGCCTTGGAGTATGTGTGGAAGGGGTATCCAGTCACCGGGGCGAAATAGGATGGGAACAATGGGAATGAGGGGATTTGTTTTCCCGGCGCGTTGTGGCGGTGGGCGAGGCGTACGCGTGTCATGCGTTCGCGAAGACCACCTTGCTCGACGAATTCCTTTTCCAAACGGATGAGCTGCCGGTCGAGCAGATAGTTCGTTTGGTGGATGAGGCAGAGGGCGATGTTGGCGATGACCTCTGGTGGGCGCGTATCGAAGATTTGGCGGTAGAGTTCAAAGGTATGCGGGGTTTTGCGGCCGAGTCGCCGCACGAATTGAGCCTCTTTGGAGTCCTTGTCCCAAATCACGTGGTCGCGAACGCGCAGATAATCGCGGTAGTCTGCAAGCAGCTCTTCCAAGCTGGCACGGCCTACGTTGGTGAGCTTGATCTCCATTTCCTTGGAGGTTTGCGCGGCCTTGCTGCCTTCGAGGATGTTTTGCTTCCCGGAGCGCGCGGACTGGATCATTTGGTCGATGGTGCGGTCGCCCTTGGAGAGATACTTGTGGGCGAAGCGAAAAGTGATGTCATAGACGACCTCGGCCTTTTGGAAGGAGATGAGCGTTTGATAGTCTCCTCGTGGGGGAAGCAGGCGTTCTGGGTCGGGAGAGGAAGGGGAGTCATGATTCCCATTCTTCTCATTTTTCCCATCTGGCCTTCCATGGTTCGTGGCGCTACTTCCCCACCCGCACCCGCTGCATGGGCACGCTCTCGCACACGGCGATGATCATGTCCTGGAAACGGTAGCCTGCGGCCTCGGTGCGGCGGACGATCTCGCGGACGGCGGGGCGGTCGTTGTATTCGAGGCCGCGGCCGAGGGCGTAGGTGAGCAGGTTTTCGGCGAGGCAGCGGACGAAATCGCCCTTCAGGTCGCGCACCATGATTTCGCGCAGCTCCTGCATGTCCTTGAACTGCTGGCCACGAATCCACGTGCCTGAGGTGTCCACCGGCAGGTTGTGATCCTGGGTGCGCCAGCGACCGATGACATCATAGTTTTCCAGCGCGAAACCAATGGGATCAAGCAGGGCGTGGCAGCCCGCGCAGGAGGTCGCCTTGCGGTGCTCCTCGAACTGCTGGCGCAGGGTCTGGTGGCCCTGGCGCAGCTTTTGTTCGTCAAGAGGAGGCACGTCGCCAGGAGCGGGCGGTGGCGACAGACCAAGGATGCTCTCCAGCACAAACTTGCCCCTGCGCACAATGTTCGTGCGCGTGGGGTTGGCGGTGATGGCAAGGATGCTGCCCTGGGTGATCACGCCGCCGCGCGGGGTGCCCGCCAGCGACACCTGCTTGAACTCCCGCTTGTCTTTGAAATTGCCCGCGTTGGGCAGCTCGTAGAGCTTGGCCAGCCGCCTGTTGACGAAGGTGTAGTCGGCGGTGAGGAAATCGATGACGCTGAGGTTGTTTTGCAGGATATGGTCAAAGAACAACTGCGTTTCGCGGCGCATGTCGTAGCCCTCGCTGCCATCGAAACCTGGCACCAGTTTCTTGCTGGGGCTGATCAGATCGGTGTCGCGAAGTTGCAGCCACTGCCCGGCAAAATTTTCGCGCATGGACTGGCCTTCCCAGTTGGTGATCATGCTCTTCACCACGGCGGGCAGATTCTTGCGCAGCTCGCCCTTGGCCGCCATCTGGCGCAGGTTGTCGCCGGGGGGCGCTGACCAGAGGAAATAGGAAAGGCGCTCCGCCAGTGTCGTTTCGTCGATCAGTTCGCTGTCACCCATTCGATTGCCGGCAGGCTGGGGGATCGAGTGGTAGAGGAAGGCCGGCGACATGAGCATGCCCTCCAGCATGAGCGACAGCGTTTCCATGGTGCCTGCGCCTTGCTGGGTGGCGCTGTTCGCAAGGGCGATCCATTGGGTTTCCTCGTCCGGCTTCATGGGTCGGCGGAACAAATGCGAGCCCAGCTTTTTCACCAGCGCCGCGAGCGTGACGGCATCCGCCGTGCCAGAATCCTTGACCGGACCTTCCACCTTGAGCTGATGCACCCACAGGTTGCGGTCCTCGTTGGTCTTCGGGTCCCACATGTCGTTGAGGAAGTACACGCGCAGATCGTGGCGGCCCGCCGGAATGTCGGCATCAAAAGTGAACCACTGGGGGTTCTGGTTCTTTGCGGTGACGTCGCCCTTGTGAATGATCTTGTCGCCCAACCTCACGTCAAACTTCACCGGTTCGTGACCTGCCTGCTGCGCCCCGAGTTTCAGCGAGAGGCGGTACTTGCCGTTCTCCTTGATCTCAATGGGGTGATGCACATAACCGTCCGTGACGAGTTCAATGGAGCCCGTGTCCAGGGTGGCTTCGCCCTCACCCTTCAGGAAGTTTTCTCCGGTGAACTCCAGGGCAGGAAGACCGGCGACTACGTTGGGCACCAGCCACTGGACGAACTTCGAGGTCTTCGGCGTGGCCAGGCCGTAAGGGCCATCCACCTGCACCCGGTCGAGCGCCAGGTTGCGGTCGCGGCGGTTCTCCGGGGCCTTCTCATCGTAGAAGTCATTCAGGAACCCTACGCTCAAGGTGTGGTCGCCCTGGCGGACAGGCGTCTCGATCTCGATCTTCTGCCACTGGCCCCTGCTCGCCTGCCACTCCTGCGTCACCTCGTACTCGCCGATTGGCTTGCCGTCGATTTTCACCGATGCCTTCGCGTTGTCCGGTCCGGCCTTGCTGGCCGCAAGGTTGAGCACGAGGCGGTAGGTGCCCTCCGACGGCACGCGGAAGCTGGTGGCGGCCTCGGCCTCGCTGAAGAACCACAAAACACCGTCGTCTTCGACGGCCACCTTCTTGCCGTCGCGCTTGAATTTGCCTGCGGCAATTTCCAGGCTCAGCCGTTCCGGCGGGGTCACCTTCATCGCCAGGTCCGCCATGCGGCGTGCGGCGCGCATGTACTTTTCCATGTGCATGGGCGAAATCGTGAGCACGTCGCCGATGTTGTCGAAGCCGTAGCCTGTGTCGTCCGGCGGGAAGTCCTCGGCAGGCTGCACGTCGTAAAGCAGGAGCAGGTCGCGGATGGTGTTGTTGTACTCGGTGCGGTTGAGCCGGCGCAGCGTTACGTGGCCGGGATCGGGCCGGGCGGGGTCGAACCAGAAAACGTTGTCGTCCATCCACTGCACCAGGGCATCCCGCTGCTGCAGGGAGGGCTTGGGCTTGTCCTTCGGCGGCATCACGTGGGTGACCAGCATCTGCCGCGCGTGGTCCCAGAATTTCAGGTCAGAACGGAGCGACGCATAGTCCTTGTGCTCATCCATGACGAACTTGCCCTTTTTCGCGCCATCGGCATGGCAGTCGTAGCAGAACTGCTCCAGAAGAGGCTGGATTTGCTTGGTATAGGCCTCCTGGCCCCGCGTGGAAAGAGCATCATCCGCCGCGATGGCCGCCGAAATGCCGGTCAGTGAAATGAGAAGGGTTTTGAGCATTGAAGGGGGGCTGTAAGTAACGCCGAAAACCCGGGTCTGCTTGCGCTTTTTGAGGCCCGGACAGGCAGGGGGCGGTGAAAATCGAAGCCGTGGAGGATTGAGGCAGAGCCCATGACGGCGGGACGCCGTCACTCCTTGGATCGTGGGCAGTTCAGGACGATGGACAAAAGGAATCCATGATCCAAGGAGTGATGGAGTCCCGCCATCAGCCTTCAGGGGTGCACGACATAGCGCCCGCCCTTCACTGACCATGACGGCGGCCGATGCGAGCGCTCGAAGGCGAGCCAGCTTGCGTGGAGTTCGTCCCAAAAGCCGGCCCAGGGGTTGTTATCCGTGTGCGCTCGGGCCAGGCGCTCTACTGTCATGCGGAAGGGGTAGCAGTGGACGGGCACCTGCTTTTGGCCGGCGTGAAGCGCGGCGTCCACGACGAGGTACAACTCCTCGATGATCGGGTCCGTCATGGCGAAGCAGCCGATGGAAACGTCCTTGCCGTGGATCATGATCAGCCCGCCGGTGCGGTGGTGGGCCAGATCATAAGCATTGGGATAGCCGATGTTGAAGGAAAGGTGGTATCTGCTCAGGGGATTCAGGCTTTTGCGGGTCACGCTGTAGAGACCCTCGGGCGCCTGGTTGTCACCTTCCTTGGTTTTGGGGCCGAGTTCGCCGGAGTAGAAGGCGATTTTGTAGGTCTTGAAGAGTTCAAAGGTCTTTGCCCCGTCCTTGCGCAGCCACAACTCCAGCTCGTTGCTTTCCTTCATCACCCGGAGGAAGGCGGCGCTGCCCAGCTTGAAGCCGCGCTTTTCCAATTCGTTTTGCAGAGGAAGCTCGCGGCGGCGCTTCAGGTCGGCCAGGCGCTGTTCCGGGCCCAGTTCCTGCCAGTTTTCGGGCGCGGGTTCGACAGCGGGTTCGACAGCGGGTGTGGGCATGAGGGGTGGGGGAACGGTTTGGGCCTGGGTGTCCCGCTGCGCCCAGAGGCAGCCAAGGTAGATCAGCGAGAGCAGCCGTTTCATGGAGAGGGGGACAATAATGCCAATTGCCCGGCAAATCGACAATGCCTTGCATCGCGGCCCGCTCGTTTCACTATAACCGCCCCTCACATGACCGATTTTGCCTTTTTCAGACTCCCGAATGGACACGCCTGGCTCGGCCTTGGTCCCTTTACCGAGTCTGCGGAGATGCCGGAAGGCACGGCGTTTTTCGTGAACGACTTCGACCTCAGAGACGCCAGGCCCTGGAAGCAGCCTGCTAAACTCGTGGAAATCACCTCGGCTGGCGATTTGCAGGCGGTGGTGGGCCAGGCGGCGAAGGTGAAGGTGGTGTGGGAAAAACCCCGCACCGAGGGCTTCAAAATGGCCTTCCGGCGCATCCGCCGCGAAGTCGTGGCGGAGAGGCTGACGAAGATGGTGCCGGTCCTTACGGAATGCGGCCTGCTGGAGGAGGGCGATCCCGCCTCGCTGCTTCACGCGGTCATGGGCGCGCCCGACAATCTTTGGGGGTATGGGCGCGTGACGGAGGGCGGGGGATTCCTGGGCGCCACCCCCGAACTGCTGTTTCAACGCGAGGGCGACGAGGTGAAGACCATGGCGCTGGCGGGCACGGCCAAGCCTGGGGCGGACGACGCTTTTCTGGTGGATGTGAAGGAGATCGAGGAGCACGAAATTGTCGCCGGCTACCTCATGGACCGCCTCAGCACCCTTGGCGAGGTGCGGCGCGATCAGCGTCACCTGTGCGAGGCGGCAGGGCTGCGGCATTTTCAAACCGGGCTCAGCGTTCATTGCAGCCTTCCCCAGGCGGCGAACGACCTCGTGCGCCTGCTGCACCCCACCCCGGCGGTGGGATGCCTGCCGCGCACCGAAGAATGGCTGGGCAAGCTGCGCGAGTACCGCTCGTTCCTGAAGGTGCCCGGCTTCTTCGGCGCCCCCTTCGGCTTCAGCCACGCCGGGGCGCAGCATTTCGTGGTGAGCATTCGCGGTCTCGGCTGGGAGGGCCAGAAACTGACCCTGCCCTCAGGCTGCGGGATCGTTGGCGGCAGCGCCTTTGATCACGAGTGGCGCGAGCTGCGCCTGAAGCGCGAGGCCGTGGTGCGGCTGCTCGGGCTGTAGGACGCCTGCTGCCCACTGCGCGATTCGAGAATCGCTGCCTGACGGCGGTTGCGCCGAGCCTGCTCGACCATCTCTTGTGCGGTCACGTGGCGTTGGTTCAATGGGGCTGCCATGAACCAATCCTCATGCCTGGAAGACGTTTCGCAATAGAAATGGGGGCATGGCAGGCACGACTGGACAGTGCTACGCGCCCAAATTCTTCCTCACCACCGCCATGGTTTCCGCCTGGCGCTTCTTGACCGTGGCCAGCCCTTGTGCGGCCTTGGCTTTGGCGGCGGCGGGATCTTTCGCCATCGCCAGGACGGCGGGAGCGACCTTCTTCACCTGCTCTTCGTCATCCAAATCAAAGAGCCAGTCGCCCAGGCCGATGTCCTGCCACATGAAGCCCTTGCTGGTCTGCTCGGCCCAGCGGCAGACGATGGCGGGGATGCCGTTGCCGATGCACATGATGGGGCTGTGCATCTCGTGGCCGAACAGCCCGGCGGAGCGGCGGTAGGTGCTGATCGCCTCATCGGTGAGCCAGTAGTTCTCGCGCCAGACCACCTTGGGCAGGACATCGGCGGGCAGCTTGTCGAGCAGCACCTCCTTGTTGATGGCCATCTGGCTGGCGTCTTCGGGACAGAGCAGGACTTTCATTCCCGTCTGGCGTGTGACCGCAATGATGGCCTCCAGCAGGGGAGCCGCGTCGTGGTCCTTCATCGCCTGGTTGCGGGCGTCTTTCTTCGCATCGAAGGCCGCTTTCTTGATCTTCCAGTACGGAGTGTTGCGGAAGCGGGCAATGCAGCAAAGAAACTGGCCGTCCTCCAGACCGTGGGCCTTCAGAAAGGCCCGGGCCGGTTCGTCGTTTTGCAGGTCCACGGCAAAGGCGCCGTCGGGGGCGAAATCCATGACCTTGCATTTGCAGCCCTGCTCCTGGGCGAATTTCAGGGAGTGCGAATCGCGGAAAAACACGAAGCGCGCGTTGCTGAGCAGATCAATGGCATCGACGGCGGGATTGGCAAACGTGATGCCATAGACGCCATACGGCTTGCCGGTCTCCATGCGCCAGCGGGCCACATCCTTCTGCACAAAGCCCGGACCGGAGCCGTGCAGCAGGAAGTCGCACTCGGCGAAGGCGGCTTTCAATTCCTCGGCACCCTTGACGATGGCGACCTTGGGGAAGCGCTTGCGCAGCATTTCCTCCACGCCGTTTTTCACGTCGGTGGGCCAAAGGCGCACCTCCACCCCAGGCAGATGCTCCTCCAGCAGATGCAGCACGCCCGGCGTATGGGCGATGTCGCCGATGTTGATCGTCTGCCAGGAGGAGCGCAGGAGAAGGCGGCGCGGGCGCTGCTCCTGGGCGGACAACGACGAGAGGGAGGCGGCGAGGCTGGTAGTGAGAAAATGGCGGCGGTTCATGGCAGGACTGCCCCGAGCGTGACGACTTCCGCTGGGAATACAAGGTTCGGTATTGCCGTGCGGGAAAACTTTGGTATTATTGATTTTCAACCAAACCAAGCCTGTGCCTCCCCCACGAACAGCCCCCGTTCGCAACAACGCCCGCGCGGTGGCTGTCGCACGTTCCGCACCGCGCCCGCAGGTCAATGACCATAGCTGGCATGATTTTTCCGGCCTGTTCATGCTGGGCGTGGCCGTGTTCATCCTGCTCGCACTGTTTTCGTACGATCCGCGCGATCTGCCGACCTGGGCACCTGGCAATCCCACGGACACGATGAACGATCCGCCGGTGAATTTCATCGGCCGTGCCGGGGCTCTGGCCGCGTTTTACTCACTGATGGTCTGCGGGGTGGCGACCTATCTGCTGCCCTTCAGCCTCACTTGGTTCGGCGTGTGCCGGGTCGCTTCGGGCCAGGTCACCACGTTCCGCCACTGGCTGGGTGTGGTGCTGATCGTGCTCAGCGGGGCCGCCATGGTGGATGTCTGGTCGGGAGACACGGCGCACCAGGACATCAGTCCGTTTGGCAGCGGCGGCGCGTTTGGGCGGCTGCTGGGAGGGCGCATTTTCTCCAATCTGTTTGGCCATGTGGGGTCGCTGATGGTGCTGGGGGTGATTTACACGGTGGGGCTGATTTTCGTCACCGGCATGCATCCCATTGCCGTGTTTCGGGGGGTGCGCCAGCAACTGCCGGTCATGGTCCGCGGCATGATCAAACGCTGGCGTGAACGGCCCAAGGCGGTTCCTGTGCCGGTGGCCGAGCCTCTGGAGGACCTTGGGGAAACGAAGCGCAAGGCCAGGGCGAAGATCCCCACGCCCTCCGCGATTGGCTCGTCCACGGCCACCGTGCCGCCGGTCCTGGAAACCTTCGTGCCGCAGGAGCTGGGGCTCACGTTCGAGCCCACCATCATCGACTCATCGACCCCGAAACCTCTGGTCAAGGACGACAACCGGCCCAGCCTCAGCGATGTCTGGACGAAAAAACGCGCCCAGAAGATCGAGCAGTCCGGCCCTGCGCCCATGGGCAGCCTCACCGACCGCTACCGGGACTATACCCTGCCCACGCTGGACCTGCTCCAGTGGCCTGATCCCTCGCTCGTTGCTCCCGCCGATCCCCTGGAGCTGAAGGAGATGCAGGACACCATCGTGCGCACGCTCGACAGTTTTGGCATCAAGGTGACCAAAGGTGACATCACTCGCGGCCCGGCGATCACGCGTTATGAAGTGCGCCCGGTGGACGGCCTGCGCGTGAGCCGCATCGCCACGCTCGACGCGGATCTGGCGCGCGCCACGAAGGCCGAGCGCATCAACATTCTCGCCCCCATCCCCGGCAAGGACACGGTGGGCATCGAGATTGCCAACCGCAACAAGGTGGTGGTGCCGGTGCGCGAGCTGCTCGAAGACGAGGCCTTCCAGAATCCCAAGGCCAAGCTGCCGCTGGCCCTGGGCAAGGATGTCTACGGCAAGACCATCATTGCCGATCTCGCCGCGATGCCCCATTTGCTCGTTGCGGGTGCCACCGGCTCCGGCAAGTCCGTCTGCATCAACACGATCATCACCAGCCTGATCTGCCGCTTCGCGCCGGATGAGCTGCGGTTCATCATGATCGACCCGAAGGTGGTGGAAATGCAGACCTATGCCGAGCTCCCGCATCTGGCGCTGCCGGTCGTGACCGATCCCAAGAAGGCGCTGCTGGCCCTGCGCTGGGTGGTGCGCGAGATGGAGACGCGCTACCAGGTCTTTGCCGCCGAAGGCTGCCGCAACTTCGAGACCTTCAACAACCGCAACCGCAAGAAGACCAGCGACACCCGCAATGCCAAGCTCGCTGCCAGCGCGGCCAAGGCGGGCGCCGTGTCCACCGGCGGCGCCACCAGCATGGGCCCGGAAGAACTCGCCGCCATCGCTGGTCTGGGCGATGTGCAGCAGACCGTCACTGCCTCCCTGGACAAGGCGGAGGATGCCGAAACACTGCTGGTCGATGCCAATGGCGACTGGGCGGGCGATTCCGCTCCCCCGCCTCTGCGCAGCCAGGAGCTGATCATCCCCGATACGATGCCCTACATCGTGGTGATCATTGACGAGCTTGCCGACCTGATGCAGACCGCTCCGGCAGACATCGAAGTAGCCATCGCCCGTATCACCCAGATGGCGCGCGCCGCCGGCATCCACCTGATTGTCGCCACGCAGACGCCTCGTGCGGACGTCATTACCGGCGTGATCAAGGCCAACGTGCCCTCGCGCATCGCTTTCCAGGTGGCCTCAGCCCTGGACAGCCGCGTGATTCTGGACCGCAAGGGCGCCGAGAAGCTGGTGGGCAAGGGCGACATGCTCTATTTGCCGCCCGGCACTGCGAACCTGGTGCGCAGCCAGGGCGCGCTGGTTACGGATGAAGAGATTCACGCGCTGGTGGGTCACTGCGTGAGCCAGGGCCGCCCTGTCTTCGACACCGGCGACAAGAACATCGGCGGCATGAGCATGGGCTTTGGCGATGAGGAAGACGAGGAGGAAGTGAGCTCCGAGGACGAGAAGATCCTGGAGAAGTGCCTGGAGGTCATCCGCCAGGAAAAGAAGGCCTCCACCTCCCTGCTGCAGCGCCGTCTCGGGCT
>CAINXC010000834.1 GCA_903854655.1 uncultured Verrucomicrobiota bacterium | reverse complement strand
CGTGACCTGGAAGTTAGGCCAGTCCTTTTTGCCGCTTGGAATGCACGGCAGCGTTGTACTCGCTGGCGTTGAAATCCACGTACTCCTCCGAGAGGTCGCTGGTGTAGACGACATAGTTCGCCGTGCCGAGATTGAGGTCGATGGTGACGTTGAAACGGGGTTCTTTGACCACCTTCTCCAGTTCCGCCATCGGGGTCTGGGTCACCAGTCCGCCCTTCGCGGCGAGCAGGCCGCCGAAGTAGATGTCCACGAGTTCTTCTCGAATGCGGGCGCCGGAGTAGCCCACTGCATGGATGACGCGGCCCCAGTTGGGGTCGCTGCCGTGCCAGGAGCACTTGACCAGGGTGGATTTCGCCACAGCCTCGGCTACACGCTTGGCATCGTCGTTGGTGCGGGCGTTGCGCACTCGGATTTCGACGAATTTGGTGACGCGTTCGCCATCGCCCACGATCATCTTGGCAAGCTCCAGCATGACCTTGTGCAGGGCGCAACTGAAGAGCTGGGCTTCCTCGCTGCCGCGCTTGATGGCGGGGGCATCGGCCTGGCCGTTGCTGATGACGATGACTGTGTCGTTGGTGCTGGTGTCACCGTCGATGGTGATGCGGTTGAAGCTGTGCTCCACTCCGTGGCGCACGGCCTTGTGCAGCTCGCTGGCGCTGAGCTTCGCATCGGTGGTGATGAAGCATAGCATCGTGGCCATGTTCGGGCAGATCATGCCGGCGCCTTTGGCAATGCCGCCAATGCGGAAGCTGCCGTTGCCGCAGGGCACTTCGATGGCGAAGGTCTTCGGCCGCGTGTCGCTGGTCATGATGGCGGCGGCCGCCTTGTCGGAGCCGTCGGTGGTCAGGCCTTCGACCAGTGAGCCGATCTTCGCGGTGATGCGCTCCACCGGCATGGTCATGCCGATGATGCCGGTGGACCCCACCATGATCTGGCGCATTTTCAGGCCCAGTTTTTCGGCCGCGCCCTTGGCCATGGCCTTGGCGTGCTGAATGCCGGTGAGGCCTGTGCAGGCGTTGGCGTTGCCGCTGTTGGCAATGATGGCGCGGATGTCGCTGCCGAGTTTCAGGTGCTGCTGGCACAGGCGCACGGGGGCGGCTTTCACCGAGTTGGTGGTGAACACAGCATCACAGACGGCGGGGGAATCGGAGACGATGAGAGCGAGGTCGAGGCGCTCGGCCATGGGGTTCTTCACACCGGCGGTCACGGCGTTGGCACGGAACCCCTTGGCGGCAGTCACGCCGCCATCGATCACCTTGAAGGCGACCCGGGTGCTCGATTCTTCTTCGTTGTCGTACATGTCAGGCGAGGATGAGGCCGGTGGTTTCTTCAAAGCCGCAGATGAGGTTCATGTTTTGCACGGCCTGGCCTGAGGCGCCCTTGCCGATGTTGTCTTCCGCGCTCATCAGAACAAGACGACCCGCGCGGGCATCGAGCGACCAGCCGATGTCGATGAAATTGGTGCCCGAGACATGCTTGGTGTCGGGACATTGGTTCTTGCCCAGCAGACGCACGAAGGGTTTGTCCGTATATGCATCGGCATACGCCTTTTCAATCTGCTCTACGGTGAGGCCTTCCACAGGCGTTGCGAAGATAGTGGTGCAGATGCCGGCGTGCACTGGCACGATGTGCGGCACAAAGGTCAGCGGCACAGGTCTGCCTGCGGCGAGGACCAGTTCCTGGTCGATCTCGCTGAGATGCCTGTGCACGGGCACGCTGTAGCTGCGCACGCTGTTCTGAATCTCACTGAAAAGCAGGGAAACGGCCTCCTTGCGACCTGCACCGCTGGCACCGCTCATGCTGGAGACAGCAATCGGATCAGCCTTCAACAGCCCTGCGCGGAGCAAGGGGATCAGGGGCAGCAGGATGCTGGTAGGATAGCAGCCGGGGCAGGCGATGAGCCGCGCGGAGCGAATCGCCTCCGCACGCACTTCAGGAAGGGCGTAAACCGCTTCGGCCAGAAGCTCGGGAGCGGGATGCTCGTGATGGTAAAACTCTTTGTACACGGCGGCGTCACGCAGCCGGAAATCAGCGCTCAGGTCGATGACTTTGAGCCCAAGCTCCAGCAACGCCGCTGCATATTCGAGAGACACGCCGTGTGGCAGGGCAAGGAAGGCAATCTCGGCACCCGCTTGCTTCAAGGCTGCAGCATCGGGTTGTGTGAAGGTCAAAGTGTCCGCATTGCCTACGCGGCGGAAGCGTGGAAACTCCGAGGTGAGGGGCTTGCCTGCGAGCGACCGCGAGGTCACCGCCACCAGTTCCACCCTGGGGTGGAGCAGGAGATAGCGCAGCAGCTCCATTCCGGAGTATCCGCTGGCACCCACCACTGCGACTTTGACTTTGTTTTCCATTACGAGGGGGGCGATTCTGGAGCCACGGTCCCTGTGTGGCAAGGGGGAATTGTTCACAAGCGATGGAACCTGCTCACAGCATGTTCCAAGCCTTCGCAGTGGCCTTGATGACCTGAACCGGCAATCAAGTGCTACACGGGAAGGCGCAGCAGTTTCCTGGCGTTGTCGAAGAGGATCTTGCGTTCAATGGCCTTGCTGGGAGCAAGCCGGCGGATGGCGGCGATGGTGGCGGCTCCCTGGCAGCCCTCGCCGCGACCGAGGTGATCGGCGCAATCGGAGCCGTACAGGATCTTGTCCTGATGGCGCTCAAAAAAGGCCCGCGTGTGCTCCTCATCACGGGTCAGTGCATTCAGGCCCGAGCCGGCCGACATGTCGGCGAACATGTTCGGGTAGTCCGAGAGATAGCGGTCAGTGAGCCCGCCGGGCGTGACGGGTCCCTTGGGATAAAGGTTCTTCCAGTCGTGCGCCTTGTCGATGTTGGCCCAGAAGGTCTGGGCGTGGCCGATGAAGTTGGTCTTGGGAAACTTCTCCAGCATGGCGTGAAACCTGTCGTAGCCCAGGTTGTAGGTCAGGTGCTGGAAGTGCAGGAGGATTGGCACATTGTGGGCGGCGGCGAGTTCGTAGAGCTTCTGGCTCTCGGGAGAATCGCATTCCACCGCGAACTTCTGCTCGCCGATGATCACAGCCCCGAGCTTGAGGTACTTCTCGATCTCGGCCACCGCACCGGGTTCATCGGTGACTTCATTCGCCCCGAAGAAAAACTCCTTGGGATGCGCCTGGGCAATCTCCATGCACACGCTGTTGCCGGTGCACTGCGCGGCCAGGCCGTTGGACTTGCCGTTGTGGGTGGAGGGCTTGTTGAGGTAGGTGCCGGCGGGCAGCAGCACGGTGGTGGTCACCCCCATGGCACGCTGGTGCGCAATCATGTGATCGTTCGCACGACCGTGGTAGTCCGTGTGCTGATGGATGTCGATGATTGGCTCGGCGGTGGTTTCCTGCGCTCGCAAGGCGGATGCCCCGGCAAAGGCGGCGGACTGCGCAAGAAACTGGCGGCGGGAAAGGGTGCGTTGCATCCCAAACCAACGGATGCCAGGGCGGTATTCTGTCGTGGGGCAACCCTGTTAACGCGACACGCTGAGCCGCAGGAACATGGGTACCCCGGCCGTCAATGGCGTGTTATAGCGATAGGTCACCAGCGGCGGCGTTGCTCCGCCGACGGTGACGAGCTCCACATTGCTGCTGCTCCAGTTGATGAGGTCTCTGGAGGACTGCACGGTATAAGTGACATCAGTCGCCGCAGGCAGGTAGCTCAGGGTGAGGTAGCCGCTCAGGATGACAGCCTGCGGCAGCGAGGCGTTGTCGGCCGCCTTTGCATTGAGGCCCAGGGCGTACTCCAGCAGATTGGGGATGTGATCATTGTCCCAGTCACCCGTGTCGCTTGCGGCGGGAGTGTTCGCCGCGCTGCCAAAGGTGTTGTAGCGCCACTGATCCACCGGCGTCGCGAGCAGCGTCACGGTGGCGGAGGCAAGGCTTGTTGCGGCAAAAATATCGGTTCCGCCCAGGAAAGTGATGCTGCCGCTGTAGTTGGCGGCGGCCGCACCTGCGTTGAGTTGCAGGTGGAACAAAGGGCCGTTGTAGGTTTCGCCGGGCAGCAGGATGCCGGGCACGTTGGCAAAGAAGGCGTTCGTCTTCAACACCACGTTGCCTGCGGCCGAGCCTGTGAGCGAGGCCTGCAGGTCGTTGAGGAAGACCTTGTCCGTTGTGCTGGTGTTGGTGAGCAGGCCGTTGAAGACCAGTTCTGCGCCTGGCGCCACGGCCTGACTGGCGGGCGACAGGGAGAGGGTGAGCGCTGCCTGGAGACGAGGAACATCGGCCAGCAGGGCGATGCCTCCCAGCAAGGCGGCGGGGCTCATGGCCCAGTTCCCCCGATGGCATAGAGCGTGGCGTTGGCGATGGCATACACCGTTCCGTCAACGCCAATGACGGTTGGCGTATAGGCTTCACCCAGTCCCGTGGTGAGAGTGACGGGGGTGCCCAGTGTGTTGGTGGAGAGGTCCCAGCGATAGACCTTTCCATCTTCGCTTGAGAGGATGGCGGAGTGATTCAGGACATCAATCACCGTTGTGTTCACACACCATTCGCGCACGGCGTTGGGAAAGCCGGTGTTGGTGTACTGGGTGTCGGGCGTGACACCGGCAACGTTGATGATCTCCTTCATGACAGTCGCACCGGAGATGGGGTCGGTCATCGTGTCATTCGGATCAAGCACCGCCATGCGGTTGACGCCATCCCCACCCGCCTCGGCATAGTTGTTGTATTTCGACAGCAGCAGGTAGGTGGAGGAACCGCTGTAGGAGGTCACCAGCGATGCAGGCACCACGGAAGGGGTGTGATCCCAGCCGAAGGCACCTGCGGGTTTGGTCTGGGTGAGCGTGCTGTCAAAGTGCCGCAACCAGCCCCGGTAATGGTTGGAACCCCAGGAGTTCTCGAACACGCCGAAGTACACGTCGCCATCCGGCCCGACCATGGGTGAGGCCGTGCCGTCGTCGAGCAGTCGTGCGTTGGAGGAGGGATTGAGCACATCCATCAGAGCCACGTGGCCTGTGGTTGCGAGAGTGCGGCTGTCGAGCGCCAGAAGCAGGCCCGAGGTGTCGCTGCGGCTCACGGCGAAGTAGAGAGTGCGGTGATCGTTGCTCAAGGCCGGGGCCTGGTTGTAGGTGAGTTCAATCACGCTGCTGTCGGCGGCGGCTGTGCTTGCGGCGACCCAGGAGCCGGTGCCATCCTCGGCAATGCGGGCAATACCGCTGAGCAGCGGCGCGTTGCCGGCAAGGGTGACGGTGCCCGAAACCAGGAAACCAAAGAAGATGTTGCCGTAGCGATCTGAAGTGATCGGAGTGTTGATCTTCACATCCGCAGAAGGGCCGAAGCTGGCGGTGCCATAAAACGCGATCTGGCCTGTTGTCCCTGTGGCGTTGTCGGGTGAATCGCGATAATAGACGGTGCCGGCGGCGCCAGCATAGTAAATCCGGTTCTTGGGCGTCAAAGCGATGGAGTACTGCGGCGTCCAGTTGTGGGGAGGCAGGGAGTAGTCGCTGGTGAGCGTCCACAGCAGCGCTCCGTTCGAGGCTTGATGGGCCTCGACCTGAAAACCATCGGTCGCTCCCGTTTTGACCGGAAGGATGACAGTGTTTTGCCGTGTGATCAGGGCGCAGCCGTAGTGGATCAGCAGCTCGTTGCCGCTGTACTGCGGCTGCAGGTCCACCGGCGTGTGCCAGAGGATGCTCTGCAAGGGTTTCGAGGCCACCTGCGAATTGGCTGTGTGCTGCGGATCGTGACCATGCCCACTCCACGGCAGCCCGATGCTCTGGGCAAGCGCGGAGGTACCCATGAGCAGCAACGCTGGTAGAAGGCGAATCATCGCCGCGAGTAGATCAAGAGGATGATCCGGCGTCAAGCCCGACATCCTTGTTGAGAGCTGCGGCAATACCCGTCATGTATCGGGCATGGCAACCTTTTCTGACTGGGTCAGCGCCGCACGCCCGAAAACTCTCGGTGCTGCGGTGGCGCCCGTGATCGTGGGCACGGCGATTGGCTGGCGCTTCGGCGGAATCCTGCATTTGGGGCTGGCGTTCTGCACCTTGTTTGCCTGCATTGCCCTGCAAGTGGCGACCAACTGGTTCAACGACGCCATCGACTTTGTGAAAGGCAGCGACACGGCGGCGCGGATCGGCCCCCGGCGCATCACGGCTTCAGGCGTGGTGACCCCCCGGCAGGTCATCATTGCCGCCTGTGCCATGCTCGGTGTCGCCACCGCACTGTCGGTCCCGCTGTTCCTGGCGCGTGGCTGGCCCATTGTGGCGATTGGCATCCCGTCGCTGTACTTTTGCTACGGCTACACTGGCGGCCCGGCTCCGCTGGCCTATCGCGGGCTGGGGGAGTTGTTCGTGATCCTGTTCTTTGGACTCGTGGCGGTGACGGGCTCGGCTTTTGTGCAGTCGGGTCAATGGCACGTGCAGGCGCTGGTGGGCGGCTTGCAGATCGGTTTGCTGAGCACTGTCCTGATCGCCATCAACAACCTGCGTGATATGGACGAAGACCGCAGTACGGGAAAGCGGACGCTGGCGGCGCGTTTTGGAGTGAACTTTGCGCGCTGGGAGATCACACTGCTGATCGGCGCAGCCTACCTGTTGCTGATTTATTGGGTGTTTGGCAGCTCACAGCCAATGTTTCTGATGGTTCCGCTGGTGGCAACCGGCAAACTGTCGCTGCGTATCCTGAGCGATGTTTGGACCCTGATGCCGAGCCCCGCATACAATGCCGTCCTGGCGACTGGCGGCAAACTTCTGATCGTATTCACTTTGGCGCTTGGCGGGCTCATCATCTGGTATGTGAAAGCATGAAGATCCACATTCACCGCTACACTCTGCGCAGCGGCGCGGCGCTGAACTCCGCTTCCGTGCGGCGTGAGTTTCCTGGCGCGCTGATCCGCGTGGATGACGGCTTCGCGGCGGTGCATCCCTGGCCGGAGTTTGGCGACGCGCCGCTGGAAGTGCAGTTGCAGACGTTGGCGGAGGGCGGGACGACGCCTCTACTCGAAAGAGCGCTGCACTGTGCCGCGCTTGATGGCGAGGCACGGCGTCGCGGGGTCAGTTTATTCGAGAACCTGGAAGTGCCTGAGAGCCACTACTCGTGGAGCCAGTCGAGGCCCACGGACTGGCAGTTTGACTACCTGCGGCGCAAGGGCTTCAAGGCGTTGAAGGTCAAGGGCTTTGCCAACTACGGTGAAACCACGCGCTTCCTCGAATGCTGTGCGAAGGCCGCTCCAGAAGTGCGCTTGCGGGTGGATTTCAATGGCTGCCTCGACCGTCTCACCTTCGCGAAGTTTATCGAGTTCCTGCCCCTGCGCGTGTATCGGCAGCTTGATCTGGTGGAGGACCCCTTTCCGTATGATGCCGATGGCTGGCAGCAGGTTCGCGAGAAATGGGGGGTGAAGCTGGCGCTGGACAAGGGCTGGCGCAGCGGCACGCAGGGCTTTGATGCGGTGGTGGTGAAACCTGCCCGCCGCGACTGGCGCACGGTGACGACTCATCTGCCGGGCTCGCCCTTGATTCTCACTTCCGCCATGGATCACGGGCTGGGGCAGGTCTATGCGGCTTACGAGGCTGCCCTGTGCAGGCAGCAGATGGGGGAGCAACTGAGTTTGTGCGGGCTCGTCACCCATCATTTGTTCGACCACGATGCCTTCTTTGAGCGGCTCGATGTCGAGGACGGGGTGCTGCAAGTGGATCCCAGCGGCACCGGCCTGGGGTTTGACGACGTGCTGGAGGGCCTGCCATGGGAATCTTTGACCTGAGTTCCAGTCATTTCTGGCACAGCGATGAATCGCACGTGCTGGTGAATCCCCTGCGGCCCTGCGACGCCGACGGGGTGGCCGATTTTGTGCAGCGAATTCGGGGGAGAAACGGCTGGTGCCTGGTGCAAACCTCCGGCACGGAAGGCCGTTCCAAATGGGTGGCGCTGAGCAAGGCGGCGTTGCTCGCTTCCGCAGAAGCGGTGAACCACCACCTTGAAGCCACGGCGCAGGACCGCTGGCTGATCGCCCTGCCCACCCATCACGTGGGAGGCTTCTCTATTCACGCCAGAGCGATGCTGGCGGGTGCGGAGGTGGTGCACTCGGAGGGCAAATGGGATGCCCAGCACTTTGCGGAGACCTGTGCGGCGCAACGCATCACGCTGACCTCGCTGGTGCCGACGCAGGTGTTTGATCTGGTGAGGGAGAAGATCACCGCCCCGGACTGCCTGCGAGCTATCGTCGTAGGCGGCGGCGGCCTGTCAAAAGAGGTGGGCGTTGCCGCCAGCGAACTGGGCTGGCGGGTGTTGCAAAGCTTTGGCATGACCGAAGCCTGCTCCCAAATCGCGACCGAGCCCTTGGATCATCTGCATACGGGTTTTGATCCCGACTGCCTGGAGGTGCTGCCGCACTGGCAGTTGGCCACGGACACCAAGGACCATCTCGTTCTGCGCGGGCCATCGCTAGCGGCCGGCTATGCGATTCAGGCGGCCGATGATCAATGGCAATGGCAGGCCATTGATGCGGATGAAGGTCTGCGCACCCGTGACCGTGTCTCACTATGGGATCACGGCACAAGGCGGTTCCTGCGCTTCCTGGGACGAGAGGCGCAGGCGCTGAAAATCATGGGCGAGCTGGTGCATCTCGGAGCCTTGCAGGCGAGGCTCGACACCCTGGCGATGTCAACGGGGAAAGCGGTGATCGTGCCGCTGCCCGATGAGCGGCGGGAGGTGACGCTGGTCCTGGCTTCGGTGGAAGGAGATGGAAGTGGTCTGATGGCTGCCTTTAACGAAACAGCAGCGCCTTATGAACGGCTCCAGCGACTGGTCATCGTCGAGCAAATTCCCTTGACCGACCTGGGCAAGGTCAAGCTTGGTGAGCTGCAGGAGACGCTCCGCTTCACCACGACGCAATGACCTGCACCGCATAGCCGCGCAGGTATTCCGTTTCCGGGATGCCTACAAGAATGGGATGGTCGGGACGCTGGCTGTAGCGTTCGATCAGGCGCAGCGAACGCTTGGCGTCCACGGCGGCGTCACGAATGTTGGCATAAAATTCGCCGGTGCTCACGTGATGCGAGCAACTGAAGGTCATCATGATGCCGTCGGGCTCCATCATCTTCATGGCGCGCAGGTGGATCTCCTTGTAGCCGCGCATGGCGTCGTTCACGGAGTTCTTGGTCTTGGTGAATGAGGGCGGATCGAGAATGATGAGGTCGTACTTGTCGCCCTTTTTCTCGGAATCCTTGAGGAAGTCGAAGGCGTTGTCGGTGACGAACTTGATGCTCAGTCCTGAGGCCGTGGCATTGGCCTGCGCCTGGAGGTTGGCCGATTCGCTGGCATCGACGGCTGTGACTTCGCTTGCTCCGGCGAGTGCGCAGGCCTGGGCGAAGCCGCCCTGGTTGCTGAAGCAGTCGAGCACGCGCTTGCCTTTCGCATGACGGGCCACGAGCTGATAGTTGTCGATCTGGTCGAGATAGAGCCCGGTCTTCTGGCCTTCCCACACGTCAATCTGGAAGGTCATGCCGGCGCTCTGAATGGCGAACGGCGCCGGTTGCTCGCCGAGCAGCATCTTCTTCTCCACCTCCATGCCCTCGGCCTTGCGCACCGGGGCGTCGTTGCGGGCGGTGATGGTCTTGGGATTGAGGACTTCGATCAGGGCTTCGACGATCAGATTCTCCCGCAACCCCATGGCGAGCGTGAGTGTTTGAATCACGATGTGATCGCCGTAGCTGTCCACAATCAGGCCGGGCAGGCCATCGGATTCGCTCCACACCAGGCGGCAGAGGTTGGTGTCGATGCCCAGCGAGTCACGCACCTTCACTGCGCGCTCGATGCGGCGCTTGAAGAAATCGGCGTCCAGGTGCTGGCGGCGGAACGAGTAGCGGCGCGCGACGATCTGGGAGCGTGGATTGTAGATGGCGCTGCCCAGGGGCTTGCCCCGCAGGTCATTCAGAATGACTTCATCACCAGGCTCCGGATTGCCGGTGACGATCTTCACATCCGAGGCATACACCCAGTCATGACCGTGAAAGAGGCGGGAGCGGGGCTGGACAACGAGAGTGGGCATGGGGCAGTCAACATGCAGAGATGAGGGGCGGAGTCCAGTGGTACTCCGCCATTTGACGTGAGCGCTAGAGCGTGGAAGGGAAGTAGCTTGAGCAAAACCAATTCCATTGTTCTCGCCATCTTTATTTTAGGTGCGGGTCTCTACATGACTTACGAGGGGGTGAAAACGGGTTGGAAGAACCATCATCTGGACAAGAATGGCCTGGTTGTCGCCGCCCGCATCGCCGCCGGGTATGTGCGTGAAGATCTTCCATCGTTAAAAACCGCCAGAGCATTGCATTACTCGATCGACGCGAGATTCACGCCAGAAAACGGAGATGAAACCATCGTCAGACTGGCGGTGTCTGAGCCCTTCTTCAAATCTCATCTGGACGAAGCCCATCGGACGACCGCAGTTCGCTACCTCCCGGAGAATGCAAGGGTGGTGGAGATTGAGGGCGAGCGAGAGGTTAACCGCAATCTCGCGGCAGGCCCCATTGTTATCTTCATCGGCGT
>CAINXC010000833.1 GCA_903854655.1 uncultured Verrucomicrobiota bacterium | reverse complement strand
TCCTTCCACGATCCAGCGTCGGAGCGCGTCCTTTTCTTCGGCTGTGAGTGAGAGCTTGGAATCCGGCGGAGGCATGAGGTCGTCGCTGTCAGAAGTGGTGATGCGCTTTATCAGCTCGCCCTCCTCAGACTTGCCGGGAACGATGGCCTGCTTGCCTTCACGCGGGGCGACGGCATCCTCGCGCTTATCCAGGCGCAGGTCGCCTTTGCGGCCTTTTTCATCAAAGCCGTGGCAGCGGAAGCATTTGTTCGAGAGGATCGGGCGGATGTCCCGATTGAAGCCCAGCCTGGTGTCTTCCGCGCCGGCCACGCTCATGCTGGACAGCAGCATGAAAAAAACAGCAGGACACATGTGGCGGATGCACATGAGAGAAACACGGTCCTCGGCTGCCGTTTTATCAGAGCCAATGGCTCAGGCGATCACTTCCTTCACCACATGCCCGTGCACGTCCGTGAGGCGGAAGTCACGGCCAGCGTGGCGGAAGGTGAGCTTTTCGTGATCAAGGCCGAGCTGATGGAGAATGGTGGCATGCAGATCGTGCATGTGCACTTTGTCCTCCACGGCCATGTGGCCGATGTCGTCGGTGACTCCATGGGCGTAGCCAGATTTGAAGCCTCCGCCCGCCACCCAGACGGTGAAGCCGAGAGGGTTGTGGTCGCGACCGGTGCCGTTTTTCTCGGCGTAAGGTGTGCGACCAAATTCGCCACCCCACCAGACGATGGTGTCTTCGAGCAGGCCGCGCTGTTTGAGGTCGGTGAGCAGGCCGTCCACAGGCTTGTCGATGCCGGTGCAGTTGCGTTCCAGATCGGCCTTGAGGTTGCGGTGCTGGTCCCAGTTGCCGGCGGTGATCTCAATGAAGCGCACCCCGGCCTCGACGAACTTGCGGGCGAGCAGGCACTGCTTGCCAAAGGTGTCGGTGCCGGTTTCGCCGATGCCGTAGAGCTTTTTGGTGGCGGCGGTCTCCTTCGCCATGTCCATGACCTTGGGCACCTCGCCCTGCATGCGGAAGGCGAGCTCGTAGCTTTCGATCACGCCCTCCACCTCCACGCTGGCGCCGCCGTCCTGCTTGAGCTGGGCCTTGTTCAGCGCCTGGATGAGGTCGAGCTGGGTGCGCTGCTCCACGGGCGAGAGGCGAGGATTTTTGACATTGCTGATGCTTGGCTCGGCGGTGCCGCCGCCGTAGCGCTGGCCCATGGCGCCCGGGGCGGCGCCGCCACCCACCTTGGTGGCCTGATAAATGGCGGGCAGGAAGGCGCTGCCAAAGGCGCGCGAGGACTGCGGCGGGGGATTGATGGTGATGTAGCCGGGCAGGTTGTCATTCTGAGTGCCCAGGCCGTAGAGCGCCCAGGAGCCGAGGGAGGGGCGCACGAACTGGGTGGTGCCGGTGTGGAGCTGGGTGAAGGCCTGGGGATGCGCCGGCACGTCGGTACACATGGAATTGATGACGCAAAGCTCGTCGGCATGCTTGGCGGTGTTAGGCAGCAGCTCGCTGATCCACATGCCGCTGCGACCGTGCTGCGAGAATTTCCACGGCGAGCCGAGCAGGCTGGCCTGGCCGTAGCGACCGGCGCTGGAGGGCGCGTTTTTGCCGTCGTCCTTCGTCAGCTTCGGCTTGTAGTCGAGCATATCGACATGCGAGGGGCCGCCCTGCATGCAGAGAAAAATTACGAGCTTCGCCCGCGCGGCAAAGTGCGGGCTGCGAGGCGCCAGAGGGCCTGCCACGGCGGCGGGGCTGGCACGCAGCGCCTCCCGCTGGGCCAGCGCGGCAAAGGCGAGGTAGCCGAAGCCGGAGGAGGAGTGCTTGAGAAAGTCGCGTCGTGTGTTCATGGGGGACCAGGAAGGGTTTGAAAGCTAAACACCAGCGGGGAAGGAAAGTTGCAGCACGCCGGAAGTTACCCACTCACACTTGAGAACGGTGATTGAAAAACAGTGCCGCTCTGCTACCAGTCCGGCATGCTCACGATCGAAAACTGCCACGATCCCGCCGGCGACATCCAGGAGTACCAAAAATTCTGCCTGATCGCCGACAAGATTGAGGCTGATCCATCGCTGCTGAGCATTCCGCTTGAGAACGTGGACCGCTGGATTGAGCGGGGCGTTCAGCCCAAATCAAAGCTGGTGGAATGGCGGGCCTTGGTGGTGGCTGCGAAGGCATCCAAGGCCGGCCTCCTCGAATTGCTGCAGGTGCTGCGTGACGACTCAGAACCTGTCCGATATTTTAAAGGCTTTGATCCCTTTCCTGGTATCCTGACACTCGCTGAGCAGCGCAGCTTCCCATGGACCTCAAGGCACTGACTCATCTGGCGCAGGAACTCCTGATTCTGGCCCCGGACCTTCGCTTTGTCGTTTTCGGCTCCACTTCGGCCTTCGGAACATTCCCGGATCTCGGGGCGACAGTGGAGAGTTATGAACAGACGCTCGACGCCGATTTTGTTCCCGACCCTTTGACGGAAGAGGTTTATCAGTTGCTGGATGGCTCGCTTGGCAGGGACAGTGTGTTTCGGCGTCAAAACGGCTACTACGCCGACATCAACGGCCCGCGCGCCTTCGAATGCTTTCCAGCAGATTTCCGAGAGCGTCTCGTTCCGCTGCCGGACTGCCCGAATGTCTTCGCTCTTGAGCCGAATGACATGGCCGTCGCCAAGCTGATTGCAGACCGGGAGAAAGACATCAGGCTGCTTTCGATTTTGCTGTCCAGGGGCTGCATTGACGAGGCGACGGTTCGCACTCGATTGTGGAGCATTGAGATGGACGACAAGCTCATCGTGCGCACCGATCTCGCGTTGCGCGCCACGGTCAAGGCGGCGCGTGAGTTGGGATACACGGTGGAATGACCCGAGCGGTCTCGGGCCGGGGCATGGACGGTCGAGCGTGCTTCAATTCAAATACCGAAACTCGGCGCTGGCGAAGAGGCTCTGGCAGAAGGCGCTGAAGGCGTTGAAGCGGGCTTTTGACGTAGCATCGGCGGAGGCCTTGCCCTTCATGTCCTCGGCGGCAAAGCGGGCGAAGAAGCCCTGCATGGCGGTGCTTTCGTCGGCAGTGGGAAGACGGCCGTAGGCGAGGAGGAAGGCCTGGATGATGCGGTCGCCGGGCTTCTTGATTTCGATCTTCGAGAGGCGGGCGGCGAAAGCGTCGGCGGCGGCGATGGCCTCGGGGTTGTTCATGAGGTAGAGGCTTTGCGAGGGCACGTTGGTGGAATCGCGCTGGCCGGCGACGAGGCTGGCGTCGGGAAAATCGAACAGCGTGAGCGCCTCCGGCACCTGGTCGCGGACGATGGGCAGGAACACGCTGCGGTAGTTGCTGGGCTTCAACAGCGCTCCGCGATAGAGGGCGATCATGCCTTCGCGGCCCTCGCCGGCGCGGGCGATGGGCGAGCCGTCCACGGGATACAGATCGAGCTTGCCGGAGACGGCGAGCATGGCATCGCGGATCGCCTCGGCATCGAGGCGGCGTTTGTTCATGCGCCAGTGCGTGAGGTTTTCGGGATCGACGGCGTAGTTCGCGGGCGACAGGGTGGAACTGAGGCAGTAGGCGCGGGAGAGCATGATCTCCTTGATCATCTTCTTCATGGACCAGCCGTTTTCCATGAAGCGCACCGCCAGGTGGTCGAGCAGCGCTTGATTCGAGGGGGCCATGCCCTTGGCTCCGAAGTTGTCGGGCGTGCTAACGATGCCTTCGCCAAACAGATGCAGCCAGATGCGGTTGACCATCACGCGGGCGGTGAGCGGGTTGTCCTTGCTGGCGATGAACCAGGCGAGATCAAGGCGGCCGCTGCCCTTGCCAATGTTGAGCGGCTCGCCCTCGGCGCAGAGCACCTCGACCAGTCCGCGCGGAACCACGGTGTCCGTGGGCTGGCTGATTTCGCCGCGCATCAGGATGGGGGAATCTGTAGGATAGCTCTTGTCCATGGCGCCCATGGCGAGGATGCGCGGGGAGCCGTCGTCACGGAAGAGCTTGGCGTCGCCCACGGACTGGGTGCCGCGGTCGCGGGCCAGGATGGTGCGCACGATGTCGAACTGCTTGCCGCTCGGCTTGCCTTGGGCGATGGCGGCGCGGATGGTGCGCTGCGCCTCCTCCTGCTGGGCCTTGCCGGCCTCGGCGCGGCGCTTGAGCTCCGCGACTTCTTCGCGGCTGATCTTGGCGAGGCTGGGCGGCTGGCCGGCGTCATCATCCAGTTCGATGAGGTCGCTGGCGTTGGCGTTTTGGAGCTGGTTCTGGGTGCCGTAGAGCGTGTCGGTGCTCAGGAAGATGCCGGCCAGGGCGTAGTAGTCGCGCTGGCCGACGGGGTCGAACTTGTGGTCGTGGCAGCGGGCGCAGGCGATGGTGAGGCCGAGCATGGACTGTGAGATGGTGTCGATCTGCTCATCCGCCACATCCATGGCGAACTGGCGGCGGTCGCGCTGGTTGTGGCTTTTGGAGCCGATGGCGAGGAAGCCGGTGGCGACGATCTGCTCGCCCTGCTGGCGCTTGTTCTGGAACTTGAGGAGGTCGCCGGCGATCTGCTCCTTGATGAACAGGTCGTATGGCTTGTCCTTGTTAAAACTCTCCACCACATAGTCGCGGTAGCGCCAGGCATGGGGGTAGGGGACATTGACCTCCTTGCCGCTGGATTCGGCGTAGCGGGCGACGTCCAGCCAGTGGCGGCCCCAGCGCTCGCCGAAGCGCTGCGAATCGAGGTACAGGTCGATCACGCGATTCAGGGCGTCCGGCGACTTGTCCGCCACGAAAGTCCTCACTTCGTCGGGCGTGGGCGGCAGGCCGGTGAGATCGAAGGCGATGCGGCGGATCAGCGTGGTGCGGTCCGCATCGGCCACGGGACGCAGGCCCTTCGCCTCCATGCTGGCGAGCAGGAACTTGTCGATGTCGGTGCGCGGCCATTTCGCGTCCTGGATGGAGGGTGGGGCTGGATTCACCGGCTTCTGGAAGGCCCAGTGCTTGCGGCCCTCGGTCATGTTGATCTGCTTCTTGGGCATCTTGACCACGACGCCTTCCCGCGGATCGGGTGCGCCCATTTCGATCCATTTTTTGAAGTTGGCGACGATGTCCTCGCCGAGCTTGTGCTTGGGGGGCATCTGCATGTCGTCATTTTTCCAGGTGATGGCCTCGTACACGGTGCTCTTGTCCGGCTGGCCGGGGGTGATGCCGGGTTTGCCGGAGTCGCCGCCCAGGACGGTGCCCTGGCGGGTGTCCAGCGTGAGCTTGCCCTTGATCTTCTCGGCCTTGGCGGAGTGGCACTTGTAGCACTGCTGCACCAGCACGGGCCGGATGTTCTTCTCGAAAAAGTTCAATTGATCGGGGCCGACGCCCGGGGTGTCCTCGGCGGCAATGGCGAGGCAGGGCAGGGCAAGGAGGATCGCGAGGGCTTTCATGGGGCGGTGATTCGTGCCCATGAAACCCCGGCGGCCGGGGATGGTTGCGCGGCACGGCGGCTTTTCTTGCTGACCCAGGCATCAGCCACGGGAGCGTCACGCCGAGGTGTAACAAACCGTGACATACCTGGAGGGCCATGGGGCCGCCCCATCGCCGCAGTCCCGTGCACTATGGTCCGCTCAATGTCACCTTGCCGGGCGTGAGGTTGTTGAGGAAGAAGCCGGTGCCGCCGGTGTCCACGCCGGTTTGGAACAGCACGCCGTAGATGGGGAGGGCTGCGGCGGCTCCGGGCGGTTTCACGCTGCCGGTGAAGAGGCCGGTGGCCGGAGTGAGGGTGAGTTTTACCCCGTAAGGGTTGGCGCCGGTGGTGGTGATGACGTTTTTGGTGCTGACACTGATGGTCTGGGTGGTGAGCGCCCCAAAGCCGCCGGCCGTGAAGCTGGCTTTTCCAGCGCCAGGGGGATTCATGCCAAAGCCGTTCCAGATGGTGAGGGCGCGGGTGTTGGCTGCGGGCGGGGTGTAGGGGGCGACGAGAATGGTGGCACTGACGTTTGCCAGGTTGCCCTGCACCACGTTCTGATCGGCGGGGCCGGGCTTGTTGAGCACGAGGGTTCCGGTGTTCAATTCCTGCTGGAGGGACAGCGGGGTGGAGGCGGTGAGGCGGCCCTGCCCCGCGTAAAGCGAGGCGCCGACATCGGCGTTGCCGCTGGCATCCACCGCACCAGAGGCCGTGAAGGCCGTGCCGTCCAGGATGTGGCCGGAGAGCGTGGCATTGCCCAGCGCATCTACCTTGAGCGTGGCGGCGGTGTAGTGCGGGATGTCGGCCCCGTCGCCGCCATCGGTGAAGCTGTAGAGGCCGGCCTGCGGGCAGGGGCTGATCGCGCTGAAGCTGGTGCCGGCACCCACGGCGGCGGCCTCGGCGCCCAGCACGTTGTCCATGAGAATCGCCTCGTAGGCCTGGGTCGCGGAATCGAGCAACTGCAGGGTGAGCGTGCGGGTGGGGGCGGTCCCGGGCGGGCCAAAATTCACGGTGAGCAGGCCGGTGCTGTCAAATTTGCCGGTGAAAGGGAAGACGTTCCTGTCCATCGTCACCTTGCCGGTGGCCGCGCCAGTGGCCGAGATGGTGCAATCAAGGCTTGCGCCGAGGGAGTTCCCGTAGCCTGCCAGGATGGCGCTGAAGCGGCCGGCGGCTGGCTGCGGCGCGTTGGGCTCCTTGAGGGTGATGGTGATCCCTGTGCTGCCATCCACAGGCAATCCTGACGTTTGCGGCGAAATGAACAAACTCAATGTCCTGGTGCCTGAGGCGACAGCGCTGCTGATCGGGATGATTTCAACAAAGGCGGTGGTCTGGCCGGCGGCCATGCTGAAGTAGGTGCTGGGCAGAAAGTAGTCGATTCCCTCTATCGCCGTGTCGTAGCCGTTGAAGTTGGTGCCGATGGAAAGATTGACCTCGCCTGTGCTGTTGCTGCGAGTGATGGGCAGGACGATGTCACTATCGCTTGCACTGGCGCTTGCTGTCGGACTTTCGAACCCCGGCACGATGATCTGCTGGCTGTAGATGGAGATCGTCGAAGGGCTGCCAGTGCCCAGCAAGGAGCCGTTGGTGGGGGTGAGCAGCATGACATTGAAGCTCTTGCCGGGCCCTGGCGCGGTGCGGGGCAGAAAGGTGACATCAAAGGTCTGAAGGAAGGGGCTCTGGCCGCTCCCGAAGGTGAGCGTCTGGTTCACCGTGACGTAGTCGGTCCCTGCATGGGCGGTGACGCTGCCGCTGCCGGCGGTGACGCTGGGGGTCACCAGATTGCCGGCGAAGCGGCGCCGCACCTGGAAGGTGGCCGTGCCCTGGTTGTCATACGCGGTGTGGTCCGCAGCGACGAGGTCGAAGACGCCGGAGCTGGTTTCTGGGAACCATTCCAGGTTGAAGGGGCCGTCGCCATTGACCCCGCCGGTACCCACCCAGATGTAGTAGGTGGTGCCGCTGGTGGCGGCGAATGAAACCCGGCTGTTGTAGGTGTAAATATAGCCGTTGTTGATGGGCACAGCGCCGCCGGTGCCGGTGCCGTTGCTGGTGTCGCTGGTCACGAAGCCGAGCGTGCCGAGGCCGGTGCCGGTGAACACATCGATGGCGGTGTTATGAAAAGCGGTGCCTGCGAGGTAGCTGAAGTTGGTGTCGAAGGCCATCTGGCCGGTGTAAGTGGAGGTCCACCGGTACCACACGCCGGACTTGAGCGGCGGGGTGCCGTTGGGCACGGCGGGGGTGTCGCCGGTGTCGGTGCAGTTCAAATTGCTGCCCGTGGTGCTGCCCTGGTTGGTGCCTGGATCGTTTGTCAGCGCTATGGCGTCGGCAAAAAAATCGTTGGTCTGGCCTGGCAGTTGCAGGGTGATGCCGAAGGTGCTGGCGGTGTACACGCAGACATAGTAGCGCTGGACGTAACCTAGTGTCGGGCCGGTGGTCGTGAAGGTGAGGGTGTCGATGCCGGCCGCAGCGTTGTTCTTTTGCGGCTGCGCGCCGGTGGCCAGCGTGAGGGAACCTATGCCACCATCAGCATCGTTCAGGCTGAACACGGCGATGTTCGCCGCCGCCTGGTGGGTGATGATGATGTGGTTGGTGTTGATGGCGAACAAGCCGTCGAACCGGTACCAAACGCTGTGCGTGGGTTTGATGCCGCCAATGTAGGGATCGAAGGCCTCTGCAGTGGCTCCGACGCCAGTCTGGTTGACAAGGGTTACCGAGCGGCCGTTGAACGGACTGGCGTTGGCGAATTTGTCATTCGCCGGCGCGGTGGCACGGGCGACAAGCGGGCTGAGCACGAAAAGCAGCGCGAGGCTGCGGAGCATCGTTGTTTTCATAAGCAGGCAGGGGCTGGGCACTGAATTCACGGCACGGAACCGGAGGCGTTCTCTCTGTCAATACAGATGGATGTGGCCCGGCGTGATACCATTGAGGAAGAAGCCGAGGCCTTCGGAGTTCAGGCCGCCCTGGAGCAGCACCCCGTAAATGGACACCGGCTTGGCAGCCCCGGTGGGAATGACGGTGCCGGTGAACACGCCGGTGGAGGGCGTGAGGGTGAGCGCGAGCTTGGTGAGGGTGTTGTTGCCGATGATGGTGACGACGTTCTTCGTGCTGACGTTAATGGGCAGGGAGGTGAGCACGCCAAAGCCGCCGCCGGTCAGATCAGCGGTGCCTGCAGGGTTCCAGATGGGGAGGGCGGCGGTGCTGGCGGCGGGCGGCACGTATTGGGCGACGTGACCGTCCACGAAATTATCGATTGCGGGCAGTTCCACGTTCTGATTGGCGCGGCCCGGCCGCACCAAATGCACGCCGCCGTTGCCGAGCGTCTGCGCTGTGGTAGGCAGGGTGGCCTGGAAAGTGAGGCGGCCCTGGCCGGCGTACAAGGAAGCGGCCACGTTGGCATTGTTGGCGGTGTCAACGGCCCCGCTGGCGATGTAGGCGGTGCCGTCGAAGACCTTGCCGGCGAGCGTGGCGTTGCCCAGCGCATCCACCTTGAGCGTGGCGGCGGTGTACTGCGGCGCTCCGAGACCGCCGGTATCAGCAAAGGTGTAGGCCCCCGCCGCCGGGCAGGGGTTGGCGGCGCTGAAGGTGGCGAGCGTGACATTGAACGAGTTTTGCGAGCCCAGAACGTTGTCCACCAGCGTGACCTGATAGATCTGCGTCGCGGAATCGAGCAATTGCACTGTCAGCGTGCGGGTGAGCGCGCCGGCCGAGTAGAAATGGACCGTGAGCAGCCCGGTGGCGTCGAACCTGCCGGTGAAGGGAAGAACTCCTTTGTCCATCACCAGTTTGCCAGTGATCGCGCCGGTGGTGGAGATGGTAAGATCGACGCTGCCGGCGATGCCTGTACCGAGGTTGTCGAGGATGGTGGTGAGCCTGCCAGCGGCGGGTTGCGGCGCTATGACATCCTGGATGGTGACCGCAATCGAGCTAAATCCGTTCACGGTCTGGCCGGAGGGAAAGGTGGCAATGGAGAGGGTGAAGGTCTTGTTGCCCACCGCCCGGTTGGTATTGGTAACGTTCACCCCGACCGAGCCGGAGGTCTGGCCAGGGAGGAAGTTGAGGTTGGTGTTTTCGAGGGAGTAATCAACATTCTCGACTGCCGTGTTCAGGCTGTTGGAAGGGACGCTCCCAATGCCGATAACAACGCTGCCGGTATCGGAACCGCGGCTGATGGGAATTTGAATCAATCCGTCAGTCGATTTCACGGTCAGGGTCGGTGTTTCGAACCCTGGCGCCACGGTGGCGGGCTCACCGACAATAGTCACAGTGAAGGGCGAAACCACGGTGGCCCCGGGGGTGCCGTTGGAGAGATTCAAGTCGAAAGTCTTGGTGACCTGCGGCGAGGAGTGGGACAGGATGGCCACGCTGAAGGTCTGCATGTAGGCGCTGCCATTGGTGCTCGCCCCGGCTGAAGGAAAGCTCAGAGGCACGTTCAAAGCGGTGAAATCCTGTCCGGCGATGGCGCTGTCGTTGGAGGTGGTGACGGTGATGGCGGCGGCTGCATTGCCTGCGTGAGAGCGCAGTACCTGGTAGGTGGCGGTGCCTTGATTCTGACC
>CAINXC010000832.1 GCA_903854655.1 uncultured Verrucomicrobiota bacterium | reverse complement strand
GCGGCCGGCAGCGGGTACTCGTTCATGAATTCTTCCAGCGACTCGCGGGTGATCGTCCAAACCTGGGAAAACTCCACCGCCGTCACCGTCGCGCTCGCCTTGTTCGGATCCAGCAGATTGATTTCGCCGATGGTTTCGCCGCGCCCGATTTTCCCCAGCAGCACCGGATGGCCTCCGCGCAAGGTGGTTGCATGCAGCGTGCCGTTGATGACGAAGAACAAGCGGTCCTGGTCCAGGCCTTCCTCAATCAAATGATTGTCCTTCAGCACCGGCTGAAACTCACCGTAGCCGCTCAACAGCCTGCGATCATCGTCACCGAGAGGATTCAAAATGCCCAGGGCTGGGAGTTCAGGGGAGGAGAAATCGGCGCTCATGATGGTGTGAAACACTATCTACACGGAAATTTCCGACCTTGGCAACAATTATCCAGAGGGACGAACAGAACACCAGAGCGCCGCGAGGGAGCTCGCAAAATGATCAACCTTTCTTTAGCGTTTCTTGGAACCCTAAATTTTGCTGGATTTCGCAAGGGTCCCCGGCAAATTCGCAGGCTCCCCGATTAAACACCAATCCTGACCACCCAACAATCATGTCCGACCAAACCTGCCACTCGAAATGCCGCTGCGAATGGGCCTGCGCCCATCTGATCCTCCGCCTCTGGGTGGGCCTGCGCCTCCTCTTTGCGGGGCTGGACAAAATGCGTGAAAAAGGTGGCTCGGGTTTCGGCCTGGATTTCATCCCCAAGAGCATGGCTCCCATCAAGGAGAACATGATCCAGTACTCGATCCTGCCCAAGTGGTCGGTGGAAATGTACGCCCAGTTCCTGCCCTTTGCCCTGCTGATCATCGGAGCTTGGGCCATCATCGGGCTCTTCACCCGTGCGAGCTTGTTCGCCGCCGGTCTGCTTTTCGTGTCCCTCAGCCTTGGCCTCATGTCCCTCCCGGACGACGACCAGGCCGTGATGCGCGGCATTGAAGTGGCCATCACCGCCTTTGCCCTGGTCACCTCCAGCAGCAACCTCTTCTCGCTCGACGGCTTGCTTTTCCGCAAGAAGTCCGCCGAGTAACCACGCGCTTCGTAACTCTCCTGCCCACCAGCGGGAACAACCCATGTCTTGCATCATGAACGAAGCTCCATCTTCCCCCCCCGGCGGCCTGTCCCAATTCATGGACCGGCGCAACTTCCTGCGCACCAGCGTGCTCACGGGCTCCAGCCTGTATCTGGCCACCAGCAAAAGCGCCGTGGCCCAGGCCACCTCGCCCGACAAGGTGCTCAAGGTCGCACTCGTGGGCGCCGGCGCCCAGGGCAAGCGCCTGCTTGAATCCTGCGCGGACATCACCGGCATCCAGTTCGTCGCCGTGTGCGACATCTGGGGCTACAACCGCAACCAGACCGCCGCCCGCATCAAGCACACCTACGGCGCCTGCAACGCCTACACGGACATCGACGATTTGCTCGCGAAGGAAAAGGACGTGGACTGCGTGCTGATCGCGGTGCCGGACTTCCTGCATGCGCCCTTCACCCGCCTGGCCCTCAAGGCCGGCAAGGCCGTGTACTGCGAGAAGCTGATGGCCAACACCATCGAACTGGCCGCCGACATGGTCAGGGCTCAGCGCGAAACCGGCGGCATCCTGCAGATCGGCCATCAGCGCCACAGCAACCCCCGCTACCTTAACGTGCGCGACAACATCCTGTACGGCAACAGCCTGCTGGGCCGCGTCACGCACTGCTACGGCCAGTGGAACCGCGGCGTCTCCGCCTCCGTCCCGCTCACCACCAGCAAGAGCACGGAAATCGACAGCGCCACCCTCACCAAATACGGGTTCGGCAGCATGGAGGAGTTCCTCAACTGGCGCTTCTTCAGCAAGTACGGCGGCGGCCCCATCGCCGACCTTGGCGCGCACCAGATCGACATGTTCAACTGGTTCCTCAAGTCCCCCCCCAGCTCCGTGATCGCCTCTGGCGGTGTCGATTACTACGATGGCAAGGACGGACGCGCCAAGTTTGAGCTGCCGGACAACGTCATGGCCATCTTCGAGTACAAGCTTCCCGCCGGCATCACCCGCGCCTACTACCAGGTGCTCACCACCACGGGTTCCCAGGCCTACTACGAGAAGCTCATGGGCATCGACGGTTCTGTCGTGATCTCGGAAAGCCCCGCAACCAACCAGATCTATCGCGAGCCCAACGCGCCCTCCTGGATCAAGTACTCCGAAGGGAAGGATGCGATTCTCGCCCGATCCGCCGCCTCCGTGCATAACAAGTGGTGGGAGAAGCCCAAGCCCTGGTTCCGCGCCCCTTCATGGATGGACGTGAAATCAGACTCCCGCGAATCCAAGGCCCTGGAAGCTTACGAGCTGGGTGTCACGCTCAACCGCAAGCCGCACAGCCCGCATCTGGAAAACTTCTTCACCTGCGCCCGCAGCAAAGATCCGAAGGGCCTCAACTGCCCCGTGGATGAAGCCTTCCGCTCCGCAGTCACCGTGCTCAAGGTGTACGAGTCCCTCAAGACCGGCGCCAAATACGAATTCAAGCCCGAAGACTTCAAGGTTGCTTGATTCCCCTTCACAAAACCCCGTTTCCCATATCCCTATGCAAACCAAGACCCTGCTCCTCAGCGCCGGCCTCGCCGTCGCCACCACGCTCATCCTCAGTTCGTGCGGCAAATCCGACAGCGGCACCGCTGCCGCGCCTTCCGCTGCTCCGACGGCAGAAGCCGGCAAAGCGGCGGCCCCTGCCGCTCCCGCCGGTGACCTGGTGGAGATCAAGCCCACCTATCCCAAGCCGATGTTCGTCGGCACCCCCGTCCCTCCCGGCGACGTGCCAAACCTCGAAGAGCCTGTGGGTGAGGACAAGATCCAGAAGACCTTCATGGCCCCCAAGGGCACTGAAAACGTGGCCCTCCACAAAAAGGTCACCAGCTCCGACACCAACATCGTCATCCCCGGCCCGGACTCGCTGAAGCTCCTCACCGACGGCGACGCCGACAGCTCTGACGGCTGCTTCGTCGAACTCGCTCCTGACCCTCAGTGGGTGCAGATCGACCTGGAAAAGGATTACGACATCTCCAAGATCATCGTCTGGCATTTCCATCGCCAGGCCGTGATCGTCAAGGGCGTCGTGGTCCAGATCTCTGATGATCCGGAGTTCAAGACCAGCACGACCGTGTACAACGCCGACATCGAAAACGCCTGCAAGCAGGGCAAGGGCAGCGACAAGGCCTGGGTGCAGACCAACCACGGCCGCATGATCGATGGCAAGAACACCAAGGGCCGCTATGTCCGCCTCTGGTCCAACGGCAGCACCATGGACGACTTCAACCGTTACATCGAAGTGTCCGTTTACGGCACGCCTGCGAAGTAGCCCCTTCGTCACCTTCAAGGCCGCTGCCAGCCCTGTGCTGACAGCGGCTTTTTGTTGGTTGTGGGAATGGTGCAAACCATGGGACTGATGGGAGGGATGCGAGTTATGTGATTCACAATTCGATGCCTGCCGCTCAAGATTCTCGCCTGAGCCTGCGTTTTGCTCCCCTCCCCCTTTTGCTCTCACCCTTACCCCTTCCCTCCATGCCCGTCACCCTTCCCGCTCTCACACGCCGCGACCTCATGAAGCAGGGCGCGACCCTCGGCCTCGGTCTGCTTGCCGGCCAGCATCTTCACGCTGAAGCCGCTGACACCCGCAAGGAACTCTGGCTCCTTTTCAGCGACACCCACATCGCCGAGGACAAGACCCACATCGAGCGCGAGGTGAACATGACCGAGCACCTCCAGCAGGCCGTGCGCGAAGTGCTGCACCTCCAGGAAAAGGAGCGGGCCTTCGGCCTCTTCGTCAATGGCGACCTGGCTTTGAAAGAGGGCCTACCGGGCGATTACACTTCCTTCGTTGATCTGATGAGACCTGTTCGCGCATCAGGCATCGACGTCCATCTCACCCTGGGCAATCACGACAACCGCGACAAGTTTTGGGAGGGCTGCGAGGAGCTGGCCCTCAACAAAAAGCTCATGCCCCAGAAGCAGCTCGATGTCATCACCAGCGCCATGGTGAACTGGGTGCTGCTCGATTCCCTGCAGGAGACCAACCACACCCCCGGCCAGCTTGGCGACGGCCAGATCGCCTGGCTCAATCACACCCTGCTCGACCTGCCTGACAAGCCCACCATCGTCATGGTCCACCACAACCCGCAGGGCCCCGTCCCTCCTGGCGGCAAGGCGGTCAGCGGCCTGGTCGATACCGAGGCATTGATCAGCGCTCTCGACGCCCATCCCAAGGTCAAGGCCCTGATCTACGGCCACACGCACAACTGGGAGGTGAAAACCAAGAACAGCGGCCTGCACTGCATCAACCTGCCCCCCGTCGCCTACGTCTTCAACAAGGAGCGCCCCAGCGGCTGGGTCACCGCCCGCGTGGACGCCAAAGGCATGACGCTTGAGCTGCGCAGCCTCAATCTCGCCCACCCCGAGCACGGCCAGAAGAAGCGGCTGGAGTGGGCGTAGTGGAACGTTGAACATTCCTCGGCGAAAACCCGACTTTGAGACGGCCCGCGCTTTCCGGCGCGGGCCGTTTTGTTGCCGGCCAATGCCAAGATCAGCGCAGCCTTCGACATCCACAGGCCGCATTGCCGGAGCGAAGGTGCGTTCATTCATAGCTGGCTTTTCCAGCGACGCGAACGCGACCACCTCAATCCCATTGCT
>CAINXC010000831.1 GCA_903854655.1 uncultured Verrucomicrobiota bacterium | reverse complement strand
CTGCTCAGCGGCTGGTGTACCGACTTTAGTCGGCCGGGGTGACACCTATTGGGGCTGCACGTCATCCCCAAACGCCAGATTGCCTTGATGGATGTCGGTCAAATAGATCCCCATCATGGCCAGCGCCCGCAGGATAGCCTTCACCTCCGGCCAGCGCTCCTCATGCCTTTCTTCCTGGTCCGCCTCCCATCGCTCCCAAATCTCAGGCGAGAACTCCGGGCGCTCGTCCAAATAGGCCGATGCGAAATCCAGCAGAAACGGAGGTTTCACGATAGTCATCTCGATGACCAGCCAATCATCGTCAGTGTTCAGCAACTGTGGAACCGTGAAGCCTCTGATATCCGTCACGCCCTCTGATTCCAATCGCCTGTAACAGTCCCGCTCCCGACCGTATTGTCGGGAATCATGATGACATTTCATGGCCCAGTTCAAAGCGTTCTGCTTGCTTCTGACCACCCAGACACTACCATCCACCCCGTCGCCCAAGGGCTCCTCCAAGATAAGCCCTTGGCGGGTTGCGTAGCTCTCAGCCTTCCCCCTTAAATCCTTGCCCAACATGATTGCGACGTCTGCTAGAACTGGTTTCTCAGCGAGGGTTCAAATGACTCTGCATCTTCCCGGCCAAACGGTGGGAATCGCTCAGATGGGGCCTGATTTTTTGATTCTGGACCATCCACTGAGCCATCCTCCTTGCAACGCCGGAGTTACCGTGATGGTGGATGACAGCACCCGCCATTGGGAAGTGGCGCTGCCACAGGGAATCCATCCTGAGGTCGTGCGGGTGGTGGTTGCCCTGCCTGTGGCGGCTTCCGCCGCGTCAACGCCCTGCGCCGGGTAGGACGCTTGGCCCCCGGGCGCCGTCATGGCAGGCTTGGAGATTTTCAACCCTCCCGCGAATAATCAAGCCGTGCCGCCTGGTCCGACGGTCGTGGGTCAGGGATTGCCTCGCTCCAGTTGCCAGCCCTTCCTTTGGCTTCCCCTACCGCCTGATCCAGCGCGAACCCCAGGCAACGCTCCACTGGTACTTCCTCGCGTGCTCACGGATCACGAAGGGCATGTCCTGCTCGTGTGCCAGCTCGAAATGCGGCGCGAGCTTCTCCTTCAGCCAGTCGCGCGTGGAGCCGGTGGGCCAGTTCTCTGGTGGCGTGAAGTCGGCCAGCCAGGTGCAGGGCGTGGTGAGCAGGAGCTGGCCGCCTTTGGCGACGAGCGCTGGCAGGCGCTCGATAAGCTTCTGCGGCTCCGTCAGTCTGCACAACAAGTTGGCGGCATGAACCACCGCGAAGGAGCCAAGGTCCTCGCGCATATTCATGGCGTCGCCCTGCTCAAAGCGCACGTTCTCGCGCGGCAGGTTGGCGGGCACATGAGCGCTGAGCGTGGTCGTCTGCGTTCCCTCCTCCAGCCGCTCGTAATTCACGGAGGCGCCCTGCTGGAGCGCTGCGGCGGCATCCACAAAGCTCTGCGAGAAGTCGATGCCGATCACCTCGTCCACGAACGGCGCCAGCTCAAAGCTCGACCTGCCCACCGCGCAGCCCAGGTCCAGCGCCCGCGCCGGATCGGGGATGGCGAAAAGGTCCACCAGCTCCAGCACCGTGCGCGCCGGAAAGCCCAGCGCCTCCTTCGGGCCGTGGGCCCAGGGCAGCACCTCGTGCGGGGTGCCGTAGTGAAACAGCAGGTACTCGCCCAGCAGCTTCTGCGATTCGTAGATGTTGGACATCAAATGGTTGGTTAGGCCAGTGCGTCGGTGAGGTACTTCATCGGCTGGAAGTGCTCGATGACCACGTGCACCTGGCCGTCGCGGCTCACCCGTGCCTGCTTGATGTCGAAATTCGGTGTCTTGTGCGGGGCGAAGAGGATGTCGTCATGCGTCGCGTTCTGGCGGCGCTTGAACAATTCCGGCGTGATGTGGCCGCCCAGATGATCGTCGCG
>CAINXC010000830.1 GCA_903854655.1 uncultured Verrucomicrobiota bacterium | reverse complement strand
TCGGCGGCGCTTGATTAAGCGCCTTTGAACTCGCGGCATATGTTATTCCACCGCCTTACGGCATTGGCGTCTGGTTCGGCCCTTTTGTAGAAAGCGCCATTCTCTCCATCAGCCGATTGAAGCCCAGCTTGGCGAACGCCTCTCTTGCCCCGTCGTTAAAGGTCCAAACGTCCAATTCAATGCAACCTACGCCACGTGCATCGGCCTCTTGTTTAAGAGCGGCAAGCAGGGTCCGGGCAATCCCCCGGCGACGAAAAGACGGCGCAACTACAATCCCGGCAAGGTAGCACACTCGACGAGATACCGAATGCCAGCTCTCTTTTCGCTCGCAAAAATCCGCGCTCAAAAACGCGATCGGCTGCTCTTCCTCCGCCACCAGCCAATAAGATGTCGAAGATTGAAACGTTGCCGCGAAGGCATCAGCCACAACCTGCTCAGGAGCGTCCCGTCTAAACCTCTCAGGGAAGGCGTCCGCATGCATGTCTTGCGCAATGCGATTCAGCGCCACCAGCATCGGGACATCAGAAACTGTCGCTTGCCGAATCTTCATTGGGATCACGCCGAACTGGTGGTTCAGCAAGGCGGGCTTGTGTTCCAGCATCTTTATGGACGACAGTTTTGTCAAGGGGCGCCGCAGGGTTAACAATGAGAGGACGAAATATCGTGTGAAAGGGGGGGCTGTTTTTCGTTGTGCTCGCCTCCGCTATAGATGTGGGATATCAGAGGGCGTCCTGGCAGCCTCCTGGGCAGCGATGCAGTCTCGTACGATGCGAAGGCATTCGTCTGGCGTGGCGGGCATGGGCAGGGTGAGGGGCTGGCCGTTGACGCGGAGATGGCGCAACTGGCCCTCCCGATGCACGTGGGTGACTTCGATGTCGTGGGAGGCGAAGAATTGGGTGACTTGGTAATTGCTGGCGTAGCGGCTCATGGCTTTTGAGAAGGGCGGGGAAAAGGGGCGACGCGGAAAGGTGGAGACGGTACGGGGCTGCACCGCTCATTCTATGATGGCGGACAAGAGAGCCGCAGGTAACCGGAAGGCAAGCCTCGCCCTTTGACCGCCGCGAAGGCAGTGTCATCACCGCGAGCCTGGAAGTGATGAAAGCGGTGAATGGGCCGCACGCCCTTACTTGCCTGCAAAAAGACGCGTCGGGCACCGTTACGGAGGGCTGCTTTCGCACCCGCGAACTGGCTTCTTCACTCGCTCCTCTATGACACGAACTTTCCTCGCCGTCCTCAGCCTCGCCCTCGCGACCACCGGTCTGCGTGCCGCCGAGGCCAAGCGCCCGAACATCCTGTGGCTGATCGCGGAGGACTTTGGCCCGCACCTGAGCTGCACGGGCACCAAGGAGGTGTGGACGCCGAACATTGACAAGCTGGCGGCGGAAGGGGTGCGCTACACGCATTTCTATGATGGCATGGTGTGCTCGGTGAGCCGCTCTTCCTTCATGACCGGGATGTACGCTGTCTCCATCGGGGCGCAGAACCACCGCACGCTGGACAAAAAGATGCTGCCGGAAGGTGTGCGACCGCTCACCGGATGGTTGCGCGACGCCGGGTACTTCACCGACAACCTGGTGCAACTGCCGCCTTCTTGCGGCTTCAAGGGGGCGGGCAAGACGGATTGGAATTTCCTGTTCGAGGGTGCGGCCTTTGACTCCGCCAAGTGGGAGGATCTCAAGTCGCACGGGCCGTTCTACGCCCAGATCAATTTTCACGAAACGCACCGCGATTTCGGCGCGCCGAAGAAGGCCGATCCCGCCAAGGTCGAGATCCCGCCCTATTACCCGGATGATCCGGTGACGCGCCATGACTGGGCCGACTACCTTGACTCGGCCACGGAACTGGACATCAAGATCGGTCGGGTGCTGGAGGCGCTGCAAAAGGATGGTCTTGCCGACGACACCATCCTGGTTTTCTTCGGCGACAACGGCCAGGCGCATGTGCGCGGCAAGCAGTTCTGTTATGAGGAAGGGTTCCTTGTGCCGCTGATCATCCGCTGGCCCAAGAACTTCCCGGCCCCGGCGAATTTCAAGCCCGGCACTCTGGATGACCGGTTCCTCGACGGCATCGACCTTGCCCCCACGATGCTCGACATCGCCGGCGCGCCCAAGCCCCCGAAGATGCAGGGCCGCATCTTCCTGGGCACCCACACCGAAGCTCCGCGCGAGTATGTTTTTGGCACCCGCGATCGCTGCGATGAAACGGTGATGCGCATCCGTTCCGTGCGCGACGCGCATTACCGTTACATTCACAACTTTACTCCCGAGACGCCCTTCCTGGCGCCTAACGCCTACAAGGAAAAGCAGTACCCGGTGTGGAACCTGCTCAAGAAGCTGCACGCCGAAGGCAAGCTCACGCCGCCGCAGGAATTCCTGTGCCAGGATCACATGCCGAAGGAGGAACTCTACAACATGGATGCCGATCCCTTCGAGCTTCACAACCTCGCCGATTCTTCGGCCGCTGCGGATCAGGCGGAGCTAAAGAAGCTGCGCGGGGTGCTCGATCAGTGGATCATTGATGTCAATGACCAGGGCCGCACCTTTGAAACTCCAGAGATGGTGAAACAGGCGAGCCAGGTGAAGCAAAACGGCAAGAAAAAGAAGCCGTAGCAGCAATGGTTGGAGTAAAGCGTTCACGCGATCACCCCTTGCCCGGCTCCTGACAACGCCTCGCCTGAACCCCCCACGGCCACGCTCCAGGGTGATCGCGTGAACGCTTTACTCCAACCATTGCCTTCATTCCGCGTCATATCCG
>CAINXC010000829.1 GCA_903854655.1 uncultured Verrucomicrobiota bacterium | reverse complement strand
TCTTTCGGAGGTTGCGCTTTGCGCTCGCCCGCCGAACCGAGCCATCAATGGCCAGGGAAGGAATTTTAAGTTCCGACTCTTGCCGCTCGAATACGATATACGCCGGTTCGGGTCAAGTTGTCCGGGTGATCCCGAAATATATTTTGAGCCGAGCAGGGTTTTCACCTCTTCCACGCTGGTGACAACGGCGGTAAGAGCACCGGCATGCCGCCACTGTTCGAGCCGCTTCAGTTGCAGCGGCGTTGCCTTCTCTCCCGGACGCTTCACTTCGAGCTGAACACTGCGGCCACGCAGGCAGGCGTCGATATCGGGTTCGCCGGCCACGCCCATTCCGCCACCCCAGCGTTTCCGGGCAAGGCAACAAGGCAGCGAGTTCAGGTAACGCAGGATCGCTTTGACAATCGCGCTCTCGCTGGTCATGCCGCATTCCTGCGGGGCTTTGCCTTGGCCCGCTCAGCATCGCGTTGGCGAAGGTATTCGTCGCGGTCTTCCCTTGTCCAGAGCTTCTGGCGCAGCATCCACTCGGCCCACGTCATTGAGCGCAAGCCCTCGTCATGGATCACCAGCGGCATCGATTCTTTTCGAAGCACTCTCATCGCCCAGCGAATCTCATCCAGATCTGTTCCCAGGCGGTACGCGAGGGCGAGGTGGCCAAGCGGAAGCCGGATCACGCGAATACCCGCGGTGTTCATCAACATTACTGCGGTCTTCAGTTCGATGAGCGCTTGCCTGTGCTCCCGCACCAGATCTTTCAACTCGGGCGACGCGCCTTTGTCGATGCGGAGTTTGTCCTGGGCGTCCAGCCAAATCGAGATCTCGGCTGCGTTCAGCCGGTCGAGCACAGCCTCAATTTCCAAAGCCCACCTCCAGGTGATGGATTGGTGACGGGTGACGGGTGGTGACGGGTTTTCGCATTTAGTTCTCGGGTGTGTGCGCGCGCGTGCGCGCTATGCGTGCAAATGGGAGAATCCGTCACCATCCATCACCCGTCACCTGCGTTTACTGAATCGAAAGGGCTTACGAAAGACCGGGTGACGGGTTGCATCAAACTTCCTCTCCGTCGTCATCGTGATCGAACCGCGATTGCCTCGGCACGGATTGCGCCGCCTTCGGGCTGTCGTAATGGTCATCGGTACGCAATCCGACGCCGGAATAGAGAGCGCCGACCTTGGTTTTCGATTTGGCGAAGCCCCTTTCGCTCATCAGAGAGGCGAAGGTTTTGTGGCTGGCCGGCGCTTCCCCATGCTCCTCGGCCCAGGTCTTGTATTCCCGGTACAGTGCCAGCGAAAGCACCCGCGCATTGCCCACGCGCACGCATTTCTCTTCCAGGAACATCGAGAACGTATCCTGTTCCGATTCGTACTCGCGGGTTGCGTTGATGACTTCATCCGGCACGCCCAGCCCGTCGCGCTGCCATTCCAGGCACCCTTCGATGGCCCAGTTCAAGATGCCCGGCAGTTCCGACTGGAACATCGCCATGACCTCGTGGCGCTTCTTCTGGCGATCCTTGGGGATGGTGTAGTCGAAAGGAACAAGCTTCAGCCTTCGCCAGATGGCCGCATCGCCGCGAATGGTGGGCTTGTGGTTCGTCGCAAACCAGATCTTGAACGTGGGCATGAACTCGAAAAACTCGCCGTGCAGGAAGCGCGCCGCCAT
>CAINXC010000828.1 GCA_903854655.1 uncultured Verrucomicrobiota bacterium | reverse complement strand
GCAGGTCCTCGGTGGGGGCGGCGGCGAGCTTGCCGGGCCAGTGCTTGTCGATGGCGGCGTTGATCTCGGGATCGTTGAAGACGGCGAGCTGGCGGATGATGTCGATGGGGAAATGCTTCTCCGGCACGTGCCAGAGGTCCACGGCGGCGATGAGCATCTTGGCCCATTCCAGGCGGCTGGCCATCATGCGCAGCGCGGCTTCGCGCAGCGTCTTTTCGCTGGCGAGGCGCTGCTCGTAGCCATCGAGCATGGCGGTGATGATCTTGTGGTCGTCGAACTTCGCCACGGCGGGCAGCAGGGCGCGCTTGAGGGCTTCGTTGCCGGGGGCGGAGTAGATGGCGAGCAGGGGGTCGAGCACGCTCTTGTTGCCCATCTCGGCGAAGACCTGGGCCACGGCGGCGCGTTTGGCCACCGGGGCGGCCTTGTCCTTGAGCACGGCGAGGGCTTTCCTGGCGGCCTCGGCATCGCCGGAGCGCACGGCCAGGGTCAGGTCGTCACCGCTTTGGGTTTTGAGGTACTGGTACAAGGGGAAGGCCAGCTCCTTGGGCAGCGCGGGCATTTCGGCGCCTTCAAAGGCGGAGGCAAGACCGGCGACCACCAGGCCGCGCGAATCGGCATCGGGCGCATAAGAGAGCAGCTTGGCGCAGGCCTGGAAGTTGGGCTCGCCTCCGGCCAGCGCCCAGCGTTTGGCGATGTTCTTGACCAGCAGCGCCTTGGGCAGCGGGCGCTGCCACAGGGACTTGTCGGAGAACAGCTCCAGCACCGCGTCGCGGTCCTTTTCGGCCTTGCTCTCGATGGCCCACCAGGTCATGAGCGGCACGCGCGGATCGGTGTCGTCGCCATGCTCGATGAGCTGCTTGACGATGGCCAGGCCGGCGGCGGCAGGCAGGCGCTTGGCGCTGGCGGCGAGCTGCACCTGCACCTCGGGATTGGTTTCCTTGGCGGTCAAGGCCGCGAGCTTGGCGCTGCTTTTGGCCCACTTGGCGCCCTTTTCGCCGATGATCTTGGCGGCCCAGCGGCGCACGTAGGGGTCCTTGTGGTCGAGCATCTCGACGGCGTAGTCGTCATCCACGGCATCCAGCACGTCGAGTCCCCACAGGGCGTCCAGAGCGTGCGGCTCATCCTGTTTCGAAGCCAGGGCCTTGAGCTGGGGGGCGAGTTCCTTGAGGCCGCGCCAGCCGATCTCATTCACCGCCTGCTTGCGCATCCATTCATTGCTGTTGTTGAGGTAGCCGATCAGCTCGTCGCCGGGGGCGGTGTGCATGTTGAAGGGCTTGACCTTGGGGGCGCCGCTGGCGGGGCGCACGCGGTACACGCGGCCGGTGTCCTTCGACCAGTCGTCCACAGGCCGCACGTGGCTCAGGCGGGTGTCGTACCAGTCGGCTATGTAGAGGCAGCCGTCGGGGCCGCTCTGGATGTTCACGGGGCGGAACCAGCGGTCCGTGGTGGTGAGCATGTTCTCCTCGTCCTTGGTCTTGAAGGTGGAGCCGGTGGGGATGCGCTCGCTGACCCAGACGAGATTGGCCAGGGCGTTCGGGGCGATGATGCGGCCCTCGTAGTTGGAGCCGAGCAGGCCGCCCTCATAAATGCAGAAGGCCTGCGGGAAGCGGCGCTTGTCGCCTTCGTTCGGCATGTGCTCGAACCAGCCGAAGGCATAGGGATTGGTCAGCGGGCCATGCTTGCCCCAGTTCTTGATCCCGTACATGCCCTGGTCGAAGTGCATGCCGCGCGTGCCGCCGCCGTTGGTGCCGGTGAAGACGCGGCCCTTGCTGTCGATGTCCAGGCTGAAGGGGTTGCCGCCGCCCTCGCCGTAGATTTCGAACACCTTGGTCCTGGGGTGGTAGCGCCAGACCATCTGGCCTTCCCACTTCACATTCTTGCTGGCGGCGCTGTTGACGTTGCCGGTGGTGGTGCTGCCATTGACCCCATAGAGCCAGCCGTCGGGCCCCCATTTCAGGTTGTTGGCCACCGAGTGCGTGTCCTCAATGCCGAAGCCCGCCAGCGCCACTTCGGGATCGCCGTCGGGGATGCCGTCGTCGTTCGCATCGGGGTAGAACAGCAGGTAGGGCGGATTTAACACCCAGATGCCGCCCGCGCCGGTGATGGCCGCCGTGGCGATGTTCAGGCCGGTGATGACGTCCTGGACCTTGTCGTAAACGCCATCGCCCTTGGTGGATTCGAGGACCGTCACCTTGTCGATGCCCTTCACCCCGCGTGGCGGCGGCTGGGGCACCTTGTCGAACTTGGCGCGCAGGTGCTGGTCGTAGCTCACCACCTTCAGCCCGGCCGGGAACTGGTACTGGATGTACTGCATGACCCAGAGGCGGCCCTTGGAATCGAAGCTCATGTACAGCGGCTGCACCACCTCCGGCTCATGGGCGATGAGATCCACGGCCACATCGCCGCGCGACTTGAACAGCTTCAATGCCTCCGCCGGCGGCGTAGGCGGCGTGTTGTCCGACAGGACGCCCCGGCCTCCGTAGGTTTCCATGATCTTTTTCACCGCCTCGTTGCCGGCCACGTCGTCCGGTTTGACGTTGGGCGTGGCGGCCAGGGCGGAAGCGGAGGCGAGCAGTGAGAGAAGGGCGATGCGGCGAAACATGCTCTACAAACAAGAGGAAAGCAGGCCTTCTTGCTGGCTTCCCAGGGAATCCAGAGCCGCGCCCAGTAACGAGAGAGCCCTCAGAGCGATGTCACAAGCGCTCGCAGGCGCTCCGTAACCTCATCGCGGCTCAAGGCTCCAGCGGCGACGGCCAGGGTGAGGTTTTCCCAGTCGTCACCATCTGGCGCCGGCTCGAGGCCATTTAGCTGAAGGAAAACGAGACAAGAACCGAAGGCGACCCGCTTGTTGCCGTCAACGAAAGGGTGGTTGCTGCACAGGTAAAAGAGATAAGCGCCCGCCACGTCAATGACGTCGCTGAAAGGCGACCTGCCGCCAAAGCTGGCCTGAGGGGCGGCAACGGCTGACTCCAGCAGTGAGCGGTCGCGCAGGCCATCAGCCCCGCCGAACTGCTCGATGGCCTCCGTGTGGATCTCCAGCACGATCTCCACCGTGAGATGCAGGCGATTGTCAGCGGTCGCTGTCATGCCAGCTTCTTCATGGTGCGCGCATAGTTCTTCATCGTGCTCTTGATCAAGGAAGAGACGTCTTCCTTCGGTGGCATGGAGACGATGGGCGCGATGGTGATGGTTCCGCCTGCGTGGACCTCGACATTGACCTCATCCCCGACCTTGAGACGGGCGAGCTGAAGCAGCGCGGAATCAAAGATAATGCCCTGGGAATTGCCAATCTTGCTGATGGTCTTGATCATGCGTTAAACCGTGTATTACATGACGACAAAGTCAATCGCCCACCGTTGACCACGGGTTGACGAGCGAATGCCGTTCAAGGAATGACATTCACCCCTCGCAAGCCAAACAAAGGTGCGGCGGCGAGGAGATGTTTGTCATTGGAGTGGATCTCCGGAAACCCGTATTCGGCGGCGGTGGCGAGATGGATGGCGTCAGCGGCGCGGAGGTAAGTGTTGGGCGATGACACCCCGAACAGCAGCAGGGGTTGTCAAACCTTCGCGGACCTTGCGGAAGCCGATGGAGCAGAACTCGGCCCGCCCATGGTGTGAGCACACGATTTCGTCGGCAGTCGCAGCAAGGGTTTGCACTTCAGCCGAGCTAGGTTCCCGCCAGTGCAGCTTGCCGATGTAGGCGGCATCGAAAAACAGCTGCTTCATCGGGCGTCACGTTCTTCGGAGAGGCCGATGGTGGAGTCCACGCCGCTGGTGAGGGCACCAGAGGCGAGCAGGGCCTCGTACTCCGGGAGAAGTTTGCGATTGGCCCACTTGGCTGGTCCAATGGCGGTGGCGGGCACTTTGTCCTCCGCCATAATCGCAGTTTCAATGAGGTGGATCGTCTCCTGCGTGACGGAACGGCGGTGGGCAACGGCGGTGGGCAACGGCGATCTGCCGAAGCTTGGCGTGGAGGCTGTCAGGGAAGGATTTGATGACGAGGGTGGCCATGATTCACCAATAAGATACCAAAGCGCTTCCCTTTTGGCAAGAAATGGCCTTGCGCGGGTGGGAGACCACCAACCTCACTCGATAATGAACATCACCCCATCACCGGCAGATTCCGAATCAAGACCCCCGGCGGCACGGCGCGGGGTTCGGTGGTGAGGCGGATCAGCTTGTCGAACACCTCCTGGCCGCGCAGGATTTCGATTTCCACGCGCATGAAGATGATCGGGATGTCGAACCGGGGCAGGGGAGGGAATCGCACGATGTCCTTCTCCGTGGTGACGATGAATTCCAGATCGCGCCGCAGGCAGCGGTCAATGAACTGCTTTATCTCGCGCTCGGTGAACCGGTGGTGATCGGCAAAGCGCGCGGTGGCCTCCACCTTCGCGCCGAGCTGGCGCAGACCTTTCTCGAAGCTTTCCGGCACCGCAATGCCCGACAGGGAACCCACGTACTTGCCTTTCAAATCAGTGATGGGCATGCGCTCGCCGGATTGCATGTGCTGGAAATGCATGGGGCGGTGGCGGCACTCCACGATCTCGGCGTCGCGGTTGTAGCGGCGGATTTCGGTGATCAGGTCGGTGTTAGGCGTCTCGTCGCTCTTGGTGATGAAGATGTAGCTGGCGCGCTTCAAATGCTGCGCCGGTTCGCGCAGCGTGCCGCGCGGCAGCATGTGGCCGTTGCCAAAGGGCGCGGTGCGGTCCACCAGCACAATGTCCAGCCGGTGCTTGAGTTTGAGGTACTGCATGCCGTCGTCCAGCAGCAGCACGTCGCTGGCGAACACGTCGATGGCATGGCGGCCGGCTTTGACGCGGTTTTTGTCCACCACCACCGGCACGCCGGGAAGGTTGTTCGCCAGCATCCACGGCTCATCTCCGGCGGTGTAGGAGTCGAGCAGCACTTTTTTCCCGTCGGACACCACGCGAGGCGGTGGTTCCGGCGGCTTTTCGATGAGGTGAAAGGTCGCCGCCCAGCGCTTCCAGAGGCGGGGGCGAACCGTGCGCTTGCTCTTGTAGCCCCGGCTGAGGATGGCCACGGCGCGGCCTTTGTCGCGCAGGGTGCGGGCGAAAAGCTCCACCACCGGCGTTTTGCCCGTGCCGCCGACGGTCAAGTTGCCGATGCTGATCACCGGCACGCCCAGGTGATGATCGTGAATGTAACGTTCCCGGTACAGCCACAGGCGCAGCATCACCACCGAGGCATACAGCTTGGACAGGGCGAAAAACACCCAGCGGGCCACCCACGCACGAAACCCGCGCTTGTTGTGCAGGATGACGTCGATGATGAAATTTTCGATGTCTTCGAGAGTGTCTTTCAACGGTGGTGATTCGGTGGGCGGGTTGAGGTGCTGCGGGCGACAGCAAAGCCGAGCATTGCCCCCGGAACAAGTCCAAGCGTGCAAATGGGCGGCCAGAGCGCCCCAAGGTGCCCGCCTTTGCCCTTGCCTTCGGGGCCATCCCGTTTCAGGATTCGGTCATAATGGCCGCCAAAAAATCAACAACCGACAACCAAGGCTCCAACATGGACCTAAAAGAGATCAAAGAAATCGTGGACCTGATGTCGAAGAACGAGATTTCGTTCTTCCAGTACGAGCGTGAAGGCACCAGCATCCAGCTCCGCCGCGGCCATGACATGGAAGCCCTCAAGGACTTGCTGTCCTCACTGCCCGCCGGGTTCAGCGGCGGATCGCAACCGCAGGTCATCCACAGCGCGGGCAGCCACCAGCCCCAGCATGCGGCCCTTGCAGCCCCCGCTCCAGCTCCCGCCGCTGTGGTGGTGAAGGAGGAGCCTGCCGGCCCCTCGATCACCTCCCCCATGGTAGGGACCTTCTACCGCGCCTCCACGCCCGGTGAAAAACCCTTCGTCAGCGTGGGTGACCACGTCGAAGTCGGCAGGGTCGTCTGCATCATCGAAGCGATGAAGGTCATGAATGAAATCAAGGCGGAGACCAGCGGCACCGTCGCCCGTGTCGTCGCCGAAGACGGCAAGCCCGTGCAGTACGGGCAGCCCTTGTTCCAGCTCAAGTGAGCAGGCGGGCAGGGATCGAGGGCCAGAAGCCCTTGCGCCCGCCCCCACCGTCCTCCCCAGCCCCTTTTTTGTCTTCCGCCTTCATGTTCAAGAAAATCCTCGTAGCCAATCGTGGCGAGATCGCCCTCCGCATCATCCGCGCCTGCAAGGAGCTCGATGTCAAGACCGTCGCCGTTTACTCCGAGGCTGACGTCGATTCGATGCATGTGCACCAGGCCGACGAGGCCATTTGCATCGGCCCCGGACCCAGCTCCGAGAGCTACCTCAAGATGTCGCGCATCATTGCTGCGGCGGAGATTGCCAATGTGGACGCCATTCACCCCGGCTACGGATTCCTTTCCGAGCGCGCGGAGTTCGCAGAGATCTGCCGCGAGTGCAAAATCAAGTTCATCGGCCCCTCGCCCGAAGTGATCACCCTGATGGGCGACAAGAACAGCGCCCGCGCCACCGCGCTGAAGTTTGGCATTCCGATCACCCCCGGCTCCGATGGCATCATCGAAAGCGAGGAGCAGGCCTTTGAGATCGCCAATAAAATCGGCTATCCCGTCATGATCAAGGCCACGGCCGGCGGCGGCGGTCGCGGCATGCGCCCGGTGCTGAACGAGGCCACCCTGCGTTCCATGTACCAGCAGGCCAGCCAGGAAGCCCTGAAGTGCTTTGGCGACGGCAGCCTGTACATGGAAAAGCTGGTCGAACGGCCCCACCACATCGAATTCCAGGTCGTGGCCGACAGCCACGGCAATGTCGTTCACCTGGGCGAGCGCGACTGCTCCATGCAGCGCCGCAACCAGAAGATCATCGAGGAGTGCCCATCGCCGAAAATCACGCCGGAGATGCGCAAGATCATGGGCGATGCGACGGTGAAGCTCTGCAAGGAGATCGGCTACGAGAACTGCGGCACGATCGAGTTCCTCGTCGATAACGACTGCAAAAATTTCTACTTCATGGAGATGAACACCCGCATCCAGGTGGAGCATCCCATCACCGAGGAAGTGTACGGCTGCGACCTCATCAAGGAGCAGATCCGCATCGCCGCCGGCCTGCCCATTTCCGAGCACGTGATCAAGAACACCCCGCGCGCGCACGCTATCGAGTGCCGCATCAACGCGGAAGATCCCGCCCGCAACTTCGCACCCAGCCCGGGCCGCATCACCCTTTGGTACGCCTCCGGCGGACGCGGCGTGCGCGTCGATACGCACGTCTATTCGGGCTACGAAGTGCCGCCGTATTATGACTCGATGATCGCCAAGCTCATCGTCACCGGCGCCACCCGCGACATCGCCATCAAGCGCATGCGCCGTGCCTTGGGCGAGTTCATGATCGAAGGCATCAAGACCACGATCCCCCTTCAGAGCAAGATCATCACCACCAGCGATTTCCAGAACGGCAACTACGACATCACCTGGGTGGAGAACTTCCTGCGCCAGGAAGGGATGAAGACGTAAGTCGGAGTTGCCCTCGAGGGCCCCCCTGTTTGCGAGGGCAAAGAAGAGAAAAGTACGGAGTGCCTAGTGCTCAGTCCTGGCTGCTAGTTCTCTACTCCGCACTGAGCACTAGGCACTCACCCACTCTCTCCTCATGCACTTCCTCCTCAAACCGCTGTTTCACCTCCTGGAGCCGCTGTCCTTGGTGGTGCTGGGATTGGCAGTGCTGACAGTGCTTCTGATCCGGCGACGGCAGCGCGGGCTGGCGATCTTCAGTGGTTTGATCTGGCTCACACTGGTGCTCACCACCTGCACAGCCCTGAGCGACCGGATGCTGGCCAGCATCGAGCGCGAGTGGGCCACCGTGCCGTCGCAATGGAGTTCCCTGCCTGTTTGTGATGCAGTGGTCTGCCTGGGCGGTGGCGTTACCCCCAATCCCGCTGAAATCATCGGGGTGGGCATGGAGGGAGACTCCAACCGGATCACCACAGCCATCGAGCTCATACGCGAGGGAAGGGCACCTTTCCTGATGCTGGGTGGCGGATACGCCGATCCAGGCGATGGGCCCAAGCTGAGTGAATCCACTGCGGTCCGCCACTGGATCGAGCGCTGGCAGCTCGTCTCCGTGCCTGTGGATGACCTCGGCATCTGCCGCAACACCCGCGACGAGGCCCTCATGTTCGCAGAGAAGGCGAAGCTGCACGGCTGGAAGAAGATCATTCTCGTCACCAGCGCCTCGCACATGCACCGGGCGCTGGGCGTGTTTCGCAAGACCACCGGCCTGGAGGTGGTTCCTGTGGCCTGCGCTTTCCACACCGATGTGGCTGGCAAGGATCACGTGCGGGAATGGGTGCACATGCCCGCCACCGGCGCGCTGGACTTCCTTGGCACCTGGATTTACGAAACCATCGGCTGGTGGACGTACAAGGCGCGCGGCTGGGTGTAGCGGCTGGAGTGCTCGGAGTAGTCCGCGAGTCCCTTCGCGACCGGGCTCCTTCTCGAGCAGTG
>CAINXC010000827.1 GCA_903854655.1 uncultured Verrucomicrobiota bacterium | reverse complement strand
GGACCATCCCCACGCGGGTGGGGAGAACGCCTGCCAGGCGCGGTGCAGCAGGGAGCCGCCCGGACCATCCCCACGCGGGTGGGGAGAACCTTGCCGGCCTTCTTTAACTCGGCCTTGGTGGCGGACCATCCCCACGCGGGTGGGGAGAACGCCCTGAACATGTTCCAGTACTTCAATTGCATCGGACCATCCCCACGCGGGTGGGGAGAACCCTCGTCAAATCAAGCGTTCCAGCTTACAAATACCAGAACAAACCGCCTTCAGCCCGGATTAAAACGGGTGATTTTCGGCTTCGATCCAGGCTTCCGCCACCAGGGAGATACCACTGACGACGACCGGCTTGCGACCGGTACAGCCGCAGGGGCCCAGGCGCTCCACTTGATACCCCTGGCAATTGCCATTGCTGGAAATGATCAGCATTCCGAAGTCTGGCGGACTGTTGCGAGACACGTACTCGACCACTTTGGCGTGGGTGCGGGTGTTGAGCGTGCCGACGAACACATTGGGTCGCGGCTCGATGAACCAGCGTTTCAACATCCCACGGATCGCATCGGGCGTGTCATTGGCGACGATTACGGTCATACCAGCGGCGTGGGATTGTCGAACAATTTGCCTAGGTCTCGCGGCATGCGCTGCAAAAGTTTCACTTGTTCGACCTTCTCCTTTAAAAACTGACGGGCCAGGGTGCCGTCGTCCTTCGGGTCCTGCTGAATGGCCTGGAAGGCGGCGGGCCAGCTCGTCTCGTGCTTGTAGAGATCCGCCACGTCGTAGATAAAAGGAAGTGTGCCCGCATCGTGCACGAAGCCGAGTTGCGGGATGAATCCCATGCTCAGGCACACGGCGGAGGTGAGGGCGTAGAGACTGGCATTGGCGGCGGACAGCGCGCGGTTGATGCCATCGGCCAGGTCCCACTTCTGCGGGTTGTAGTCGCGCCCTTTCCAGGTGACGCCGTATTGGAGACCGAGGCGTTCATAGGTGAACTTGACTCGGCGCCCCTCCATGCCACGCAACTGCTGGACGGTGGAGGAACTGACCTCGACATCCTCGAAGCGGAATCGGAACATCTGGCGCGCAATGTCCTCGCGGCGTTTCTTGCTGGCCCAGGCCTCCGCATGGAGACGCGCCATGCTGTTGTCATGGTTGGGTTGGATTCCATAACTGTAGAAGCGCAGTCCGTCCGCACCCATCCAGAATAACGGAGTGTTGCAATCAGCGCAGGCCTTGATTGCGGCATGGGTGAGTGTGGTGCCTGGCCCGAGAATCAGGGCGGAAACCGTGGCGATGGGGATGCGGCACACCATCCGGTCCCCGCCGACCCATTTCACCGAGGAGTCGTCCACCTCCAGCCGCCCATGCTCCAGGTATAGCGGCGTCCACCGGTCCTTCGCCGGAGCCAGGGTCTCAATGGGCGGTCGCTCGAAGATGGGCATGTTATTTTCTCCTGATCTGGCGGATGCGCCTTGGCGCATGGCGTTCTCCAATGGGCGCACCAAAAGCGAGGGGTGTATCATTCAGCCACTCCCCATCAAGTCCCTCTGCATCCTTTCCTTCGATGACACGGTCAAACTGCGTGATCGGGATCGCCGCATCCAGATGGGCGGCCTTGAGCAGCAGGAGCCAGGCGGCTTCGACATCACTTGCCACGCCCACGAGCAGCGGGCTCGCGGGAATGCAACATTTGCGGCCCAGCCACAAGCCCCATACTGGATCGCGCAGCCTGCCTGCCACCTGCTCCAACCAGTCACGTTCGCCTTCCAACAGCACGCCGAAGCGTGCATCAAGGAGGTAGTGGCGTTCGCTCAGGACTGTCTCCAACGTGGCACCGCTGGCCGCGCGGGGCTTCTTCATCCAGTCGGTGCCCTTGTCATAGCCACCGCCGATGGTGTGATAATCATTGAGACGAAGGATGGGCAGCTCACGCCCGCTTCGCTGCTTGGGCAGCGTGATGATCGTGCATTCCAGGGTGGCAAGCCGCGCAACCTGCGCCGCTTCGTCCAGGCCGTGCTTGTCCACACCCATCGCTGCCGCGAGCAGGCCAATTACGCCGCTTTTGGTAGGATGCAGCGCGGTGGTACGGCGCGTGAAGCGCGAGGCGAAGCCCCAGCTTTGCATGGGCCCGTCCAGGAGAAGGGCGAGGCAGGCTTTACTTGACATGGCTGGTGAGTTTTTCGATCAGGGTGGAGAGGGGTGCATCCGGCACGGTCACTTCTTCAGTGGTGGCGATGTCCCAGGTGGTTTTCAGCGATGCATGATGCTCTTCCAAGGCCTTGCGCGAGGCAGCCACCAGCCCCGCGCCCCGCACGGGTGCTTCAAAGGCATTGATCAACTGTACTGGCTGGCCGGCGTCCTTGTAAATGCCGAGCACGAAGGAGGGCGGCACACTGGCGTTCATGGAATTCTTGCGCGCGCCGGGCACAGCCAGGAGGGTTGCCTTGATGAAGGCGGCAAGCACCTTTTTGCGTTCATCCGTGGTGAGCTTGGCGAGATGGTCCGCATCAAACAGCAGGTCCAGGTTCACTGCGGCATAGCGATAATAGACCGCCGCGTTGAACTCCAGGGTACCAATCATGCCCGCGCCAGCGTCATCGCCCTTGGGCTTGCGATCATCCACAGCGGAGAAGAAATCGAGATCGTTCTCCGTCTTGTGGGTGGAGAGGGCGTGGCTGAACATCGCCGCCCCTTCGAGCGTGAGGGAAGGCATGGAGGCCGCCATGCGGCCAAACAGGGCGATGTCCGCACCATCCATCAACCCGGCATCCTTGGCGAACTGATCCAGCTTCTTCTCATAATCCTTCGCCTTGGGGCTGGCCTTCACCAACTCGGCAACCTTTGCCGCGATGCCTTCGAGTTCACCTGGAGCTAGAAAGGTCAGAGTTCCGACCTGGGGTACTTCCCCGTCCTTTACGGATTTGGCATCCAGTTTGGCGAGCTTGTCGGCAATGTTGCTCGCGTGTTCCATGGCGGCAAGAGCATCCAGTCCGTTCTTTTCGAGAGCATCGGCCAATGGCTGCACGATGAGTTTGGTGCGATGCCCGCCAAACCGGGCCTCCGGAAGGTTGTCCTGGGCGTATTCCCGAATGGCGCGCTTGAGGCACTGGCTGGACAGGCGGGCGCGCGGCACGCCGCCGAAGGTGGCGGACTTGGGAGCGCCGACATCATCGCGGTTGAGGCAGGAGACGGGGAAAGATTGGAGGATGTGGAGTTCGATGAGTTTCATGATGGGATGTGAAATGAGGAGAAGAAGGGTAGATCAAGGATCGCGTTGCGAGTGACTGGAGCTGAATTGTTCAACAAGGAGCCAGCGCCAGCTGGCCAAAGCCGAAGGCCTTGGCACTGCCGATGCCGCTGGTGAAGGTGGCGCGAAACAGAGCTGGATCCGTGACAGTGAGCAGGCCCTGAAACTCGATGGCGAAATGCACTCCCTGCATGGCCCCCTTCTGGAAGTAGCTGCGGGGCTTGGGGATGGTGCGCAGGCCTTCGGGATCGCCGATGTCGAAGCCGCCAGCCTCGGCCTTCCTCTGTATCCAAGCGATGAGGTCTTCACGCTTGGTCAGGGCGATGCGTCTGCCGTTCTTCTTGCGCTCGCCCGCTTCGTTGCGCACAACCAGCTTGCGGGTGGGATTGGCCAGCACACTGAAACGGAACTGCCCGGCCGCGAAGAAGTCGTCCGGTATCGGCTTCGTCTTGAAGCAATCAGTAGGGCACCAGTCTGGCTTGGTGGGGGCTGCGGGCGAAACAATGAGCAGCCGGTAGGCTTCATCAGCTTCGTCCACCCGGCTGAGAAAATCACGCTGCTCGCCATCGCGGCCTTTGAAGGCCTGCCACACCCGCTGATGCCAGTCATAGCTGTCGCGGATCTTGAGCTGACGGACCGCCAGCTCATACGGCACAAGAATTTGGGTGAGGTGGCTCATGCTGCAGCCTCCTGGGTGGCGGATTCCTCGTTGGTCTCTTTGCGTGCAGGCCAGAAGCCTCGCGCCCATTGCAGCTTGATGTCATCGGAGCGCTTCTCCCAACCATCCAAGTCCCAGAACATCTGTTCGTAGTTCACCCGGATTCCTTTGGTTTTTGCAAAGCGGACCCAAGCCTTGAACTGGGCGGCCACTTCAACAGCCGTGTCGCAGGCCAGCAAACGCCGGAAGCGCTTGTCAAAGCTGTCGGGAATGTCGTAGCCGGTGACACCCTCCAAGGCAATCCGCCGACACGTGGTGCCGAAGCTCCAGGACTTGTTTTCATCCTCCGGGTGCTCGGCGAAGAACGCGCCCACGGTGCAGGCGGCGAAGTTCCCGATGTCTTCACCCAAAAGGGCGATGACCGGCCATGCCTGCCGTTGCGTGGCTTCGCTGGCGCCCCGGCGGAGAGCTGCCATCTTGCCACGATCATTGGCGATCTTGCGCAGCTTGGCGAGGAATCGCCCTGCGTGGGTGGTGGGTTCGTTCGTGGTGCTCATGATTTGATCTTGGTTTTGGCGCTCTTCTTCGCGGGTGCGTTCGGGTCTTTCGGCTTTGGCAGGAACAGTTGCTGCAAACCCACGGCATGAGCCTGGATCTGCCGTGGGTTTCCGTGCGGACAGGCGAATTCAAAGGCAGCCGCCGCCGCCTGTTTCACTTTCTCGCCCCATGGCGATGTCTTCAAGTCACCTGCCGTCTCAGGCTCATCGGTCAGTTTCAGCAACACAGGCACGTGCTGTTCCACCGCCGTCCAGAAATATTGCCGTGCGCGCTCATAGGGCACCGGCTCAAGTTTTAGTGTGGAGGCATACGCCTTCACGCTCTTGGACAGGCCTTCTGCCCATTGGTCCGCCAGCGCCACCCCGTTCTCATAGAGCTTGCGGCCTGCATCGGCGAACATGCCTGCGGGAATGTCATATGCGGCTTCAACCACATCCTCGATCTTTGCCTTGTCCGTGGCCAGTGCGCCTATCCACAGGGTGCAGTCGCGCATGCTATCAAACTTGTCCAGCACCAGCGGCCCGGAAACCGAGTCCGACTTCGCACGGCGTTTCACAGTCACCGCCGCGAGTTGGCGCCAGATGCTGCGCCCCAGTGTGACGCCCAATACCGCAGGCCCATCCTCGCGCTGCACCATTGTTGCCGCTGGCTCGCGGAAGACAGGTGCCAAAGGATAGTCCAGGCCATTGGCGAGGATCATCTGCCGCCCTTCGATGTCCAATCGGATCGCCCGGCTCATTGGCACCAGGCGGCCGAGATAACTACCCGTCGCATTCGCAATCGGGTCTCTATCAGTCGCTGTAGACACGGGTTTCTCCCAGACCGGGCAGCCCCAACCTTTGGGACCGAGATTGCTTCCATCCTCCTTGCTGAGCAGATTGTGATGAATCGTCTCCAACAGCGACACTCCCTGGAGGTAAGTGTGCAGCATGCTTGAGGGTGTGCAGGGCGAATGATTGGACGAACCATTGCCCGGCGTGTCCGCGGCATTCCATTTCGCCACGCCAATGCGTCCACCCGGGGAGAAGCACTGGAACGCGAGCAAGGTCAGCGCCAGACGCTGAGGTGTAACGGCGCGTGGGATGCCTGCGGCATTGTCGAACAGCGACGCGTTGTTTCCTGAGGCGAGCGTCAGATCGAGCTTGGTCGCCGGACTGCCTTCACCCTCCTCTTTTGCCGCCTTCAATCCCGGCACCTGCAAAAAGCGCTGGCCATCGCCGAAAAGCTCAAACGCCTTCGCCCACTTCTCAAGATAGAGCTTCACCTTCGGCTGGATGGCATCGCGACAAGTCTTCCACTCGCGATGATCCTCCGGCCCATCAAGCGCGGCCTGGGTGATGCAAATCAAGAGGCGCATCAACGCGATCCTCTCGTGCGGCTTCACACTCAGATCACGGATTTCATGTGCCGAGGTGAATGCCTCCTGCAACGAGACGGTCTGTTGCCTGCCATCGGCTCCGATGATCGGAATCCAAGGCCAGCGGACAAGATTCACATCCTGGTTGCCTGGGACGATTGTTTCGGTAATATTCATCGTACTTGTTGGGAAGTTTTGGAGGTGCCGGGAATCGAACCCGGATTCAGACAGTGCGAAATTGTTGAAGAAGGCCACATCACCCCCGCCAGTGCCGCGCCCCGTTCGTTCCTGCGAACGGGGCGCTTTTTCTGGGTGACGTAATGACTACATGGCATAACCTGGAGGTCAATAATTTTCATCAAAGACGGAACCTAGTGCTTTAGGACCTTTGGACTGAAGATCATTTTTTCGCCTTTGGGAATCTGAAGTATGCTGGAAACTGACTCTCTCCCCAGATCCTGTGGGGATGGTCCGACGGACCCGGGCGCTTTGGCGTTCTCCCCACCCGTGTGGGGATGTGCGATGATTTGGTTCAATCCCATTCATCGTCGTCTTCGGTGTAGCAGGGTTGCGGTTGTGCGGTCAGCGTGTGCAGGCCAAAGGTGGGATGATAGGCAAGAGGCGAGGGGCCTTCGGCATCGCGGAATTCGCAGGCACCGTCGTCGGCAACGAGCGCCCAGAAGCTTTGACCATGGGTATGCAGCCTGAGCCAAAGCGGCATCTCCTGGCCCGGTACGGTGTAGAGCGGGGCGCGCGCGAGATTGCGGTGAATTGCACGCGCCACTTCGATGCTCCAGTTATAAGCGGAGGCAGTGACGGTGGTGGTGTCCAGCATCGTGAGCTGCCAGGTATCCCGGGTGATCAGCTCGCAGCGTTTGAGCAGCACCACATCACGCGTGGGCGCGCCTTTGCGGCGAGTGAGACGCTCCTTGTTGTCATCCTCGGATTGCCGGTTGAGCACTCGCATTGCCGCAGCGGCTTCACCAGCGAGACTTTCGCGAACGGCTTCAACTTCGGCGCACAATTCCCGCCACGCCACAGGCTCATCCGCTGCTCCTCGCTCCGCATACGTCTGCTCCAGCACGCTGCGAATGTCATCGGGCAATGAAATCGACTCGCGCTGTGCGAATACCTCAGCCGTGCGCAAGAGGACATAAGGTGCATAGACGAGGCCGGACTTGCCGAAGGCTTTGCTCAACGTCTTCGCACCTGCCTCACGATCTACGACCGGCGCATTGATCCAAAACTCCGGTTCACTTGCGAGCCGGTCCTGGCGCTCATGCCGCCACAACCGCCCCATGCGCTGAAGCAGCATGTCCGTAGGAGCGAGTTCGGAGACGATGAAATCCAAGTCAATGTCCACGCTCTGCTCCACCACCTGTGTTGCAATGAGCAGCGAGCCTTTGCCATCATTGTCGCGCTGTTTGCCAATGCGCCTAAGCCAATACGTTTCGAGTTCCTGCCGACGGAAGAACGGGAAGCGGCTGTGCAAGAGACCCACCTCCGTACGCTCGGCGCGCACACCTCCACAGGCCTTGCGGCACGTGTCCTGTGCCTGGACCACGGTGTTGCGCAGATACAGCACATGCTGCCCGGACTCCGCACGTTCGATGCATTCCGACAGCACTTCATCATCCGTCATCGACACGTTGCACAGCTTCACCGTGCGCGGCGCAGTTTTCTCGAACGGCACCTCCACAGGCGCAGCACCAGCCTTCACCACTGTAACCAGCGGGTAGTCCACTGACGCAGCCTGTGAAGCATCACCGCCTGCGGCCTCCACAAGCTCCTGTCGCCGCGCGACCGTCAGCGTCGCCGAAAGCACGATCACGGTGCAACCCAGGACCAGCAGTTCCGCAATGAGCTGGGTGATGAGCGTGCCGGTATAGACATCGTAGCTGTGGACCTCATCCAGCACCACGACCTTGCCCGCCAGGCCGAAGCGACGCACAAAGAAATGCTTCACCGCCACCACACCCTGCAAGGCCTGATCTACCGTGCCGACCCCGTAGCGCGCCAGCATGGCGTGCTTCGACGAAGCGAACCATGAGCGCCCTTCGCGCACATGCTGTGCCACGTTAGCGTCAGTGGTGTCCGATGGGTGCAGGAGCCAGGTCTGTTTGTCCTCCAACCATGATGCTGAATGCGCGAGCCTGAAATTTGCCACATCATCGAGCGCCGCCATCAGAAACGGTGCCACGCGCTGATGAATGCGATTGCTCGTCACCTGCGTGGGCAGGGCAAAATACAGCCCATCGTTCGCGCCGGTTACGATAAGCCGGTGCGCCGCCCAGAGCGCGGCCTCCGTCTTGCCACAGCCCATCGGACCTTCGACGATGAACAAGCCCGGCGCGGTGGCGTGTTCGCGCATTGCCGCCTGCAAGGGCTTGGGCGTGTAGTTGTCGAACAGCCTGGCAAACGTGGCATCATGCATTCGCCCGGTGTTCCAACGAATGTTTGTCAATGCTTCGCCCGCCAGCTCGCGGCTCCTGTCCAGACTCACGCCATGGGCCGCCGGGAAGAAGTCTTCGTTGGAGCCGATCCAATCCGCCACGGAGATCAAACCCGCCAAGCACCAGAGATCATGCAGCTTCTTGTGCGGTGGGTCAGTTGGCAGCGCGCCGAAGATGCTGGCGAGTTCTGCGAGCAACGAGTCACGCGCGGCATTCATCGCTGGCTCTTGTTCGGGGATGATGTCCAAGGGCGACAGGTCTTTCCCTTGAATCCGCCCGTGATGCACGCCCACCGCGACTGCCCAGCGCTCAAGGCCCAAAGGCTCCAACACCTGCTCCAAATAGAACTGGCTGACCCGCGCGTGATCCGACTCCGAACCTTCTTTCCATCGCTGGCGTGCGGCAACTTCCGCCAGCTTCGCCTGCTCCAGCCAAGCCGCACACTTTGACTGAAACCCCGTGCTGATTTTTCCCACATCATGCAACGCAGCCAAAGTTTGGGATCCCGCAGGCAACAAGGTCCGCAGAGTCTTGCCTGCGCACTTCAACAATGCTTCTGCCACGCAGCCCACATTGATACAATGATCCCGTACCGAGATCCCCGGTTGCTGGTCAACTATGGTTTTGGCCCAGAAATCTTTCATCGCGTTACTTTGAGCGACCCAAGAGCGCCAGAATGGATTTCACTCCATCGACTACAGGAAGCCCAAGGTCTCGGCCTTCTCAAAACTGATCCGATCTGGATGCCATCCGGGGAGAAGTCAGTACCTGGAATGCAAGGAGGGTTCACTAGAAGCATACGGGGATATAATGACACATTAATTCGTGGGAAACACAGAGTACAGCTGTCCAAATGAACATTACCCGGATCCAGGCGGGCCATGACAAGAAAATCTCCTTGGCTGGAACTTTTTGGACATCTCTACCAGATTGAGCGGAATCAATGGCCCTTGCAACAAGCCGGCATGTGCGTGCTTAGCAGGGGAGAGCCTCCGAACTCGCCCCCCAGCATTGCCTGTTAGCTAAAGAAAAGGTCCCCAGGGCGCTCGACGCGCCCCAGGAACCCCTTCTCCTTTTCTCAGTTCAACCCGACGTGGTTGTCGAGCAGGCCGTGCAGCGCCTCCGTGCGGCGCGGCAGTTCGATGAGGTTGCCCTTCAGCGTCTCAGTGAACGCATTGAACAGGCTCCACACGTTGCGCGGTGCGAACTCCTCGTGGCGCGGCCTGCGCCACTCGTGGAGCACCAGCGGGATGTGGCGGTTGCAGCACACCCCCACATCCAGCGCCCGCACCACCAGGTCGTGGGCGGAGCGGTCCACAAGATCGGTCTGCTTGTAGCTGGCGATGCGCTGGTCCTGGTGATGCCAGCGCTCCATCAACCTGCCCACCGCGCCCTGCACCAGTTGCGGCAGGTCGCGCAGGATGAACCGCGTGTGTTTGCGCGCCAGTTTCACCTCGCCGCTGAACGCGAGATTGTCGCAGCAAAACACCGAGGAGCCCGCGACGATCCCGGCCGGGAACGTCTTGTCGTGGCTGTTGCGCAGGCCCAGCACCCAG
>CAINXC010000826.1 GCA_903854655.1 uncultured Verrucomicrobiota bacterium | reverse complement strand
CTGCTGCAAACGGCCTTCAAGGCGCCGGTGGCCGTGCTCAATGATGTGGATGCCGGCACCTACGGCGAGTTCAAGCAGGGCGCGGGCGTCGGTGCGCGTTCGCTGCTGGCGGTGTTCCCCGGCACCGGGCTGGGCGCAGGATTTGTGTACGATGGCAAGCTGGTGCGCGGCAAGACCATCTCCTGCATGGAGCTGGGCAACATTTACCTGCCGGGCACCCATCTCAGTTCGCCGGAGTTCGGCGCGGTGATCCTGGAGGACCTCACCAGCCGTCTGGCGCTGGCTTCGGCGGCGGGCGTGGCCTGCTATCGCGGGCAGGCGCCCGAGCTGGACAAGAAAACCCAGGGCGCTCTGCGCGAGATGAAGAGCAAGGCCCTGGCCGGCTCCTTCAAGGCGGGCGATGAGTCGGCCATGATCATGTTCCGCAACTCCATCCGCTATCTCGGCATGGGCGTGGGCATCGTGGTCAATCTGTTCGCCCCTGACCACATCACCCTGGGCGGCGGCCTCGTGGAGGAGCTGCCCTCGCTGTATTTGAACCTGCTCAAGGAGGAGGTTGCACGCTACGCCATGCCGGAGCTGGTCAGGGGTGTGCGATTCTCCATTGCCAAGCTCGGTGGCAACGCCGTGACCATTGGCGCGGTGGCTTATCTCAGGGAGTTTGGAGCCGTCTGATGGAACCCGGAGGCCACATGACCAGGGCCCTTACGGGCACGGAAACCGCCGTGATTTACATGGGGGCGGCCTCCATGTCCTGCATCATCGGCGAGCGGGCGGCGAGCGGCGAGGTGGTGGCCCTTGAGCACCTGGACAAGGCGCTGCCGGTGGTGCGCGACATCTTCCGCACCGGCACCATCTCGCGCTCCACCATGGAGCAGGCGGCGCACATTTTGCGGGACTTCATGAAGTCCATTCAGGAATACGGCATCGCTCCCGGCACGGTGCGCCTGCACACCACCAACATTCTCAGCGAGGCCACCAATCCCGAGATCTTCCTCAACCGCCTTCAGGTGGCCTCCGGCTGCGAGGTGCATTTGCTCGACGAAGGCGACATGACCCGCCTCATCTACCTGGCGGCGGTGCGGCTCATCAGGCAGAACCCCAAGCTGGCGGAGAAGCACACGCTGGTGTCCCACATCGGCCCCGGCAACACGCGAGCCCTGTATTTCAAGAAAGGCCGCATCGCCGCCTACACCAGCTACCGCCTGGGCATTTTCCGTGCCCGCGAAGCCGTCGCCGCGATGGAGGATACGGAGAATCCGCGCAAGCTCGCGCATCTGGAGGAGCAGATCAAAGGCGTGGTGGACCACCTGGCGCAGGATTTCTCCGGCCTCACCGTGGATTATCACGTCGCCATCGGCGCGGAAATCCAGAGCGCGGCCGCCCTGCTTGTGGAGCCGGTTCAAGGCGCGCGCGTGATCAACGAGCGCCAGCTTGCCTCGCTCACCGAGGAGCTGGCCCTGCTTTCGCCCGACGGGCTGGTGCGCCGCCTGCACGTGCACTACACCGGCAGCGAGGGCATCATCCCGGCCTTGCAGACGAATCTGGCGCTCGCCCGTCGCTTCCAGGATGAAAACATCCACGTGCCGGCGCGCGATTTCCAGAGCGACATGCTGCTGGACCTGATGGCCGAGAACGTGCTCACCGCGACTTTCCAGGAGGAGGTGATCTCCTCCGCCTGGGAGGTGGGCAAAAAGTTCAAGATCGACCGCAAGCACGCCGAGCACGTCATGAACCTGGCTCAGCAGCTCTTCCGCGAGCTGCGCCACCTGCATGGGCTCACGCCGAAGCACGAGATGCTGCTGCGCGCCGCCGCCGCCCTGCACGAGGTGGGCATGTTCGTCAGCGCCCGCGAGCATCACAAGCACAGCATGTACCTGATCCTGAACACGGAGCTGTTCGGCATCAGCACCGAGGACCGCACGCTGGTAGCTCTGCTCGCGCGCTATCACCGCCGCTACAATCCCGAGCACAACCACCCGCACTTCAGCGAGCTCTCGCGCGAGGAGCGCATGGTGGTGTTCAAGCTCGCCGCCATCCTGCGCATCGCCGATGCGCTCGACCGCAGCCACTCGCAGCGCATCAAGACCATCGTCCTCAAGCCCCAGGGCAACCGACTCGTGATCCAGACGCCCGATGTCGAGGACACCACGGTCGAGCAGATCGCCATCAACTCCAAATGCGACCTGTTCCGCGAGATCTTTGGCTACGAGGTGCTGCTGGCAAAGGGCTGATAGGGTGTCCTATTTTTTCTTCTTGGTCGTGATGAACGCCTCGGTGATGTAAACCGGCTCCAGCGAGTGCCCCGCGAGCGCGGCGATGACCTCTGGCGCCAGCTTCGCCGCCAGATGGGCGAGCAGGACGGCGCTGGGCTGGGCGGCCACCACGCCGGGCAGGCTTAGTGGCGCGGCTGCATCGCTGGTGAAGCAGGGCTCGCCTGCGTGCCTTGCATGCCATTCGCGCAGCCCGGCCTCGTCGTGCAGTTCAAGTTCGCCTTGGAGTGAGCCCTGGATCACGCGGATCGTGTAGAACTTGCCCCGCCGTGCATCGCCGGTCACGTGGTAGTCAGTCAATTCACTCAAGGCGCAGAGCGATGGCAGGCCGATGACCGGCACATTCCTCGACAAAGCCACGCCATGGGCGGCGGCAATGCTGATGCGCACGCCGGTGTAGGAGCCGGGGCCGCTGCCCACGACAATGAGGCCCAGCGCCCCGCCCGCCGCCTCCAGCGCCTGTGCAAGCGGGGTGTAGAGCATGGAGTTGTGCGAGCGGTTCGAGGTGAAGGCGCTCTCGTGCAGGACTTTGCCCTCCTGAACCACGGCGAGCTTTCCGGTGGGAGTTGAGAGTTCGATGGCGAGGATGGCGTGGCTCATGAATTCGGCGGGGCCAGGGCCGTAACACGCCGCCCGCCTTCAGGCAAGACCTCAAGCTGAAACCATTGCGTGCCGGGCGGCATGAGGCCGGGGAACAGGTCGGCCCATTCCACCACCACCACGCCGGGTTCGTCCAGGTACTCATCCCAGCCGATGCTCAGCAGCTCGGCCTCGGAGTTCATGCGGTAGAAATCGAAGTGAAACACCGGCAGCCGCGCGCGCCCATACTCATGCACCAGGCTGAACGTGGGGCTCGTCACGTCCTCTTCCGACCCCAGTCCCGCCAGCAGCCCCTTCACCACATGCGTCTTGCCCGCCCCAAGCTGGCCGCAGAGCGCGACCACATCACCCGCCTGAAGCGAGGCGGCAAGCGCGCGCCCCCAATCAAGGGTGTCTTCGGTGGTGGCAAGCAGGGGCATGGGCTGACGACTAAACGAGGTTGGGCCGGTCTGCCAATGTTCCTTCTCCAACCAGGCCTCCCTTGCCGCTTATGATCCCAGCACTTGCAGTCCTTCAGCTCTGGCGAGGTCTGCCTGACGTTTGTCAAAGGTGATAAACATCCTTGCGCCGGTTTCAAGAGCTGCAGCGACGTACAAAATGTCGAGGCTGCGAGTGCCCATGACTCGGCTGTGGCGCTTCGAAAGGGCGAGAGCGGACGAAAACACCAGGGGCCAGTTCAAGGAAACGGTCCTCAGTGTTCGGGACAGCAGGTCAGCGGTGATCGCCTGGGCGGAGGCTGCGCCTTGCGGGGCGGTGATCTGTTGGCGGAACTGGCGCAATTCGAGAGCGTTGGTGATTTCCAATTGATGCAGTTGTGTAAAGAGAATCGGTGGGCTGATGCCGGTGAAGAGGACTACTGCCGACGCGGTATTGTTGTCCGGCGAATAAAGGCTCACCAGGGCGCTTGAGTCCGCGTAGATCATCGGTCGTAGCTGTCGCGTTCCTCCAGCACGATGTTTCCAGGCAGAACAGTGTCGCCATAGATCTGGCGGAGCCTTTGGGCGAAGTCTGGCCACTCGGCAGCCCCGTGTGGTCCATCGCCTGGCAGCAAGCGCGCCACGCAACGATCTCCACGCACCAAATCAACTTCCTCTCCCTGGCTCACCCATTCCAAGGCCTTCGGCAGATTGGCCTGGGCTTCATCAACGGACATGGTCTTCATTTGTTTAACATCGCGGACTGCCTGACCGGAGTCAAGCGATGGGGGTGGTCTGCACTTTCCCTCAATGTTCCTTCCATTGATCCCCGCCCCCTGCATCATCGAGAGAATCAATTGGCGTGCGGTGGCGCGGCTCGCGTTGGTGAAGGCATGGCAGAAATCCTTCTTTCCACGGGCCGGCGTCTGGCCTTTGAGCACTATGGCGACCCGCAGGGCGCACCGGCCTTCTATTTTCACGGCTGGCCCAGTTCGCGGCTGCAAGGGGAGCTGATGGACGGGGTGGGCAGGCGCCAGGGGCTGCATGTGGTGGCGATGGATCGGCCGGGCATGGGTTGCTCGGATTTTCACGAGGGCCGCCGCCTGCTCGACTGGCCGCCCCTGCTGATGGAGCTCGCGCAGCACCTCGGCTGGGAGAAGTTCCATGTCTTCGGCGTCTCCGGCGGCGGCCCGTACACGCTGGCCACCGCCCATGCGCTGCCGGAGCGGGTGCTGAGCGTCAACGTCATCTGCGGCGCGCCGCCGCTGCGGCTGCTGGGGATGCAGGACATGTTCTGGCCGTATCGGGCCGTGCTGGCGCTGCGGCGGCGCCTGCCCTGGCTGCTGAACCCGGTGTTCGGCATCGGTGCGCTGGTGTCGAACCGGCGGCCCGACCAGTGGCCGCTGAACTGGGCGATTGCCATGCTCAGCGCCCAGGACCGCGAGGTGCTGGGGAATGTCGAAACCCACCGCATCATGATGGGCGGCTTCCGCGAAAGCCTGCGCCAGGGCATGGCGGGCGTGCAGGCGGACGGCGACCTGTTCCTGAGCGACTGGGGCTTTGACCTCCACGCCATTCGCGTGCCCGTGCATTTCTGGCACGGCAAGGCGGACCGCAACATCTCCTGGACCTACGCCCAGAAGGTCGCCGCGATGATCCCGCAAGCGGTGACGCACTGGACGGAGGGCGACGGCCACTACTCCCTGCCGGTGCTGCGCACCGAGGAAATCGTCCGGCTGGCGCTGCGCTGAAAGGGGGATGCCCCTACCACTTTTTGAAGCCGTTGAAGGAAGGTGGCAGGGGCATCCTTGCCCCTCTCAGGAAAGCTGCAAACACCAAGGGGCAGGGATGCCCCTACCACTTTTTGAAGCCGTTGAAGGAAGGTGGCAGGGGCATCCTTGCCCCTCTCAGGAGAGCTGCAAACACCAAGGGGCAGGGATGCCCCTACCACTTTTTGGAGCCGTTGAAGGAAGGTGGCAGGAGCATCCTTGCCCCTCTCAGGAGAGCTGCAAACACCAAGGGGCAGG
>CAINXC010000825.1 GCA_903854655.1 uncultured Verrucomicrobiota bacterium | reverse complement strand
GGGTCTTGGCGCACCGGCCCCCGGGCACACGGGCATGGGCCTGCGCATCATGCATTACCGTGCCGACATGATCGGCGGCAAACTCAGTTTTGAAAACAACGCGGTCAAGAGCGGCACCATCGTCACCTGCACGATCCCCGCCACCCGTCCCCAACCCTCCACCGAACTCTCTTATGGCCAGGAAAAACGCAAGCGCGCCCGAAAAGAAAGTCTTCGTCGTTGATGACCATCCGGTCTTTCGTGACGGACTGATTAGAATTGCCGGCCAGGTGCCGGGCGTCGTCGTCTGCGGCGAGGCCGACAACGCCCGGCAGGCCTTTGACGCCATCACCACGCTGAACCCGGACCTGGTGCTGATGGACATCGGCCTGCCCGGCAAGAGCGGGCTGGAGCTGCTGCAGGACGTTCACGCCGTGATGCCCGATCTGGCCGTCCTGGTCATTTCCATGCACGACGAGACCCTCTATGCGGAGCGGGTGCTGCGCGCAGGCGGGCGCGGCTATGTCATGAAGCAGGAAGGGCCGGACAAGATCATGGAGGCCATCGTCAAGGTCCTGAGCGGCCAGGTGTACGCCAGCGAACGCACCGCCGCATCCATTCTCGATGCGCTGTCGCGGCCCCGCTCCGCCGCCTCCGCAGGAACCTCCGCCGTGGGCAAGCTCACCGATCGCGAGCTGGAGGTGCTGCGCCTTACCGGCCAGGGCAAGGACAACCACCAGATTGCCCTTGAGCTGAGCATCAGCCTGAAAACCGTGGACACCCATCGCGCCCACATCCGTGAGAAGCTGGGACTGAAGAACGCGACCGAGCTTGTCCACTATGCCGTTCGCTGGACGGGGGAAGCTTTTTGAGGCCGGCACCTGCAGCTCTCCTCCGGTCTGTGGGCCGGTGCCTTGCAACCCTGGTTGGGTGCGGCTGCCTGGCTGCGACCGCCCACGCGGCCGCGCCGCTCGAAGCCGTCACCTTTGCCGCAACCCCGGGGGTCCTTTACCTGCCGCTGGACGAGGCTGCGCAGGCGCTCCATTGGCTGGTGCAGCGCAACGAATCGGGCCGGTGCATCCGCTTGCATGATGCCGCCGTGGCCCCAGGCTCGCTGCGCTGCCTGATCGACGGCACCGAACTGGAGAGCACGGCTGATCTGCAAAAGGCCGGCGCCCAGGTCGAAGGGGCTGCGGAGAGCGGCCAGGTCACCGTCAAGGATGGCCGCCATCAGTTTGTTCTTTCCGCCGGAGCCAAGGAGGTGGAGGTGAGCCTCTCCAAGCAGGAGCTGCGCGGCTGGCAGGGGGGCAGGCTGGTGATGCAGACCCATATCAGCTCCGGCCGCCACAACGGCACGCCCGTGCGCGTGGTGCCGTGAGCGGCGGCCCTTCTCCGGAATTGCGCGCCTCCTCTCAGCCGGTTACCGAGACGGGAAGAGCGTTACTCCCCATTGTCACGCTCGTGTGGTTTCGCACCTTGAGATGTTTCCACGCACTTAATATCATTTCGTCCGGCAGCAAGGACCGGGATTCATCCCGGCCCGGGCGGGCCCTCCCGAATGAGGTGTGCTGGACATGCAACCCTGATCATCAACCTCAAATACTGAAATGAAAATTTCCCTGAAACTGCTATTGTTTGCCGCCATTGCCGGGCTTTCCCTGAGTTCTTGCGTGGTTCCGGCAGGTTCTGCCGCCGTGGTCCCTGTGGGCGTCGGCATTTACCCTGTGCTTCCCGTCGGCTATGTCGGCGACGCTTACTTCTACGGCGGGCGGTACTACTATGGCGGCAATTATGAGACCGGGCGCTACTTCTGGCACGGCCGCTATTACGGTGGGCGCTACTACCACAACGGCCACTACTACTACGGCGGCCGGCACGAGCATCACGGCCATCATTGATCCGTCCGGACAAGGGTCCTGATGTCACAGCAGGCGGGAACGGGCAGCCGTTTCCGCTCTTTTTTTTTGGGGTGCAGGCGGCGGTTGAAGTTGTGGCTGTCTGCTCGTGAACGACAAATGCCAGTCGCGTCTCAGCCGATTACTGAGACGCGAAGAGCGACTCTCCCCATTGTTAGGCCTGGCGGGAATCGGCAATATCGAGTCATGCAGACAACAGGGCCATCCCCCCATATGCGCAGGCATTTCACCTGCCCGCCTCTGTCCATCGTCGCCATTCACGATGACTTCGCCTCCGGCATCCGCGCCTGTGAAGCGTTGAAATGGCTGGAGCATTCGCTTGGTTCGGAATGGGAGGTCCGCGCGCACACCTGGAGTTTTCAAAAGCTCGAAAGGATGGACCTGCGTGCCATGTCCATTCGCGCGGCCGCGGCAGCAGATGTGATCATCGTCGCGGCGGAGCAGGACACGCAGCCCGTGCCGGACCAGGTGCGCCGCTGGCTCGACGCCGCCCTGCAGCAGCAGCGCGAGGGGCGGGCCGTGCTGGTCGCCCTGCATGATGAGGAACCGGAAGACGCCGCCCGGCCCGGGCCCCTATGCACCCATCTGGAGCGACTGGCCGGCCGCTGGCAGACCGAGTTCATGTGCAACAAGGACTTCGAACAGCGCCTGGACCACGATTTTATCCTCCGGCTCATTCGCCAGAAAAATGAGGCCGCAGGCCATTCCGACCATCCGCTCGGCATCGACTTCTACTCCGCCTCGGAGTGGGGCGGTATCAACGAATGATGCACCATCCTTTCACCATCATGAAAAGATCCCCGATGAAACAAGCCACGCCGCCACAGCACGAAGAAATCCAGATGCTCGCCTACCACCTCTGGGAGCAGGCGGGCCATCCCGCAGGCAAGTCCCTTGATCTCTGGCTGGAGGCGGAGGAGAAGGAGATGCAGAAAGCCCAGGCCCTGTGGTCGCTGCCGGCCAAGGCGGTGCGCAAGGCCATACACGCCGCGGCTGCGGCTCCGTCGCAGCCCAAGGAGGCCGCCAGCCCCGCCCGGCTGCCGGCGAAAGGCACGGTCAAGGCCGCCGGCAGCGGCGCGGAAAAGGCCCCGCCTGTGGCCGCCGCGAAGAAGTCCGCGAAGGCCCGTTGAACCGATTTCATTTCAGAATCCTTTCCGGAGGTGCCTGTCAGCAGGCGGACAGGCCAGCCGGATGAGCCAACCGAAGCGCCTGCGAACACACAAACCCAATGCCATGAGCACTCTATCCACACTCAATCCCTTCAGGGCTCCCGTCTGGGATCCCTTCCGCGACTTCAACACGTCGTTTGAGAACCGGCTGGAAAAATTCTTCGGCCGCCCTCAGGTTTCCGGCAACGGTGACACGGAATCCATGACCATCACCCAGTGGTCACCGCTGGTGGACATCACGGAGGATGACAAGGAATACCTCGTCACCGCCGAGCTGCCCGAGCTCAAGAAGGAGGACGTGAAGGTCAGCGTGGAAAACGGCGAGCTGACCATCTCCGGCGAGCGCAAGTTCGAAAAAGAGGAGAAAGGCAAGAAGTACCACCGCATCGAGCGCTCCTATGGCAGCTTCCTGCGCAGCTTCACCCTGCCCGAAGGGGTCAGCGGTGAGAAGGTGGTCGCCGACTTCAAGGACGGCGCGCTGAAAATTCATCTGCCCAAGGACGAAAAGGCCAAGCCCAAAGCCATTGAGGTGAAGGTGCAATAGCGCCTGCCGCCTTTGAACGCGGCGCTCCCACGCCACGTGCAGATGAGGGGCGGTGGACCCGGGGGGGCTTGCAGATTGCAGACTCAGCCACCCCCGGCTCCATCCGCCCCAATCTGAGAAACCCGGCAGCAGCCCATGCCCCGCAAGCAAGTCGCATTTCGAGCAGCCGCACCATTGAACCAGGATTGAAACAACAAAGTCATGTCAACCGCCATCGAGACCCCTGTTGAAAGCCTGACAAGAGCCGTCCGCATTCCGGTCGGGCACCTGATGTTGGAAGGCGACTTCATCCTTCCGGAGGACGCCGCCGGCGTGGTGCTGTTTGCCCATGGCAGCGGCAGCAGCCGCCACAGCCCGCGCAATCAGTTCCTGGCCCAGACCCTCCACGAGGCGGGCTTCGGCACCTTGTTGTTCGATCTGCTCGCCCCGGTCGAAGAACCGCGCGACGCGGTGGCTTTCTCCCTTCGCTTTGACATCCCGCTGCTGGCCGGCCGCCTTGTCGCCGCCACCCAATGGCTGTGGAAACAACCGGAGGCGAAGGGGCTCAAGACCGGCTATTGCGGAGCCAGCACAGGCGGTGCCGCCGCGCTCATGGCGGCGGCGCAACTGGGAGATCGGATCGCCGCCGTCGTGTCGCGGGGAGGGCGCCCAGATCTTGCGGGAGACGCGCTGCCCAGGGTGAAGAGCCCCACGCTTTTGATTGTCGGCGGCTATGACGAGACGGTCATGGTGCTGAACGAGGACGCGTTCGCAAAGCTGCGCTGCGAGAAGGAGTACCGCATCGTGCCTGCCGCCACCCACCTCTTTGATGAGCCCGGCAGGCTGGAGCAGGTGGCCCAGCTCGCCACCGCCTGGTTTTGCCGGCACATGGTGCCTCCGGCCACAGAGGAGGGAGGCATCCATGAGTGAGCCCGTGTTCAGGGACCGCGTGCAGGCCGGCCAGAGACTTGCCGACGCACTCGAAAGGTATGCCGACCGCGCCGACGTGATTGTTCTGGGCCTGCCGCGCGGCGGCGTGCCTGTCGCCTGGGAGGTGGCAAGAAAATTGCAGGCGCCGCTGGATGTGATGGTGGTGCGCAAGCTCGGCGTGCCAAACCATGAGGAGCTGGCGATGGGGGCCATCGCCAGCGGCGGGGTGAAGGTGATCCATGAGTCCGTGGTGCAGGCGCTGGGAATTTCGCGTGCCGACTTGGAGAAGGCGGCTGACAAGGAGGCCGGGGAGCTGCGGCGCCGCGAGCAGGCCTATCGTGGCAGCACCGGTGCTCCTGATGTGCGGGACAAGACGGTCATCCTCGTTGATGACGGTGTCGCCACCGGCTCCACCCTGCGCGCAGCGGTGCAGGCGCTGCGCCAGCATCACCCCAAGCAGATCATCATCGCCGCGCCCACCGCCTCGTTTGAAGCCTTTTCGACCCTGCGACCGCTCGTCGATGACTTCATTGCGCTGATGGTTCCCGCCGACTTCCATGCCGTGGGCCAGTGGTACGAGGACTTCTCGCAGACCACCGATGAGGAGGTCAAGCAACTGCTGGCCATGGCCCCCGTTCCTGAGCCGGCGATGAGAGCCGGGGCATGATGACGACACAGAGCTCCTGATTTCTTGAATGAAACACCACCTCAAACTCCTCCTCGTGGGCGATGTCATGCTCGGGCGTCTGGTCAATGAACGCCTGCGCAACAACCCGCCTGAACATCCCTGGGGCGACACGCTGCCGCTCTTTCACGGGGCCGACTGGCGGGCCTGCAACCTGGAGTGCGTGATCAGCGACCACGGCATGCCCTGGGCGCGCTCCCCCAAGGCTTTCCACTTCCAGTCCGATGCCCGTCATCTTGGGGCGCTTACGGCGGCGCAGATGGACGTCGTTTCCCTGGCCAACAACCACTCGCTGGATTTCAACCACCGTGGCATGGTGGAGATGGTGAAACTGCTGGATGCCGCCGGCATCCAGCACAGCGGGGTGGGATTGAACCGGGCCGAGGCCTCCCGCCCGGCCATCAGCGTAGTTCAGGGCGTGCGGGTGGGCTTCCTTGCCTTCACGGACAACGAGCCGGCCTGGGAGGCGGACCGGGACCACCCGGGCATTTTTTTTGTGCCGGTGGAAACCCCTGATGAGCGCACCGCCTGGCTGCTGGACCTGGTGAGGCTCGCCCGCGCGGAGGTGGACCTGCTCGTCGTCTCCGCCCATTGGGGCGGAAATTGGGACTGCCATCCGCCGCCCTCGCACATCAGGCTGGCGCACGAGCTGATCCGCGCCGGCGCGGATGTGATTTTCGGCCACTCGCCCCATGTGTGCCGCGGCGTCGAGGTCTTTGAAGGTGGCGTGATTCTCTATTCCACCGGCGACTTTGTGGACGATTACGCGGTGGACCCGCTCGAGCGCAATGATCGCTCCTGGGTGTTCGAGGTTCATGTCCACAACTGGCAGGTGTCTCATCTGCATCTGTATCCCACCGTGATTCACGACTGCCAGGCCCGCCTCGCCGGACCGGATGTTGCGACCGGGATGATCGACGCGATGCAGGAACTCTGCGCCCAGCTCGGGACCATCACGAGCGAGTGCCTGGGGCCCCATCGCCTGGCCGTCGAAGTCCGCGAGCAGCCCGGCCTGCACCTCAATGTGCAGGAAATCGTCAAATGGACCGAGCCAAGCGCCTGTCTGCTTTGAAAACCGCTCTCCATCGCCTTGCAGCCTCAACGATCACGCCAGATGTTGCCCGGCGATCATCCCCCCAAGTGCCTGGCCCGAACCGCCGCGTACCGGCTGCGCGAGGCTTCGCACGGCACGTACGAAAAGAACGCGGAGCAGCACTGCGGGACCATGTAACGCAGTGACGTCACCCGAATGGACGATTGCATTTCATGAAATCATCGTGAATTGATTCAGCAGGCATTCTTCTGCCGCTCATGGAACCCGCTGTCCTCCCATCCTCAGAAGCCGACGCTTTGCGCGACAGCGAAAGCCGCCTCCGCGCCACGGAGGATGCGCTGAATCTTTCCCGCGAAGAGCTGAAGGTGCGCCTCAACGAGCTGCACGACGTCAAGGCAGCGCTGGACGCCCACTCCATCGTGGCGATCACCGATGCGGCGGGCCTCATAACCTCGGTGAACGACAAGTTCTGCGAGATTTCCAAATTCCCGCGCGAAGAACTGCTCGGCCAAAACCATCGCCTGATCAATTCCGGCCACCATCCCAAGGAGTTTTTCACGGAGATGTGGGGGACCATCGCTCATGGCAAGGTCTGGCACGGCGAGATCAAGAACCGCGCCAAGGACGGCTCCTTCTACTGGGTGGAGACGACGATCTTTCCCTTTCTCAACAAGGCTGGCAAACCGGTGCAGTATGTCGCCATCCGCACCGACATCACCGCGCGCAAGCTGGCCGATGAGCAGCTTGTGCTGATGACCCGCTCCCTGGAGGAAAAGAACAAGGAGCTGGAGGCGGTCGTTTATGTCGCCTCGCATGACCTGCGCTCGCCCCTGGTCAATATTCAGGGTTTTAGCAGGGAGCTGGCGCTGGCCTGCAACCAGATCCGCGCCAAGCTGTCCGGGCCGGGGTTCGATCTGCTGCAAAATGCGGGGCTGGCCACGGCGCTTACCGAGGATATTCCCGAAGCCATCGGCTTCATCCTCTCCGGGGTTTCCAAAATGGACCGGCTGCTGTCCGGCTTCCTGCGTTTTTCGCGTCTCGGACGCGCCGCCATGGTCATTGAGCGGCTGGACATGAACCAGATGCTGAAGGGGGTGGTCCAGACGCTGGAATTCCAGATCAAGCAGACCGGCACCACGTTGCAAATAGCCGAGCTGCCGGACTGCCTGGGCGATTCCATCCAGATCAACCAGGTCTTCTCCAACCTGCTCGACAACGCCATCAAGTACCGGTCCGGCGACCGTCCCTGCGTGATTCAGGTCACGGGCCGCACGCAGGGGAATCTTGCCTTGTACATGGTGGAGGACAACGGCGTGGGCATTGCAGCGGCGCACCAGGGCAAGATTTTCGAGATTTTCCACCGCCTCAATCCCGTGGAAGGCAGCGGCGAGGGCCTGGGCCTGACCATCGCCCAGCGCATCCTGGAGCGGCACAGCGGCAAGATCTGGGTGGAGTCCACCACAGGACAAGGCAGCAAGTTCTTCGTTTCACTTCCTGCGCCATCACTCTCTCACGAAACCACATGAAAATGAAACATCCCATGGTGATCCTGGTCGCCGATGACGATGCCGGGCACGCCCGGCTGATCGAAAAGAACCTCCGTCGCGCCGGTCTCGACAACCGTATCGAGCGTTTCGAGGACGGCGAGCAAACCCTGGATTTTCTGATGCGGCGGGGTGAGCGCAAGCGCGAGAGCGACACCCCCTACCTTCTCCTGCTCGACATTCGCATGCCCAAGGTGGACGGCGTTGAAGTTCTGCGCCAGCTCAAGGCCGATCCGGAGCTGCGCAAGATGCCGGTGATCATGCTCACCACCACGGACGATCCGCGCGAGGTCGAGCGCTGCCACGAGATCGGGTGCAGCCACTACATCGTCAAGCCGGTGGATTATGACGGCTTCGCCCAGGCGATCGGCCAGCTTGGCCTGTTTGTGACCCTGGTGCAGATCCCGGAGATCAATCACAGCAGCTAGGTCGCATGGATTCCTCCACACCTGCCCCCGCAACGGTGCTCATCGTTGACGATGACCCGGGCTTGGTGCGCCTGATGGGAAAAGCGGTGCGCCGGGAGGGATTTGTCGCCGCCAGTGCTTCATCCGGGGAGACCGCCATTGACTGGCTCGCTGGTCATCAGGTGGATCTGATGCTGCTTGACATGAAGTTGCCGGACATGACGGGCAGCAACCTGCTCGGCCACTTGGAAAAGATGGAGCGCTCGGTGCCCTTCATCGTCATCACCGGCCAGGGCGACGAGCGTCTGGCGGTGGAGATGATGCGCGGCGGTGCGCTCGATTACCTGGTGAAAGACGCCCAGTTTCTGGAGTTCCTGCCCGCCGTGGTCAACCGTGCGCTGACACAGCTTGACCGGCAGAAACGCCTGGAGGTGGCGGAACAGGAGGTGAAGCGCCAGCATGCCTTCAGTTCGTCCGTTTTGGAGGCTTCCGGCGCCATCATGGTCATCGCCGATGCCGCAGGGCGGCTGGTGCAGTGGAACCAGGCTTGTGAGAAGACCACGGGCTGGTCCGGCGATGAGATGCGGGGAAAACAGATTTGGGACATGGTGCGCTCGCCCGAGGAGGTGGCCCCCGCCGCCGGCCTGGCACGGGAGATCATCGCCGCCCCCGGTCCGAGAGAGCATGAAGGCAGCCTGCTCACCAGAAGCGGCGAACGCCGCTTGATCACCTGGTCCATCACCACCCTGCGCAACCCGCAGGGTGAGGTGGAATTCATCATCGCTTCCGGCATCGACATCACCGAGCGCAAACGACTGGAGGAGGAGGTGCTTGAAATCAGTGGTCGTGAGCGGCGGCGCATGGGGCAGGACCTGCATGACGGGGTGTGCCAGGTGCTGGGCGGCATCGACATGCTGGCCAAGGTGCTGGCGCAGAAGCTCGCCCGCAAGGCGCCCGCAGAAGCAGGTGAGGCCAATGCCATCTGCGGGTATGTGAGGCAGGCCATGACTGAGGCGCGCGCCCTGGCGCGCGGGCTCTCGCCAGTGGAGCTGGAAACCAACGGGCTCATGGCCGCGCTGCAGGAGCTGGCGGCAAGCACGGAAAAGCTGTTCAACGTCACGTGCGAGTTTCATTGTTCCCCGCCCGTGCTGATGGCGGACAACGTCAGGGCCACCCACCTGTACCGCATCGCCCAGGAGGCCATTCACAATGCGATCAAGCACGGTCACGCCAGCCACATCGTTCTGCGCCTTGCCGCAAATGGCGAGGACATGGCGCTGAGCATCACGGACAATGGCTCTGGTTTTCCTGCGAATCCCGAGCCGAGCAAGGGCATGGGGCTGCGGAGCATGAGATACCGGGCCGGCGGCATTGGCGGGATGCTGGAAATCCAGCCCGTGGAGCCGCAGGGCACGCGGGTCATCTGTCGTTTCCTCAGCCAGGCGGGTGGATGACCCGGCCTGGAAACTCATCACCCCGGAACAGAGGCGCTCTCACCCGCCTTCTGCTCCGGGGCTTTGAGCCGGGAGGCATGTGGCCTCCAGACTAGTCCCGTTGGGACAATTGTTCAGCATGGCCACCAGGACCGTCGCCTCTGCGACGTGGTCCTTGGCAGGCGCACTTGGAGCACTCCGTTCCTGAAATCCGCCACGACGGAACTGGCGTCCACATCCTCAGGCAGGCGCAGGGCGCTCATCACCTCGCGGTGACCAGGGTTTTCGGTCCGGGAGGAAGCGGACTGCTGCCCGCCGCCCAGGATGTGAAGCATCCGTTCCTGGACCTGCACTCCGACCTGGCTTCTGGCCAGGCCAGGCAGTTCCACCCTGAGAAGGTATTGCCGTGGTTCTTCGGAGACAGCCATGGGCATGTCTGGGTGGGGGAAGATGTCGGTCATGACAGTGGAATCCTTTGTGCTGGCTGAAAACTGAAACTCAGGGCCGCATGCGCCTCAGGCAGCCAGCAGGGCGCCGCTGCGGGTGGAGCGCATCCGCGAGCGGAACTCCGTGGGGGATTCGCTGGCGATGCGGCGGAAACTGCGGTTGAAGTGCGAGAGGCTTTGGAAGCCCGCGTCGTAAGCCACCTCGGTGATGCGCACCTGGGGGCGCATCAGCATGCGCTTGGCCTTCTCCACCCGCGCCCGGTTCACGAAATCCGTGAAGGTCATGCCGGTGGCGCGCTTGAAGATCTTGCAGAAGTGGAAGGGGCTCACGTTCACTTCGCTGGCCACGCCTTCGAGCGACATCGGCTCCGGCAGATGGTTGATGATGTAGGTCTTTGCCTGGCGCACGGGCTCGGGCTCATGCTGCGAATTGGCGAACAGCAGGCGGTGGGCGCATTCACCGAGCTGGAAGGCGAAGGATTTCAGCATGGCCAGGGCGGCCTCGTAGCGTGCGGGTTCATACACCGGGAGGCTGGCGAAGGCGCTGCGTTCGGCCTCGATTTCCTTGGCGCTGCGGTCGCTGTCCAGCAGCGCCTTGGCAACCGGCACAAAGGCCTCTGCAGATGCCGGGGCCAGACGAACACCGCCGGTGCGCAGGGTGGCCACCAGCGTCTTGCCAACTTTCACAGGCACCCGTGTGGTCGCCACGCCGGCGATGGAGTATTCAGTTTCAGCCTGCTTGAGGTCTTCTTCCTCCGCCGCTGCTGCTTCGAGCGCCAGCGGCAGCCCGGTGAGCTGGGCAAAAGCCCTGCTGAAATGAGTGAAGAACTCCGTGTTGGCAAGATTTCCGACGAGGCGTTCACGACCGTTGCTTGAATTGGATGTCATAGAGAGTGGATTGGGTTGACGACGCCATGGTATCCCTCTCCAGCCCTCCATCTATTGTTGCCGACTACGGCACGATTGCTTGCGCAGTCCCGAACTTGGGGCGTAATGGAAACCATTAGCCCGACCGCCTGTCGCGGCGGGTTTGCGATGCCAGGCAACCCGCCCGAACCCTTATGCCGTGCGGCTTTCAATCCATTGCACGGCGTAGCGCATCAGCGCCGGACCATCTGTAAGGCCGAGCTTTTCCTTGATGTGGGAACGATGGGCTTCCACCGTGCGTGCGCTGATGTTGAGGTGCTCGGCGATGAGTTTGGTGGCGGTGCCCTTGCCGATCATGCCCAGCACCTCCAGCTCCCGGTCCGTGAGCTGCTCAACGCCGGTGGCGTTGACCTTGCCGCGCTGGCCGGTGACCTGTTCGAGCATGCGGCTGGCCATCACATCGCTCACGTAGATGCCGCCGTCGAGCACGCGGCGGATGGCCTGGATCAGCGTCTCCGCCGCCATCTCCTTCATCACGTAGCCGCGCGCTCCGGCACGCAGGGCTCGCTCCGCATACAGGCTCTCCTCGTGCATGGAGAGCACGATGCAGCGGGTGCCGGGGTACATGGCCTGGATGTCCTTGATCAGCTCCAGGCCGCTCTTGTCGGGAAGGGTGAGATCCACCACCACCACGTCGGGCTTGAACTTGCCAACGGCCTTCAACCCTTCCATCGCGCTGCCCGCTTCTCCTCGCACGTCGAGTCCAGGCTCCACGCGGATCAATTGTGCGAGGCCGTGGCGCATGATGGGGTGGTCGTCGATCAGCAGGACGTGTTTCACAGATGGGGTCGGGAGGGTGCGATGGAGGGGACGATGCATTGGACGATGGTGCCGCCAAAGCTGTCGTGGTCCACCGTCAGGCTGCCGCTGATCATGCGGGCACGATGGCTCATCGTCAAGAGCCCCATGCCCTGGCCCTGCTTCTCGTTTTGAATGCCGATGCCGTTGTCACGGATGATCATTTCGATGAGGCCGTCGTGCAGTTCCAGGCTGACCTCGATGCGGGAGGCAAGGCTGTGCTTGATCGCGTTTGCCACGGCCTCCTGGGCGATGCGGTATAACTGCGTGGCCGTGGTGTTGTCCGCCACCTCCACCGGCGGATCGCAATGGAAGGGGCAGGAGACCCGGAAAATGCGCTCGGTGCTGCGCGCGAGGTCTGCGAGGGCCGCCATGAGCCCCGCTGAATCTAGAACCACAGGCATCAGGCCGCGCGACATTTCGCGCGCCCGGGTGTTGGCGCGGGTGATCAGGCGCGTGATTTCGGCCAGTTGCACGGCCTCCGGGTTGTTGTTGGCGGTGAGGCGCTGGTAAACGACCTTGGACAGGCAGCCGATGGCGGCGAGCTGCTGGCAGAGGTCATCGTGAATGTCCCGGCCTATGCGTGACTGCTCCTCCTCGCTGATGGAGAGGATCTTTTCCTCCAACGCCCTGCGCTCTGAAAGGTCCCTCATGATGCCGGTGAAAATGCGGCCGTTGGGCAGCTTCACCTCGCCCACGGAAAGGTCGATGGGAAACACCCTGCCGTCCTTGCGCTGGGCGATCACTTCGCGGCCGATGCCGATGATCTTGCGCAGGCCGGTGGTCTTGTAGGCGCTCATGTACTCGCCGTGATGACTGCGGTAGGGTTCGGGCATGAGCATGCTCACGTTCCGGCCGATCATCTCCTCCCTGGTGTAGCCGAAAATGCGTTCGGTCGCCTCGTTCACGGTCTCAATCAGCCCCTGGTCGCTGATGGTGACGATGGCGTTCACGGCGGTGGCCAGCACCCCCTGCGCCCGGTCTTCGCTGGCGCGCAGCGCCTCACGGATGCGTGCCGCCTCGGTCACGTCATGACCCAGGCAGACCATGCCCACCCGGTGGTTTCCTGAATCGTGGATGGGTTTGTAAAACCAGTCCACCTCACGGCTCGTGCCGTCGCTGAGCAGCAGCGATGATTTTTGGTTGGCCCCGGCGGGTTTGCCGACGGCGCGGTCGATGCATTGTCGCACGGTCTCGTGTTCGCCGGGCGGCACGAATTTGTCCACCCAGTCCTCGCCCAGCAGGCCTGCCAGCTCTGTGTTGCAGAGGCGCGACACGGCCCCGTTGAACCAGACGACCTTCCCGGCGCAATCGAGTTCCACCACCAGGACATTGGCCGTGTCGAGGAGGTCGTTGAGCAAGGATGCGGTGTCGGATCCAGTCAGGTGCATCTCGGCCCCACAAGGCGCTGGTCCGTGCTCGTTGTGAAGGAAGATGTCCTGCCTGTTGCTGGAAGACGAGGGGGGCGACGCGTTGCCCGCAGCCGCCCGTGTGGGCGGGTGGCAGGATGCGGGAGGCATGGATGAACGATGCTGCATGAAGGGTGGGGGCGGTCTGGGGGCCGGAACCCGCTATTTTACTCGTCGGGCGGTGCTGCGGCCAACCCACCCTTGCGCGGCTGTGGGTGCTTTTTGCGCACCGCTCATTCCGCAGTGGCAGGAACGAGGACTGCACGTGCTGATTGGGCGGCAGCCGGGGCCGGCCGCCTGCGGAAGGTCCATGCCACCAGTGACAGCGTGACGACCGAGCTCAGCGGCATCAATATGGCAGCCGCGAGGGGGTTCAGGTGTCCGGCCAGGCCGATGCCTGCCGTGATGAGGTTGTAGCCCACCGAAAACGCGAACACCCGGCGCACGGCCTTGCGATGACGGGCCGCCACGTCCAGCAGGCTGCCGACGAAACGCATGCTGTGGCCCAGGAAGTAAAAGTCGGCCTTGTGCTCCAGGAAGCTGCGGCCCGTGACCGGGCTGCCGGCGCACTGCGCCGCATCAAAGGCCAGGCTGTCGTTCGCCCCGTCGCCAAGGTACAGGCAGTCCTCAGCATGATGTTGTGTGATCCACTGTGCCTTCTCCTCCGGAGTGAGGCCGTGCCGCCAGTGATCGCGTGGCAGGCGCAGTTGCGCGGCTGTTTCCGCCACCTTCGGCTCGCGGTCGCCGCTCAGGATGAACACCTCGATTCCGCGCTGCTGCAGTCGCGCCACTTCGCCGATGGATTCGCCGCGAAGCTGGTCCTTGAAGCAGAAACCGGCAATCACCTGGCCGGCGCAAGACAACACCACGTCCACCTCGCTTTCGCCCCCTCGCCAGCCCGGCCGGCCCAGCGACCACGCCAGGCCTCTGGCATCGACAAAGCTCAGGCCGAAGCCCGGCTCTTCATCAACAGTCAGGCCCGTGTGCTTGTCCTGGCCGGGGCCAATGGCGTCAAACAGGCTGCGGCTCACCGGGTGCAGGTTGCCGCTGATGAGGTGGCGCAGAGCTTCACGTGCTTCGATGTCGAGAGCGGCCAGAGCCCCGGCGTTGGTGAGCGCGGGATTCTCCAGGGTCAGGGTTCCTGTCTTGTCGAAGATCACCGCCCGCACCCGACCGAGCTTCTTCCACAGGCCCAGCGACCGCACGAACACCCCCAGCCGCTCGGCGCGCGAGGCGGCAAGATCATCAGCGAAGGGGGCGGCCACGCCCAGCGCGCAGGGGCAGGAGACGACGAACACCGAAATCATCACCTGCACGGCCTTGGTCAGGTCCCCCTCATGCAGCCACCACCACAGCGCGCCGCACGCTCCCGCCAGCACCACGACAAGCAAATAGAAGCGCAGCAACCGCTCCAGCGGCAGGTCGCGCTGCTCGCCCGGCCTGCGCGCTTCAAGCAGCTTGCGCAGCGTGGACTGCTCCCAGGTTTCAAGCGCCTCTGCCTCCAGGGACCGGGCGCTGATGTTGAGCGCGCCGGCTGGCACCATCTGTCCGGCCAGGCGTTGCTGCGCCTCGCTCTCGCCGTTGATCCACTCCAGGCTCACGGAGGCGCTGGCATCCGCGAGCTTGCAGGCCACCGGCACCGCCTGGCCGGGGCGGATCTCGAAGTGGTCGCCGATTTTGATCGCCTGCACGCGCACCTGCTTGGAATCCACCAGCACCGTCTCTGGGATGGAGGGATCGCGCAGGAGCTTGCGGCGGTTCCTGGCCACGGCCACCTGCTGCACCCAGCGCCCGCCCAGCATCAGGAAGATGAACATGGCGACGAAATCGAAGTAGCGCAGGCCGGGCGCGCCGGTGATCCAGCCTCCAAGGGAGCCCAGGTAGGCGGCGACGATGCCCAGCGTGATGGGTGTATCTATGTGAAGGACACCAAGCTTCAAGGCCCGCCAGGCGCGCTCCGCGAAATAGGAGCCGCCTACGAGCAGGGAAAGGGTGGCCGACATGGCCGCCACCATGTCGAACCACTTGGCAAACATGAAGTCCTGCGGCATGCCGAAGTAAGTGGGCAGGGAAAACGCCATCGCGTTCATCGCAAACGCGCCGCACACGCCCGCCCGGCGCTCCAGCCCGGCGTCCGCATCCCGGTCCGCGCCGGGGTCGGTTCGCTGCGGCCCCAGCAGGTAGCCGAAACGCTGCAGTTCCCTGGCAAAGGTGGTCGCGGAAAACATGCTGGGATCGCAGGTGATGAACACCTCGCCGCGCGACACGTCCACATTGATCCGGTGGGCTCCAGGCTGCTGGGCGAACAGCCGGTCGATCAGCCACACGCAGCCCACGCAGGACAGCCCCTGGATGGAGAGGGCAAGCTCTGTTTTGTCCTGGGCGGCATCCGTGAGCCACTGGTAGTCCAGCTCCCTCAGCGCCTGCGCCGCCACCGGGGGCAGGGCTTGACCGCCCTTGAGGTCGTAAAAATGCTCGAACCCTTGCTCGTGCAGCATTTGGAAGACATAGGCGCAGCCGGCACAGCAAAAGCTGTCCGCACGGGTTTCAGGCACGGGCGAGCCGCAATGCCGGCAGGATTCGATGGTGAGAGCCATAAGTTAAACTCGCCGACAAAGGCGGGTGCCGCTCGCCAGGGGTTGTGATTCGTGCCGCCAGATTTGCCAAAATCCCGCAAGTCTGCTATGGTTCAGCATGACCGCGCTCGCCCTTCACGACACCCTTGTGACCCCAGAGGAGTACCTCGCGGGGGAGCTGCTCTCGCCCGTCAAGCACGAATACCTCGGCGGAGTGGTCCATGCGATGGCGGGGGCGAAGAACATTCACAACGAAATTACTGGCAATGTGTTCCTGGCGATCGGTACGCGCCTGCGGGGCAAGAAGTGCAGGCCATACAACAGCGACACCAAGGTGCGCGTGGTGATGCCGAATCAACTGCGGTTCTACTATCCTGATGTGCAAGTGGTCTGTGATTCGAATGACAAGAATGACAGTTTTCAGGATCGTCCCTTGGTCATTGTTGAGGTGCTGTCGCCTTCGACCCGCCGGGTGGATGAGGGCGAGAAGCTGGATGCTTACCACTTTATCCCCTCGCTGGAAGTCTATCTGATCGTGGACAGCACCCATGCCCGGGTGGTGGTGTATCGGCGAACCCCCACCGGCTTCACACGCGAGGTCCACCATGGCACCGAAGGCAGCATCGAATTGAACTGCATCGGTATCGATCTGCCCCTCGCCGAGATTTACGAGCGGGCGGACTTTCCGCCGTTGGAAGTGGTGGAGTGAGTTGAGCCACAGGCTGGTAAGCCCGCGCTACATTCACATCATCGCGGTGTCCTGGCAGCAGCCGTGCTCGATTTCACCAAAGCCCAGCGAGCCGCGCAGGCGCCAGGCCAGCACCACGGCGGCGAGGAGGGCCATCCCGCGCTGAAGGCGCTTCAGCGCCACGGGCGAAAGCTTGATGCCGATGCGATGCAACTGGGTCTGCCCCAGGGCCAGCAGCGGCAGCGTGCCCAGGCCGAACGCGGTCGAGAACTCCGCCCCGCGCGCCGCCGAGCCATTGGCCATCGCCAGGCCGAACATCATGTAGAGGGGGCCGCAGGGGAGCAGGGGCGTGGCGAGCCCGATGAGGGAGGCCCGCGCCATGCTGCCCAGCCCCATGGCCTTGAAGCGAATCCTCGCCATGGGGCGCGACAGCAGCGCGGGCTTGGGCATCCAGGCGTCGAGGCCCAGGCCCACCACCGCGAACATGAGCACCAGCAGCCACGGCAGCAGAACGCCCGTGCCGTGTTGAAACCAGGCCAGCGGCGCCGTGCCCAGCGCTCCCGCCAGGGCGCCCACAAGGGCGTAAGAACCCAGCCGCGCGCCGTGATACAGCGCCGTGTCGCGCATGAAGGTCCAGTCGCTTCCCCGCGCCACCGCCCACGAGCAGGCCAGCGGCCCGCACATGCCCAGGCAGTGCAGGCTCGTCACGAGCCCGGCCATGAAGGCGGCGGCGGTGGTGTCGATGGCGGGCATCTGGGTAGGCTGAAATGCGTGCTACTCCGCCACCACGGTCTTCTTTGCCTGCTCGGCCAGCTCCACATTCACCGGCTGGTTCTTGATCGCCAGGGTGAACATCACGGACCAGGCGCTGAACATGATGCCGAAGGCGACAAAAACCCAGATCCAGGGGCGTTTGGCAAGGAACCCGGGCTCGGGGGCGGGCGGCGGCGCCGCCGCCTGTGCTTTGCGGGAGCAGCAGCCGCAGTCTTTGTCACAGCGGCAGGCGCTGCTACTTTTGGAGGTATTGGCCGGCATTGAGGTAGTCATGGTTTTGGGCTTTGGGGTCAGGTCCTGAAAACTCGATGGGCATCGTTGTCACGCTTTTGCCGGTGGCGGTCTCGGTGAGGCGCACCACCATCTTGAACGACTTGGTGAACGAGGTCTGCGGCAGGGTGAACACCAGCGACTTGAGGTCCTCGCCCTGGCCGGGCAGGGCAATCGGGGTTTCGTTGCCTGCAATTTGCAGTTCGTTCGGAAGCTCGCCCTCCACGCTCATCGTGTAGGTGGAAGGCTGGTTGCGCTTGTTGATCACGCGCACCACGAACTGGTTGCGAATGTTGCCGTTGAACAGGTTGAAGGCGTTGCCCGAGGACAGGCGCATGGCGTTCGCCAGCATCGGCTCGATGTGGCTGGCACGCCAGGCGAAGACGCTGGCTCCCATGATCGTGAGGAGCGTGTAAAACACGGTGCGGGCGCGCAGCAGGTGCGTCCTGCCGCCATTGAGGCCCACCAGGGAATCGTAACGGATCAGCCCCTTGCTGCGGCCCACCTTTGTCATGATGTCGTCGCAGGCGTCCACGCAGGCCGCGCAGGCGATGCACTCCAGTTGGAGGCCGTTGCGGATGTCGATGCCCGTGGGGCACACCTGCACGCAGCGGTTGCAGGCGATGCAGTCGCCGGCGTTGACATCCTTGACCTTGCCGCGCGGCTCCCCGCGCTTCTTGTCGTAGCCGATGATGATGGAGTTGTCGTCCACCAGCGCGGACTGCATGCGGCCGTAAGGGCACATGATCACGCAGAACTGCTCGCGAAACCAGCTGAAGCAGAAGTACAGCGCCGCCGTGAGGAAGGCCACCACCCCGAAGGCCGTGGCGTGATCCTGGGGCGAACGGTGCATGATCGCGTACAGCCCCTTGATGGATATGAAGTAGGACAAAAAGACATGCGCGATCGCCGCGGCCATGGCGACGTAGATCGTGTGCTTCACCACCCGCTTGACGATCTTCTGCGTGGTCCATGGCGCCGCGTCGAGCTGACGGCGTGCGGGCGCGTCGCCATCAATCAGACGCTCCACGCGGCGGAACAGGTGGTCCAGAAACACCGTGTAGGGGCAGGTCCAGCCGCACCAGATGCGGCCCAGCAGCGAGGTGACAAAGAACAGCGAAAACCCCAGGCCGCTGATGAGGAAAAAGAACACCCAAAGATCCTGCGTCGCCAGGGTGAGCCCGAAGAAGTGGAAGCGCCTCTCCTGCACATCCAGAAACACCGCCGGAAAGCCGTTCACCGGAATCCAGGGCAGGGCCACGTAGATGATGAGCAGCACCGCCGCCACCCTCCGCCGCCAGGTTGTGTAGCGTCCCGACACGTCCGCCGGGTGCAAGATCAGCTTCGAACCGTCTTCGCGAATGGAGCCAAGTGAGGTGGTGTTGAGTTCAGGCAGCATGTGAGAGATCCGGGGGACAGGTACGTCCAGATGGACTGGTTGTGGGGGTACTATGCCGAGCGGTGCTGTGGGTGCTCCGTGTGGTTTGGGAATCGCCGTGCGGATGTTGCGGCTCAGGAATTGCCCGCTTCTTTTGCATCGGTTGGGAGCTTGCCTCGCCGACACAGGAAGGGCAGTTTCCCTGGGGGGAAGCAACGCAAAAAAAGAGCGAGCCCCCCGCTCAACGCGGGGGCTCGCTGCAATGGTTGATTGGCAGGGGTTCTGCCAGATGGGTGACGACTATTTTGCCGGGGCCGCGCCGGGCGCAGGAGCTGGAACGGCTGCTGGAGATGCAACCGCCGGGGCAGGTGCTGCTGCGGGAGCAGCAGGTGCCGTGCTCGGAGCCGGCAGCGCAGCGGGAGGCGCGCCGGGCGCTGGGGCGGCGACTGGGAGGGGACCACCGGGCCGCAAGGGCGAATCGGCGGAGAGCGTGATGGGCTCGCCTTCCTTGTGGTGGCTGAGCACGAAGGCGACGGCCTCGGACACACGTTTTACACCCAGGGTGGGTTCCCAGGCGGGCATGCCCTTGGTCACATCCGGCGCGCCCTTGCGCACCAGCTTGAAGATCTCGGTGGGCTTGCCCCCGTGCTTCCATTCCGTGTCGTTGAGAGGCAGGCCGGGCAGCTTGGCTCCCATGAGGGTGCCGCTCAGGTCGGGACCGTGGCAGGTCACGCACATGCCCGGCGTCATGAAGGTGGCCTTGCCGGCAGCCACGACCTCAGGATCGCGCGACATGGCCCAGAGCTTCGCATCGTCGATGCTCAGCAGTTCCTTCTCGCGTGCCTTTTCAATCTGGCCCACCACGGCGTCCACCGCTTCGCCGTCGGTGTGGCCAAGGCCGAGCTGATAGTAGCCCACCCAGGAAATCACGAAGAAGACGATGGCGATGTAGAGAGTGAAAAGCCACCAGTTGGGCAGGAGCTGGTCGTACTCTTGAATGCCGTCGTAGGAGTGAGGCCGGAGGACCGGCTCGTGGGAGTTGGGATTCGTGCTCATGGGTCAATCGTCGAGGGGCAGTTGGGACATGTGGTCGGCCTTCTCTTTGCGCAGCAGGAAGCCGCGCACGCTCATGGTAAGGAACACCATGGCGGTGAAGCCGAAGGCGATGAAGGGCACGACGTCGTGCCAGGATTCGTAGGCGACTCGGGTAAACATGGGAAGAGTTGGGGGATCAGGGTTTTGGGATCACGGCGGCGGCACGATAGCCGTCTGGGCTGCCGAGTTTGGGGAAGGGGACTCCGATGGGGGTCTTGCCCAGCTTGTCTTCCAGTTCGGGGATGTCGTAGTGGCCCAGTTTCTGCAGATAGGCGATCACAGCCACGATCTGCCGGTCGGGCATCACCACGATGCCCTGGTCCGCCAGGTCCTTGGCGATGGCCACGCCCTGCTCCAGCGCCTTCATCTTGATTTCGGTCGCCTCCATCACCGGGTAGGGGACTCCGAGATAGGCCATCGTGGCGATCTTGGAAGGCAGGGCCTTCTGGTCAAAGGTGTCCTCGGCCATCCAGGCGAAGCTGGGCATGTTGGAGCCGGGCGACATTGAGCGCGGGTCCATCAGGTGCTTGTAGTGCCAGGAGTTGCTCTTCTTGTTCGGGCCCTTGCCTTCACGTGCCAGATCCGGGCCGGTGCGCTTCGATCCCCATTGGAAGGGGTGGTCATAGATGCTCTCGCCCAGGCGGGAGTAGTCGCCGTAGCGCAGCACATCGGGCACCAGCGTGCGGATCATCTGCGAGTGGCAGAGGTAGCAGCCCTCGCTCACATAGATGTCGCGGCCCGCGAGTTCCAGCGGGGTGTAAACCTGCTGCAGGCGGTCCTCGATGTTCTTGGCGCGGTTCACCGTCACGGTGGGCACGAGCTGGATCAGGCCACCGAGCACCACCGCCACGAAGGTGAGCACGGTGAAAGGCAGGTAGTTGTGCAGCAGCCGCTCATACCAGGAGGTCCAGGTGCCGCCGTCCGAACGGAAGCGCTTCACGGCCATCCAGGAGAAGATCAGGGCGCAAACAAGGGAGACCGAGTTGGCCCCCACGGGCAGGAACCACCAGCCGATCAGCAGCAGCAGGGCGCCCATCGAGAACAGCACGGGATCGTTCTGGAAGGTGTCGCGCCAGGTCATGGTGTCCTGCGCCTCGTCCACCTCGACGGTGATCTCTCGGGTTTCGTTCACCGGCTTGCCGCTGCGAATCGTTAAGGTGAGGTTCACCACCATCACCAGGAATCCAATCAGGTACAGCGCGCCGCCGATGATGCGGAAGCCCATCATGGGCCGGATCGCCTGCAAGGTTTCGAGGAAATTGGGGTACTGCAGCGCCGTGCCGTCCGCCGTCGTGGCATTGAGCATGAGGCCCTGCTCCACACCGCTCACCCACATCGCCACCACGTAGCACAGAATGCCGATGGTGCCGATCCAGAAATGGAAGTTCGCCATGGCGATGGAGTGCAGCTTGGTGCCCCATAGGCGGGGGGCCAGCCAGTAGAACATGCCCGCCGCCATGAAGCCGTTCCAGCCAAGTGCGCCTGCATGAACGTGGCCGATGGTCCAGTCCGAGTAGTGCGAAAGGGCATTCACCGAGCGGATGGAAAGCAGCGGCCCTTCGAAGGTGGCCATGCCGTAGAACGTCACTCCGGCGACGAAGAACTTCACCACCGGGT
>CAINXC010000824.1 GCA_903854655.1 uncultured Verrucomicrobiota bacterium | reverse complement strand
CACCGAGGCACCGAGGATGTCAGCAGGAAGAAGATCGCTGGTGAACTGCACCCGGCGGAAACCCAACCCCAGGGCCTGCGCCAACGCCTGGGAAAGCATCGTTTTGCCGACGCCAGGCTGGTCCTCAAACAGCAGGTGACCGCGTGCCAGAAGGCAGGTCACCGCGAGACGAACGACATTCTCCTTGCCCAGAATGATCTGCGACACACGCTCGATGATGGTGGCGATTTGTTGGGACGCTTGCAGAGCGGTGGCGGCGGGCAGCATGGCGTCGGCAGGAGAATGAAATGCGCGTGAGGACACGTGAGTGTGAGATGGTGACGAGTAACTGTCGTCGATTGGCCGACCGAAAAGCAAGCCTGCATTCGCTGCCGCTAAAAATTAGCGCTTATATCTGCTGCAGTTTGTTCCGCTCGTTTGGGGTGCGGCAAACAGGACAAATGGTGATGGCGATCTTGCGCTTGGCCTCACAGGAATAGGCCGTGCCACAGATGCGGCACTGAATGGCGATGCGCCGCCGATAGACCTCGCGTTTGCGGTCACGCCAGAAACTGTGAAACCATAGCACGCAGACAGTCGTGACACCGACGGCCATGAAAAGAATGATCAAACCACCGAGCGGAATCGGAATCATGGCGTATCGCCCCCCTGCCAGCGGAAGGATATTTCGCCCCAATCGACTCGGTGAACATCGGAAGGATTAAATCGCAGCGCGACGACCGCCGCCTGCAATTGGCGCATGACTTCCGCATCTTCGATACTGCTCAGCGGCAGCGCTGTAAGGATCTGCCCGGCGCTGCCAATGGCCACACGGAACTGCACGCGCGTGGGCTGAGTGAGCTTGATGTCGCTCAGTTCCAAACTGGCGGGGCCGCGCTGCGCCAGCGAGGAACTCATAATGGCATGAAGCTTCGCAGCGGGTGGAGCGGGCACGATATCGACGGCACGGCGTGGCACCGGCGGTAATACATCCGCAGCAGCGGTGAACAATCGCGGCTGGTGGATGGCGGTGGTGGCTGGCTCCAGTTCGCGCAGCTTGATCTCATGTCTATCAAAAGAGGGATGGAATGCTAAGAATGGGCTTTCAACCGGCGCTACGGAGTCGGCGTCGCTCAACAGCGCAAAGCTGCGGTCCTGCGCCAGGTGGATGAGCGCCAGCTCCGCCGGATTGTTGGGATCAAGCGAGATAACATGCTGCGGCGTGACCGGCAACCGCTGCGCCACTGGATGCACAATGCGGAAAATGAAAAAGAAGGCGGACATCGCCGCCATGAGCAGCACCAGCGCCACGAACAACCGCATCATCGAATGATCGCGCACATGCCAGTCGAAGATCAGCCCGTTTGCAGTTGAATGCGGTTTCGTGGACATCGGCGTTTTACGCTTTGGGCGGCACGGTGGAATACGCGACTTCGTAACCGAGTTCGAGAGCGATGTTGCCGATCTCGATCACGCGTCCGTGCGTGGCCTGCCTGGCGGCATGGATGATGGCACGGCGTTCGCCTTCGCGGTTGGCCTTGAGCTTTTCCCGCAGTTCACCCGTGGTGATGCGCACCCCGTCAAAATACAGCGCATTCTCCAGTCCGGCAGGCACAGTGATGATGTGCGCTCGATCAAAACCCGTCAGCCGCGAGTTCGACTGTGGCTGCTCTACCTTGATCCCGGACTGCACCACGAAGTTGCTGGTGAGGAGGAAATACACCAACAGCAGCAGGATGGTGTTCAGCAACGGCACCGTGTACAGCCAGGGGCTTTGCTTGGGCAGATGACTCTCGAGCTTCATGGTTGATCCGGCGATGGGCGCAGTATCGGCGGCGTCAAGTGGTTGGGCCAGCCGAAAATGCGCGGCTACCACTTATCCCTTCATCCCGCGACCACGCGACTTCGAGAGTGGCGGCGCGGCTTCCGCTGGGCGGAATTCCACGATGTTGTCAGTGCT
>CAINXC010000823.1 GCA_903854655.1 uncultured Verrucomicrobiota bacterium | reverse complement strand
TTGTCCGGGTAGTTGGTGTAACCGACGGCGTTGGAGCCGCGGAACAGCATCTGGAACAGGATGTTCGGCACCTTGGCGCGGAGCTGGCGCAGGCGGTCCCACGGGTCCTCGCGCAGGAAGCGCATGGTCACATCGAAGGTCGCTCCGCCCCACATTTCCATGGAGAACAGGTTCGGCGTGCGCCGAGCCACGGCATCGGCCACGCCGAGCATGTCATAGGTGCGCATGCGAGTGGCGAGCAGGGACTGGTGGGCGTCGCGGAAGGTGGTGTCGGTGATGAGCAGGCGCTTCTGCTTCGCGACCCATTCGCGGCAGAACTTCTCCGGCCCCATCTCGGTGAGCAGTTGCTTGGTGCCCCGGGGCGGCTCGGTCAGGCGCAGCGCCTCATCCTTGAGCGGCAAGGGCGCCACGGGCATCTTGCCCATGGTCTTGAGGGTGAAGCCCTTGGCGAAGGGGTTGCCGTTCACCACCACGTCCGCGATGTAGTTGAGCAGCTTGGTCGCGCGGTCCTTGCGCTTTTCGAACTGGAACAAATGCGGGTTGGTATCGATGAAGCGCGTGGTCGCCGCCCCCGCACGGAAGGTGGGGTCGGCGATGACGTTTTCCAGGAAGGGAATGTTCGTCTTCACGCCGCGAATGCGGAACTCGCGCAGCGCGCGGTCCATGCGGTCGAGCGCCTGCTCATAGGTGCGGGCGAAAGCCGTGACCTTCACCAGCATGGAGTCGTAGTAGGGTGTGATGACCGCGTTGGTGGTGCCCAGGGCGCCGTCCAGACGGATGCCGAAGCCGCCGGCGCTGCGGTAGGTGAGGATCTTGCCAAAGTCCGGAGTGAAGCCGTTCTCCGGGTCTTCTGTGGTGATGCGGCACTGGATGGCGAAGCCGCTCTTCTCCACCTGATCCTGCGCGGGCAGGCCCAGCGGCTCCTCGTGGAGCTGGTAGCCCTGCGCGATGAGGATCTGCGAGCGCACGATGTCGATGCCCGTGATCTCCTCGGTGACGGTGTGCTCGACCTGGATACGGGGGTTCATCTCGATGAAGAACCACTCGCCGCTGTCCACATCGACAAGGAATTCCACCGTGCCGGCGTGAGTGTAGCCCACTTCCTTCGCAATCGCCAGCGAGGCGTTGCACAGGCCGTCGATGATGTTCGAATCCACGCGATAGCTGGGGGCCTGCTCGATCACTTTTTGGTGGCGGCGCTGCACGGAGCAGTCGCGCTCATGCAGGTGCAGGACATGGCCGTGCTTGTCGGCCAGCACCTGCACTTCGATGTGCTTGGCGCGACCCACGAACTTCTCCAGGAACACCGCGCCGTTGCCAAAGGAGCGCTTGGCTTCGGTCTGCGCCTCGTCGAGCAGCTTCTCCAGATCCTCGGCCTTCTGCACCACGCGCATGCCGCGCCCGCCGCCGCCAAAGGCCGCCTTGATGATCAGCGGGAAGCCGATCTTGCGGGCCACCGTGACGGCCTCCTTCTTCGATTCAACAGGGTCCTTGGTGCCTTGCAAGGTCGGGATCTTGAGCTTCTCAGCCACGTTGCGGGCGGCGGTCTTGTCGCCCATCATGTCCAGCACGCGGGCGTCGGGGCCGATGAACAAGATGCCGGCCTCTTCGCAGGCCTTTGAAAACAGCGGATTTTCCGAAAGGAAGCCGTAGCCAGGATGAATGGCATCCACGCCCTTTTCCTTCGCCAGCGCCACGATCCCTTCGACATCGAGATAGGCGCCAAGCGGGCCCTTGTCCTTGTTCAACTCGTAGGCCTCGTCCGCCTTGAAACGGTGCGGACAGAAGCGGTCCTCAGCCGCATAGACGGCCACCGTGCGGATGCCCAGCTCCGTGGCCGCGCGCATGACGCGTATAGCGATCTCCGAGCGGTTGGCGACCATCAGCTTCTTGATCGGCCGCACGTCTCCAAAGGCGGACTTGGGGTTGCGGAAGGCGTCTTGGGCGGCTTTGGCGATCTTCTTGGCAGACATGGTTCGAAGTGGTTGTTGCGCTGGAATTTGGCCGTGATCCGGCTGGCGGCAAGTGCCGAAACTGTCGAATTGACATATCTATCTATCACATGGTAGAGAGTTCTTTCCTAAGATGGCCAAGCGCAAAGACATTCCCCGCGCCGAAATCCTCGATGCCGCCCAGGCCCTGCTCTGCGGGCGTGGCTACCAGGGCTTCAGCTTCCGCGACCTGGCCGCCGAAATCGGCATCAGCAGCGCCAGCCTGCATCACCACTTTCCCACCAAGGGCGACCTGTGCGCCGCCGTTGTGCTGCGCTATCGCGACGCCCTGAACCTGCGGCTGGCCGCCCTGGCGGCTGAGAATGAGGACTGGTCGCGCCGCTGGCGACTCACGGCGGCGGAGCTAGCCCGCAGCGACGGCGACGGGCATCTGCCGGGCATCCTCGCCGCCGACTTCGCCAGCCTGCCCGCCCAGGCCCAGCAGGAAGCGCGATTGCTGCATGGCAACCTTACGGGCTGGCTCGCCCGCTTCGTGACGGAGGCGAAGAAGCGCAGCGAGCTGCCGCAGGAGGCAGACGCCGAAGCCCTCGCCCACGCCCTGCTGGCCCTCCTGCAAGGCGGGCTCCTTCTCACGAGGCTCGGCGGCCCCGCCGTGATGGACGGAGCGCTGAGACAGGCGGGCGAGTGGCTGGCGTGAAAGCCTGCAATCGGCATTGCCAATCCTCGCGCTTTCAGTTCTGATGGTGGCCCTTTACTCCCACCATGCAAAGCCGCCTTTCCGCCCGTGACTTCTCGATGGTCATCGCCCTGCTGCTTATCTGCGGTTTCTTTGCCGTGATGGCGCCGCAGTTTCTCAGCGCCCGAAACTTGTCCATGCTCATGACGGAGCTTTCGATCACCGGCACCCTGGCCATGGGCATGCTCCTGATCATTTTGCCGGGGCACATCGACCTTTCGGTGGGCAGCGGTGTGGGGCTGCTGGGCGGCATCGCCAGCGTGCTGGTGATCGAGCATGATGTGCCCGCCCCTGCGGCGCTGGCCATTGCGCTGCTCGTGGGCGTGCTGCTGTGGTTCATCATGGGCACGCTGATCGTGCGCGAGCACATCCCCTCGTTCATCATCACCCTGGGCGGCCTGCTGGTGTTCAAAGGCCTGTTCTGGCTGGTGATTCACAACTCGACCATTCCCGTCACGCGGGGCGGCCAGTCGAACCTGTACTCCCTGCTGACCACCTACTATGTGCCGCCGGCGGCGGGGCTTGGCATTGCCGCCCTGCTGGTGGCGGCGGTGACGTGGGCGGGCGTGCGCAACCGGCGCCAGATGCAGGCCCACGGCTTCGAGGTGGAGGACGGTGAAATGAGCTTCCTGAAGCTGTTCCTGGCGGCGCAGGCCGTGTTCCTCCTGGTGATCGTGGCCAACCAGTTTCGCGGCGTGCCGCTGCCGGCGGTGATTCTCGCGACGGTGACCTTCGCGATTCACGCGCTGACCAGGCACACGCGCTTTGGGCGGTATTTGTATGCCGTGGGCGGCAATGAGGAGGCGGCGGTGGTCTCGGGCGTTCCCGTGCAGCGGGTGGTGATCGGCGGCTTTGCCTTGATGGGGGCCATCGTGGCGCTCACCGGCTTCATGCAAACGGCTTACGCAGGCGCATCGACCACCACCGTGGGGGAATTGATGGAGCTGGACGCCATCGCCGCCTGTGTGATAGGCGGCGTGAGCTTGAAGGGCGGGCGCGGCAGCGTGCTGGGCGTTTTGTTTGGCACCCTGATCATGGCCTGCCTGCTCAACGGCATGACTTTGATGTCCGTGCCGCCGGAATTCAAGTACATCACCCGGGGCATGGTGCTTTCGCTGGCGGTGTGGATGGACATCCGGCTGGCGCGATAACCCAGGGGTTCGCTGATTCCTTGCTCGACGAAGCAGCCGCTTTGCCGCTATAACTCGATTCCGTTCACTCACCGAACCTCTCTTATGCCTCTCCCACCTCTCCGCAGTGCGCTGGACCTTGAGCGCCTTATCGAGTTTGAATTTGTGCGCGCCACGGAGAATGCGGCCCTGCAAGCCCGACACTGGCTGGGACGCGGGCAGAAGGAGCTGGCCGATGCCGCCGCCTGCGATGCCATTTATGGCGTGTTCGACATCCTGGATGTCTGCGGGGAGGTTGTGATTGGCGAAGGCATCAAGGACAACGCTCCCGGCATCTTTGTGGGCGAGCACCTGGGCACGTGGAAGACCGGCTCGCCGCGCTTCGACATCGCCCTCGACCCTATCGACGGCACCACCAACGTGGGCAAGGGCATGCCCAACAGCATTGCCGTGATCGCCGCCGCCCAGGTGCCGGAGGGGTCGCCCTCGGCCATGGTGAACATCCCCAGCTTCTACTGCCACAAGATTGCCTACGGTCCCGCCGTGGCCACCGCCCTTGCCGGCATCGGCTCGCCCTGCCTGCTGGACATGGAACTGGAGGACGTTCTGCGCTTTGTCGCCGTCTCGCTGGACAAGAACCTGGGCGATCTTGTGGTCATGACCATGGATCGTCCGCGCCACGCCGGCATCGTTGAGACGGTGCGCCGCGTGGGCGCCGGTATGCGCATGATTTCAGATGGCGACATCACCGCCGCTGTCGCCCCCTCCATCCCCAACTCCGGCATCGACCTCTACGTCGGCATGGGCGGCTCGCCCGAGGCCGTGCTCACCGCTGCGGCCCTGAAGTGCCTCGGCGGCGACATGCAGGTGCGCATGTGGTTCCAGGACGAGTCGCACCGCGCCGAGGTGGCCTCGCAGGTCGAGCCCGCATTCCTCAACCGCATCTTCTACAAGGACGACCTTGTTGTGGGCGACAGCGCGCTCTTCTGCGCCACCGGCATCACCGACAGCGCCCTGCTCCCCGGCGTCAAGCTCACCGGCCACCGCGCCGAAACGCACAGCATCCTCATGCGCTCCCGCAGCGGCACGGTGCGCCACATTCACGCCGTGCATCAGCTCGACCGCAAGGTGGTGCCGCTGAGGTCGGAGCGAGTGTAGGACACGAGCTTTCACCCATCAACGACATGCCAGCTTACACTGACCTGCGAGACGGAAGCATCCTGGTGACAGGCGGAGCCAACGGCATCGGCACCGCCATTGTGCGGGCCTTCCACGCCCAGGACGCCCTGGTGTACTTTTGCGACATGGATGCTGCGGCCGGCGAGGCCCTGGCCGGGGAGCTCGGCGAACGTGCGGTCTTCACCCGCGTGAACCTGACGCGCGAGGCGGAGATTGTGCGCTGGGTGAAGCAGGTGACGAAGACCGGGAAGCCGGTGCGGGCGCTGGTGAACAATGCGGCGCGTGATCCGCGCATGACCTTGGAAAGCATGTCCGTGAAGGACTGGGATGATCTCTTTGCCACGAACTTGCGCGCCTACTTCCTCATGGCCCGCGAGACCGCGCCGCACATGGCGGATGGCGCGGGCGCGATCATCAACCTCGCCTCCATCACCTTTCACATTGCCCCGGCGGAGATGAGCGCCTATGTGGCCACGAAGGGCGGTGCCCTGGGCTTCACCCGCTCCCTGGCCCGCGAACTGGGGCCGCGCGGCATCCGCGTGAACACCGTTTCGCCGGGCTGGATTATGACGGAACGGCAGTTGAAGGAATTCGTGACCCCTGCCGTGAAGCGCCTGATCCGCCGCTCGCAATGCGTGCCCGCCCTGCTGCGACCGGAGGACATTGCGGAGGTGGTGCTGTTCCTGGCGAGCGACGCCAGCCGCGCCATCACCGGCCAGGAAATCCTGGCCGACCGCGGCTGGGCGCATTCGTGAGCCGTCAGTACTTCGCGATGGGGCCGCGCTGGCCTAGCCCCAGGGTGTTGACCACCTCGCTGGCCTTGTCGAGCATGTAGCCGACGTCGCTGGCGACGGCGATCATCTGCCAGCCTTCGTCGAGCCGGCGCTGGGCCTGGGCGGCATCGGCGACATGGATGCCGGGCACAACCCCATGGGCCTTGGCGCTTTCGAACACTTTCTTGACGGCGGCGTTGAACTCCGGGCTGTCGCTGTCGAAGGCGGGGATCAGTCCCATGGAGGCATGAAGATCATTCGGGCCGATGAAGACGACGTCGATGCCGGGCACGCTGAGGATTTCGTCGATGTTGGCGATGGCGTCCACATGCTCGGCCATGAGAACGACAAGGATTTCATCGTTGGCCTTTTGATAGTAGGTCGTGAAATCGGTGGCGAAATTGGCGGCATGCAACTGGCCGCCGACACTGCGTTCGCCGATGGGACGGTAGCGGGCGGCCTTCACCACCGCCTCGGCCTCGGCACGGGAATTGACCATGGGCACAACTACGCCAAACGCGCCGGTGTCGAGCACTCGCTTGATGTTCTCCACCGTGTTCCAGGGAACGCGGGCGAGCGGCACGCAGCCGGAGGCGGCGATGATGGCGAAGCAGGCCGAGGCCGTCTCCATGCTCGCGGGCGAGTGTTCGAGCTCGACGGTCAGCCAGGCAAAGCCGGTGCTGCTCATGAGACCGGCGAGCGTGGTGTCAGGAAGGGCGAGCCAGGTGCCGACGCTGGGTTTGCCGGCTTTCAAGGCGGCACGGGCGGGGTTGGTTTTCATGCTAGTGTGCGAGGGGGGCGCGCAATGCGCCAAGTTGATACACATCAGGATTGACGACCCAGCGAGGCCTGCGACCGGCGCGGACGTCCAGAACCGCATCCGCCACCGCCCCGCTCACCTTGGCGCCGCTGCCATAGCCCAGCGAGGCCTGGTGCGGAGTAAGCAGCAGATTCGGAACGGAGTGCAGAGGGTGATCCGCAGGCAGGGGTTCGACGACGAAAACATCAAGCGCGGCCCCTGCGATCCATCCCTCGGTGAGGGCGTGCGCCAGGGCCGGTTCATCAATCACCGCGCCACGGGCCGTGTTGATGAGCATCGCGCCGGGTTTCATGGCCCGCAGTTGCGCTTCGCCGATCAGGCCACGCGTTTCCGGCGTGAGCGCGGAGTGCAGGGAAATGAAATCGGACTCAGCCAGCAGCTGGTCCATGGAAACGAATTCAATGCCCAGGCTCCGGGCCGCCTCCGAAGGCATGGGATCATAACCAATGATGCGCATGTCAAAGCCGCCCGCCCGCTTCGCCACTGCCTGGCCGATGCCGCCGCAGCCCACCAAGCCCAGCGTTTTGCCGCCCAGGTCCGGGCCCCACTCGGAGTCCCATTCCCCGGCCCGCAACGACAGCGAGCCTTGCGGAATGCGCCGCGCCATGGCCAGCAGCATGCCCATGGCGTAGTCCGCCACCGCGTTGTTGAGCAAGCCGGGGGTGTTCGCGACCACAACACCCTGCTTGGCGGCTGCGGCGAGATCGACCGCATCAATGCCGATGCCCCAGCGGGAGATGATTTTCAATTGCGCGGCTTCCTTCGATGCCAGCACCTCGGCGTTGAACGGATCCATGCCCGCAAGGACAGCATCGATCCCCACCAGTTGCGGCAGGAGTTCATCCACGGTCAGTGGCCCGTATTTTGGCGGATGAATGAGTTCGCAGCCAGCTTCTTCCAGGCGCGCGAGAGCCAGCGCGCCGACAGGCTCGATGCTCAAAGCCCGTGCAGTGATCAGTACTTTCCAGGACATGCAGATTTTGGATGTGTGAATACTCCATCACGATCCCCCGTTTATCGGTCGGCAGCGCCTTTTGCATTCCACTGGGCGCGATGCTATTGGCGGCTGAATGGGCGGTCAACCCACAATTCCCGCACCCGCTATTTCCCGCTGATCGTTTCGTTGCCGGAACCAGTGCGTCGAGTAACTCATGCCTCATGTCCGCCCCCTCTCCTTCGAAGCCCGTCCGCTGGCAAATCGGCGCGCGCATTGCCGCAATGAGCGTCGCGGCAATTGTGTGGGCACGCTGGCGGGAGGAGTGGCCGTTTCAAAAGCGCAACCTCATCAGCTACGAAATCGCCTTCGTCACGGGCCTTGCCCTGGTGATCTGGTGGCTCTTTCTCTCCCGCGCTGCGTGGCGCCTGCGCTGGCGGGTGATGGCCGGAGCGCTCGGCATCCTGGCGCTGATGGCCGCCACGGTACGGCTGCGCGGCTGGAGCGGCGACATGGTGCCGGTGTTGGAATGGCGCTGGGCTGTGGCATCAGCGCCACAGACGAGCGTGCCTCCTGGCGCCAGGACCTTGAAGCGGTTGCCCGGTGATTTCCCGCAGTTCTACGGTCCAGATCGAACCGGCGTTTTGGCCGGTCCCAAACTCGCCGGCGACTGGTCGCGACACCCACCGCAGATCCTCTGGCGCAAACCCATCGGCGCAGGCTGGTCGGGGTTTGTGGTGCTCGGCGATGTCTGCATCACTCAAGAACAACGCGGCGAAAATGAATGCGTATCAGCCTATTCCCTGTCCACCGGCCAGCCGCTTTGGGTTCACACCGATGCAGCCCACTATCAGTCTCTGATCGCCGGCGAAGGGCCGCGCGCGACGCCAGCGATCTCGGGCAATCGCGTTTTTACCCTCGGCTCGACCGGCCTCTTGAACTGCCTCGATCTGGCCACGGGCAGCCGCCTCTGGTCGCAGGATGTGGTGGCGGCCGTGAGCGGCAGACCGCCAGAATGGGGTGCGGCGAGTTCACCGTTGGTCGTTGATGATCTTGTGATTGTGCACGGTGGAGAAGTCGGCTCGCATTCGCTGGTGGCGTGCCGCATCAGCGATGGCGGGCTGGCATGGAAAGGCGGCGAGAAGTCAAGCTATGCCACCCCCGTCTTCGCCACGCTCGCGGGCGCGCCGCAAGTCATCGCCTTCAATCACGGCAGCGTGTCGGCGCATGATCCGAAGACCGGCGCAACGCTGTGGCAGCG
>CAINXC010000822.1 GCA_903854655.1 uncultured Verrucomicrobiota bacterium | reverse complement strand
CACGCCAATCACCCCCGCCAGCCCTTCCCAGAGCCAACACAGGCTCAAAAGGAAGCGACACTGGCATAGCCATCAGGGGGGGTCAGAATTGGACGCGAAAACCACCCCTCAGGGGGTCACTATTGCGCGCGATTTCACACCCATGATGTGAAAAAGGAGTTTGCCGGTCGCCGAGCTGGTGTCGATCGCCTCGGTGAGCGATCGGAAACCGATGCCGCGCTCGGCCAGGCTGCCGATGACCTGGATAAGATGCGAGAGCGATCGGCCGAGCCGATCGAGCTTCCAGACGACAAGCACATCACCCTTTTCGAGACTGGCAAGCGCGACCTCAAGGGCGGGTCTTTTGCGCGATGCACCGGATACCCCGAAATCCTCATGTAGCCGGCCGCAGCCGGCCGCCCTGAGGGCATCGCGTTGTAGGTCGAGGGTTTGCTCCTCCGTGGAGCATCTGGCGTAGCCGATCAATTGCACGGGTTTTCGTCACCCCTTTTCGGACAGACTAAACCCAATGGAATCAAGGTTCAAGATTTTGTCCTAAAGGGGGTCCCTTTCGAGACAATCGCGGGGAAAAACAACGGGATGGACTGTCCACCTCCTGCCCCAAGAGCGATTACAATTGCCACCCACATCTTGCGGCGACGGCTTCGACTGCTGGTTTAACTCGCCCAAGGGCGAACGTAGCAAAGCCGAATCCACCATCTTGTACTGGGATATAAAGGCGCAATCGCTCGTGACCAATCAGCGCTCGCATCAGCGACTTGGCTGAATCGAAACCCACACCTATGGAGTTGCGCCCCTCGGCCACTGTCCATTGCTCAGGTGGTTGGGACGCAGTGTCCAACCAATAACGCACCGTGATCGGTGTCACCGTGAAAAACGGCTCCACTGCGTAAATCGTGATCAAGGTCTCGCCATTGAAGCATTGAAGATAGAGTGACACCCCTGCGAATTTCGGCCCCATAACTAGGTCGCCCTTTGTAACCATATTGAATAGCGGACGGCCGTTCTTGCTCGTAAGAATTTGCTGCTCCCAGTCGGCAGAGGCCGGAGTTGACCCAAGAGTAGAAGCCAGGGCCGCCACAACTGCGAGCAACCCACGGACCAAGGCATGGGGGCACTGACAGAAATTCATCGTATTTCCACCCATCAAGAGAGAGACCCCAATTTAGGAGGGCCGTATGGCATATGAGCAAGGGATGTCTATTCGCTGGGAGAACAATACGAAGTGCGTCGTTGTCTTCAGAGGACGAGAGTACCCGCTTCCTGGCCATTTTCAGACCCATGCAGAAGCTCTTCGAGCCGGCGAGACTTTTTGTAGGCAATTAGGATGGGCCGGCTAACACCTTGCGCCGGAGGCCGCATGGTAGCCGCTCTTTATCGGCCACAAGTAGGGATGCAACGGGGGCTTGCCCCCTTGCCAAGCCGCTCCCGTGCTCGGGAGCGGGTGATGATGTGAAGCGGAATGCCTCGGGCATTTCCGTGTAACATCACATGGCTTGCACTCAGTAATTAAAACACCAAAAAGCACCCTCACCCTGCCGACACCTTCGGCATTTCAGACCATCTGCACTCAAAACTGATCCTGACAGTCATCTCCCGCCGGAGGCCGCACGGTAATCTCCCCAAAGGGGAGATTACTCTAAGTGCGCCCTTCACTCACTTTTCGGGATGGCGCACCGGCCGCTGCTGCCCTCAAAGCACGCATTACAGGGGTAATGCTAAAGTGCGCACTCATCGTCACTTCGGGATTGGTCCGGTGTTCGGTCTCTGTCGGTGTGGTGCTCGCTGCAAGAGAGGGCCGGTAATTCCCCGTGCCACGGTCTGCCAGAGTTGGAACAGGTAGCGTCGCCAGCTCGGCCGAGGAATCGCCCTCGCGGGGGACGGCGCCGGCGGCTCGGGCGCGTCTGCATCAAGGGCGGCGATCGTGGCCACCAATGTCTCGACCAGCTCCTCACGGCGCGCGTTTCGCTCTTGCACAGCCTGGCGATCGGCTCCGGCATAGGAGGCCAAGCCCTGGCGCTCCAGCTCGGTCGCCACTGGCCCCTGCTTCGGCTCCGGCTCGCGGTCGATTCCTCGATCGATATAGCTTCGATGATCGACGGTGCCGGCGTGGCCGTGCTCCTCGAGCATGGCATTGACGGCCGCGGCCCATGCCGCGCGCCAGTGCTCGAGCTGCTCGGTGTCGTTCCAGGCGCGCGCCTTTTTGCCGAACCCCTCCCCGGCCAGCTCGCGCATGGTCAGCAGGATGTGGGCGTGCCAATTTCGATCGTCGCCCCGAGTGTCAGGTGCATGCACGGATATGTCAGCGATCATGCCTCGGCCGACGAACTCGGTGCCGGCGAAGCCGCGCACCAGGTCGAGGCGCTGCGCGTGGGTCAGCTCGTGCGGCAAGGCAAGTTGGATTTCGCGGGCGAGCTGCGCGTCCTTGCGCTTCTCGACGCGCTCGACGGCGTTCCAGAGCTGCACGCGGTCGCTCATCCAGGCGGGCGCGTCGGCCGGCGCGAGGATCTCGGTATGCACGACGCCGCGCCGTCGGGTGTAATCGAAGCGGAGGCCGGTGCGCTCGTCCTGCACGGCCATGGCCGCGCGGTACGCTGCGGCGGCCGTGGCGCTCCGTCCTTCGGAGCGCTTCACGACGGATGCTGATAGCCGGTAGATCGCCATGAGCGATCACCGGCAAAAACGCTGTGCAGGGCGCGCAGCCCTGCTCGTGGGTGTCGGGGGGCGATCCCCCTGACCGCGCACGTTGTGAAACAACGTATAAGCGCGCACTTTGCGATCTTTTAACCGATCCTGATCTATCATCTGGCAGGCTCATTTTTCGAACCGGCAGATACTTCAGAATGAATATGGTTAATGCTGAATTAACAGAACCTCAGGCGTCGCCCCCGAGCGCGCGTCGGACGCTGCTGCTCCGGCGCAAGGCCCAGATCGAAAATCAGCTCTTGGCCATGGATGCGCGGGCCAAGCTGGCCGATCGCAGGCGCGACACACGCCGCAAGATCATCGTCGGGGCGGCGGTCATGGCGCATGCCAGACTCGACCCGATTTTTGCGCAGAATCTGCAAGATGTTTTGGCCCGCGCCGTGAAGCGCGAGGGCGATCGGGCCATCATTGCGGATCAGATCGGCAGCAAGCTACCAATCACCTAGGCCATTGGTACCTGCCTAGGCGATAGGCGGCTTGCCGTATTTGGTGAAAAGATCATTGAGGGCCTCGCGCAAGAGCCCCTCCCCCTTCTTCCCGGTTTCGACGGCCAGCAAACGAAACTGTTTGTGCGCCTCGGGGCTGATCGGCGCTGTTACCTTGGCAAGATTGGCGCGGGTAGCGGCGAAGTACCCTTTCGGTGTGCTCGATTCCGGCTCTGCCGGCGAGCTGGGAACACTAGCCGGCGTGGCGACCGGCTGTTCAAATTTCCGCATGCTGTCTGCCAAGCTAGGCCGCCGAGACATTGCCAACTCTCCTTATTGCCGTTTTGCCATTATGCCATATTGCCTCATTGCTGGCAATTAATCCTTGAGCACGGATATCAGCCAGTCGTAGAGCTGCGCCGTTTCCTCGGCCGCTTTGCCGGCTGGTTCGTATTCCTGGGCCGTCTGCCCGAGGGTCAGCGCGTGCCCGTAGGCCGCGCGCTGCTGTATCGCCACGGGGGCGACCGTGAGGCCGTGCACAGCCACGGCCTCACGGGCATCGGCCAGGACTTGGGTTGCGCGTGGCGGCATGGCGTTCAGCACCACGTAGGCCGGCTTTCCGGCAAGCTTGACCAGCTCCGCCGTCGTGCCAATCGCTCGAAGATCGAGGATGCCGGCGCGGCACGGGATCAGCACCACGTCGGCGGCCTTTGCGGCGGCCAGGGAGGCGGATTCCGAGTGCGGGGCTGTATCGATCAAGGCGAGGGCCGCTCCCCCTTCCTGGGCGGCCTGTAGGGCCTGGGACAAGCGGCTATAGGGCAAAGCGATGACGTAGGGGCTCTCCCCTGCCCGGCTATCCTTCCAGCCGGCCGAGCTGGCCTGCGGGTCAAGGTCGATGACGGCGACGCTCTTGCCCTTGCGCTCGGCCGCGACGGCAAGGTTCAGGGTTAGAGTGGTTTTCCCCGTTCCCCCTTTCTGACTCAGAATCGCAACCGTTCGCACGAAGCCTCTCTTTGCTGGCAATTAGGCAACATGGCAAATATTCTTGCCATCATACTGAATTGCTGGCAATATACACAAGGCTGCTGTGGGTTGGCAAGCCTTAGTGCCGCTTTGCTGAATTGCCTAACTGCTGCATTGCCAGCAATACGGCAATATTTGCATTCAGGCGCGAATAATGTTATCTATTGTTATTAGATAATTTTCCGCAAGGGAGGGTCACATGGCAAGCATCAGTCTCGGCGACCACTTCGAGAAGTTCGCTCAGGAGCAAATCTCTCAGGGGCGCTTCCAAAATGTCAGCGAAGTCGTGCGCGCCGGCCTGCGCATGCTCGAAGATTTCGAGATGACCAGGCAAGAGCGGCTAGAAGCTCTCAAGGCCAAGATCAACGCGGCATGGGACGATCCCCGCCCGAGCCTACCCGCTGAGGAGGTATTCGATCAGCTAGAAAAACATCATGCCGGTGCCGTTGCGGCCTCATCGAGCAAGCGTGCGTAATCTTTTCTATCGTCCTGAGGCGCGAGCCGATCTTGCCAAGCTCTATGATTACATCGCCGAGCAAAGCGGTCATGAAAGGGCGATTGGCTACATCCGGCGCATCCAAGCGTCGTGTGAAAAGCTAAAAACTTTTCCCGAGAGTGGCCGGCGGCGCGACGAGCTCCGCCCTGGCGTTCGAATCCTTGGTTTCGAGCGGCGTGTTGTCATCGCCTACATGGTACTGCCGTCCGGTGATGTTGAAATTGGCCGGGTGTTCTATGGCGGCCGCGACTACGAGGCGCTCATCACCGAAGAAACTGACCTCTAGCCCTTAGTTCGACCCGCGCCGGAGGCGTCGGGTTGATAGGCGGGACGCCCTTCGTCCCGACGCCATCGCGAGGCCGCACAAAGCGGCGCGGTCAAACCCCGAAGCCCGAAGGGCGCGGAGCCACGCGCAGGCCGTAGGCCGAGCATGGCGAGCGGGGTTGACCGCATTAGCCGCGCCGTGTGGCAGCAGTATCAAGATCAGTAGGTTGCATGGTTAATGTGTGTGCAACCAAAAGAGCTTTGAAATT
>CAINXC010000821.1 GCA_903854655.1 uncultured Verrucomicrobiota bacterium | reverse complement strand
TCTGTCACCAGCGCTTCTGGATTCCACTTCACCCTGCAACGCTTTGGGTTCGCGCCCCGTCGTGGCTAACAAACCCAGGCCTCGCTCGCTGAAAGCTCGCAGCGACCTGGGCTATGTTGTCCCGCCCACTTCGGGGCTCATGAAGGAAAGCCTCCGAATAAAGTGGGTAGTTGTCAGCGCTTGCGACCGCTGTAGGAAGGCAGCTTGCTGCCGTGAGCGTTCAGCCTAACCACTACCTTTGGCTAAATCGCCGCACGGAGCCTTTGACGCCAGCAAGCCGGCTGCGCACAGCGGCTGCAACCATCCGCACTCCATGGCGCCTCCGTGCCTTCAACACGGAGAACATCTTTTGGGTATTGGGGTAATGGCTGTCCAACGATAATGCACCCATGCCCAGAGTGCTCCCAAGCAGAGAGCACCCGCACCGCACGCTTGTCGCTCCCACCCCTACTTCACCGTCTTCGCCACAAACTCCAGCAGGGCCTTTGTGGCGGGGTCATCGGGCAGGCCGAGGTTGTCGTTGAGCTGCACGTGATGGGTGTCCTTCGCGCCGAAGACCTTCACCGGAATGCCGGCCTGCTTGAGCACCGCGCCGAAGTGCTGCGCCTGGGCGCTGGTGTCCGGGTGATCAGCGACATGCAGCAACAGGAAGGGCGGGATGCCCTTGTCCCTGGCCACGTGGTTGACGGCTGAGAAATCGCGGTGTTTGACGGGATCATCGCCGAATTCCTGGCGGTGGCTGTACTTGGGCTGCGGCTGGCCGTGGACACGGCGGCGGGTTTCCGCCGTCTCGATGATGGCCGGCACGTCGTAGGTGTCGCCATCCACCGGCACGCAGCCCTTGAGCATGGCGAAGGTGAGCCCCTGCTCCTTGAAGTAGCGCTCATCGGTGCAGATCAGGGCGGCAAGCTGCGCGCCCGCCGAATGCCCGCCCACCAGCACACGCGTGGGGTCGCCGCCGTGTTCGGCAATGTGGTCCTGCACCCAGCGGAACGACAGCGCCACATCGCGAATCAGCGTCCCCATGTCCACGCCGGGGAGCAGACGGTAGTTGATGGAGACAAAGACGAAGCCCTGGTCCATGAACATCTGCGGCTTGAGCTTCACATCGCTCTTGTCGCCCGCCTGCCAGCCGCCGCCATGAATCCAGAAGACCACGGGCAGCCCTTTCGCACCGGCAGGCGAGTAGATGTCGAGCTTCTGCCGCTCATCCGCCGGCTGGGCGTACGGGACATCGCGGGTGATGGTCTGCGCCCGCGCCATGGAGACGAAGGTGATGGCGACGGCAAGGAGGAGAGGGAAGAAGCGTTTCATGGTTGGAGCCGGATCCGGCAGCACTATTAACCCCGCTGCGTGCACGGCCTTTCAGGACATTCGAGGGGAGGCATGGAACCTGGAGGGGGCGGTGCAAGTGGCTGGAGTGATTTCCCAGCACAGGAGCGAGTGCAGTCCAGCAAACGCTCTTTGTTGTTCGAATAGTGCCCCGCAAGCTCCACCGCTATGAAGCACTGCCCGGAGGGCAGCCCTTGAGTAGCCGTGGTGTTAAGCGAGCCTCAGCGAGCAAACCCACGGTATGAATGGCCGCGCATTCTACCGCGAAGCGGTAGCCCCATCACATAGCAAGTCCCCCGCGCGAAGTGATGGGGCTGTCACCTCGCAGCAGGGGGGCAATTGGCCGTGGGTTTGGCATGCGAAACTCGCCGTCACCCACGGCTAACGAGAACTGAGCATTCTGGAAAAATCCCCTGATGGTTCAGCCAAACTCATGCGCACGAGAGACGCGCCGAGGCGCAAGTCGAACTCAGTGTGGTCCGACCCCACCGGGCAGATTGCAGCTTTAGAAACCTCGTAGTACTTGTAAGGCAACAAAGGCGGCACAACCTTCCCGACAAAAATGACGCTATGGCCGCCATCGATGACAGCAAGGCTGTAGCCGCGATAGAAGGTTGATCCAATTCGGGCCCGACCAAAGCCATGCATTGTACATTTCCCCAGGCTGGGCTTGCGACAGAGACGACAGGATTTCAGCGGATCCCTCGAATTCATGAGCGATTGCACAAACCACACAAAGGCTCCTGCACCAATGCAAAAGAGAAGTGTCAGGACCGTGGCTTTTGAGACCTCCATCACCGCCAGATTACCTGAGCGAAACACCTTTCGCACCCCATTTCTGCACTGGCGCAAGCCCCGCATCCGCACCAGCGTAGGGGCTTGCATTGCCATGACCTCACGACTTGTTCTTGCCTTCCTCGTCACCGCCGCCGCTGTCGCGCGGGCGGACATTGAAATCACCATCGCGCCCGAGGGGCCGGTGAAGACGCTGCTTGCGGCGCGTGACCAGGTGCGGGCGCAGCGCAAGGCGGGCCAGGGCGGCAAGGCCACGATCTGGGTGAAGGACGGGCTGTATGAGCAGACGCAGGTGCTGACGCTGGACGCGGCGGATTCCGACCTGACCATTCGCGCGGCCAAAGGCGCGAAGCCGAGGTTTACCGGGGCGGTGAAGATCGAGGGCTTCACTCCCTACCAGGGCAGCATCGTGAAGGCGGACATCTCGAAGGTGATGGCCAAGGGCGCGAAGTATCGCCAGGTGCTCTTCGATGGCGAACGGCTGATCCTGGCGCGGTGGCCAAATTTTGATGCCAGCGATCCCCTGTACGGCGGCTGGGCCTTTGTGGAGGAGATGCCGCAGCCGGTCCCCGAAAACCACCAATGGAAGAGCGAGATGTATGTCAATGCCAAGGACATCCGCACCTGGGCGCACCCTGAGGATGTGGAGCTGGACATCTTCGCCCAGTATGGCTGGTGGAACTTCATCCAGCCGGTGAAATCCCTCGATCCCGCCACACACAAGCTGACGCTGGCGAAGCCCTGCGGCTATGACCTGCATCCGCACAACCGCTACCACTTCCAAAACGCCCTCGAAGAGCTGGATGCGCCCGGAGAGTGGTTCATCGACGTGCGCACCAGCACCCTCTACGTGTGGCCCCCCGCGCCGCTGGAGAAGCACGAGGTGCGCCTGCCCGTGCTGGGCAGCTTCATCACCGTGAACGCCGGGGCGAAGAACATTCGCCTGCGCGGCCTGGGCTTCACCGGCTGCAACGGCACTGCGGTGGTGTTTAACAAGTCCGAGCACTGCGCCATCGAGGCCTGCGACTTCGCCACCGTGGGCGATTTCGGCGGCGGTGCCATCAGCATCGGCGGCGGCAATGACAACGCGGCCGTCGGCAACGACATCAGCTTCACCGGCAGCACCGGCATCAACCTGAGCGGCGGCGACCGGCCCACGCTCACGGCCTGCAACAACCGTGCGGACAACAACCACATCCATCACATCGGCGTGTTCAACAAGAACGCCTGCGGCGTGGGCGCCACGGGCGTGGGCATCTTCATCACCCACAACCTGATCCACGACGGCCCGCGCATGGGCGTGCAGATGGGCGGCAACAATATCACCGTGGAATACAACCACCTGCACCACCTGGTGATGGAGACGCAGGACGGCGGCGCGATCTACACCGGCGGCCGCGACTGGATCAGCTCGCGCGGCAGCAAGTGGCGGTACAACCGCATCCACGACATCGTCGGCGTGGGCCAGGAGGCGGAGGGATTGAAGCACCCGTGGTTCACCTTCGGCCTGTACCCGGATGACAATACCGGCGGCGTCGACATCATCGGCAACCTCGTGTACCGCATCGCCTACACGCCCATCCACATGCACAACTCGCGCGACTGCATCGTCGAGAACAATGTGTTCGCGCTGGGCGGCAAGTTCCTGTTCGACCTGCATGGCTGGACCAAGGACCAGCACTACTGGATCGACCACGGCCCGGGCATGGTGAAGGGCTGGGAAAGCGTGGTGCACGAGCCGGCCTGGAAGGGCATGCGCGGCATGGAGCTGGATCCGCGCAACGCCTTCCACGACGACGGCACGATGATGAGTGGCGACGTGGTGAAGCACAACATCATGTTCGGCGACCAGCCCGGCGTGAAGTACAGCGACCT
>CAINXC010000820.1 GCA_903854655.1 uncultured Verrucomicrobiota bacterium | reverse complement strand
TGCGCGGTTGCGGCTGATGCGGGATCTGAGGCCGGACTGGAGTTTTTCTCGAAGCTTTTCGAAAACGATCAGGAAAAGGCACTGAACCATTTCGCAGTGAAGGTCGAGTCGGCCTACGAAAACCCCCTTGCCCATCGCATCGACGGCAACGAGTTTTTGGAGGGCAGGGTGTTGGAACAGGAGATTCATTTGGCCTCCAAACTCCCTGTCCTTCTCAAAGACCTCCGCCAGGACTTCGATCCCGCAGCCCGACAGCTTCGGCAAGTAAAGGAACTCGAGGCCTATGTCCAAAAGCTCATTCAGGAATCTGGGCACATGCGCGACGACGCCTTTCTTTACAAGCTGCTACCGCAATACCGAGGAGAGCCGTGGACGCTGGCGGCGAGCTTTGACACAAACCCTCCGGGGCCTTTCATCGACTCGGCCAAGGACTACAGGAAACTGTTCTGGAATGAGGTGATTGGGAAGATTGACGATCCTTTGCCGCCCATGCATCCACGCTCCCGCAAGGTCTATGATGAACCGAAGTGGGCGGGCTACGATGTGGTGCTGGATGTGGGCGAGGAAGGTTTCGCCTGGGGCGTGCTCTGTGTTCCGAAGGATCTCAAGCCCGGTGAGAAGCGGCCGGTGGTGGTCTGCCAGCATGGGCGGCACGGGCTGCCGAAGAACGTGATCGAAGGCGATCAGCCTGCGTATCACAATTTCGCCGCCCGCCTGGCGGAGCAAGGGTTCATCACCTTCGCCCCGCACAACCTCTACCAGAAGGAGGAGTACTACCGCACCCTCTCGCGCAAGGGCAACACGGTGAAGCTCTCCATGTTCTCCTTCATTCTGCGTCATCACGAGCAGTTGTTGAACTGGTTGGAGACACTGCCCTTCGTGGATGCGAAGCGCATCGGCTTCTACGGCCTGAGCTATGGCGGTGAATCGGCGATCCGCCTGCCTCCGCTGCTGGACCGCTACTGCCTGTCAATCTGCTCGGGCGACTTCAATGACTGGACGCGCAAGGTCGCCTCCACGGACGACCGGCACAGCTTCATGTTCACCGATGAATGGGAGATGCCCTATTTCAACATGGGCAGCACGTTCAGCTACGCGGAGCTGAGCTACCTTATGTTTCCTCGCCCCTTCATGGTCGAGCGCGGGCATCACGATGGCGTGGCTCCTGATTACTGGGTCGCCTCTGAATTTGCGAAGACCCGCTGGCTCTACTCGCAGTTCGGCATGGGAGATCGTGTCCAGATCGAGTTCTTCAACGGCGGCCACACGATTCATGGCCAGGGAACGTTCGAGTTTCTGCATCAGCAACTGGACTGGCCCAAGCGCTGATCATTGAAACTCCCGCCGCCATTTTGGCGTTGGAGGGAGGCGCATGAAGACTCATCTCTGGTTCGCCCTGGTTCTCGTTTCCTCACTGGCTTTGGCCGATGCGCCGCTGGTTGTGGATGGCAACCCCATGGCCGTGATCGTGACCGCCGATCATCCGGGCGAAGTGGCCAGGTATGCGGCCCAGGAGTTCGCGCATCATGTCGAAAAGGCGACGGGAGTGAAGCTGTCCATCGTCACGGAAACCGCAGCGCCCAAGGACATTCCTGGCCGGGTCTTCATTGGCGACTGCCAGGCCATACGCGATGCAGGGATAGAGGTGGGCAAGCTGCCTGAGGAGGCCTTTGCGCTGCGGACGAAGGGGCAATCGCTCATGATTGCCGGCGATGATTCCGGCGGTGATCCGCTGGAAGCCAGCACCCGCGCGGGCACGCTGTGGGGCGTGTATGAATGGCTGGAGAAGGAACTGCATGCGCGCTGGCTGTGGCCTGGAGAGCTGGGAACTTACGTGCCCAAGGCGACGAGCGTGGTGGCGCATGAAATCAGTGAGACAACGCCTCCGCGCTTCTTCCAGCGCAAGCTGCGTCCGGGGCTGGGCTTCACCAGTGAGCACCCTGCGCTTGGGTTCACGGAGGCGGCAGCCGAGCAGTTCAAGCAGGATGAGATGGTGTTTCTGCGCCGCCATCGCATGGGCCGCAGCTTCCCGTTTGGCCATGGCCATGCATTTGTGGACTGGTGGAAAAAGGACGGCAAAGCACATCCCGAATGGTTCCAGCTTCGCGACAACGGCCAGCGCGGCCCGTCGAAGGCCGGCGGTCGTTTCTCCATGTGCGTCTCCAATCCCGGCCTGCAGCGTGAGATCGTGGCACGCTGGGCGGCCCGGCGTGGGGGCGGCTCCGGTGCTCCCTCCTTCCTCAATGCTTGCGAGAACGACATCCTGGGCCTATGCACCTGCGAGCAATGCCGCGCTCTGGACGGTCCCGCGCCTGCGGACTATTTGAAGTTCTACTCTGCCACTTCGAAGATGGTGGGCGCGCGTTTTGTCTCGGATCGCTATGCGCATTTTTGGCTGTCGCTGCAGGAACTTGCGGCACAGACCGATCCTGAGGCGAGCGTGGTCGGCTACGTGTACTTCAATTATTTTCAGGCACCGGTGACCGGTATTCGCCTGAATCCCCACATCCTCCTGGGTTTCTGCCCTTCCTCCGGATTTTTCCCGCGTTCGGAAGAAGAGCAGGCGTGGATGAAGCGGCAGTGGAGCGGCTGGCATGACACCGGCGCCCGGCTGTTCATGCGCACCAACCACCTGCTGGACGGCTACTGCATGCCCTTCATTTTCGCGCATCAGTTCGCTGATGAGTTTCATCATGCGGCGAGCGAAGGCATGGTCGCCACCGACTACGATTCGCTCACCGGCCACTGGGGGACGCAGGGGCCTAACTTGTACGTGGCGGCAAGACTGCACACACGGCCCGAGGCCTCGGCGGATGAGCTTTTGGCGGAATACTACGCGGCTTTTGGCGCGGCGGCGCCGCTGGTGAAGAGCTACTTCGACTACTGGGAGGCCTATACTTCCGAACATCGCGAACAGATCAAAAAGACGATGGAGGAAATGAAAGCCTCGCGCTGGCATTCCTGGGCCGTCGCCGCCGGCGCGCTTTATCCGCCCACCTGCTTTCCGCCTGCGGAAACGCTGCTTGCGAGAGCCGCACAGGTGGCGGCCGCCGATCCCGAGTCCGCCGCCCGCACGCATTTTCTCCAACTGGGGCTGGATCACGCGAAGCTCTGTGCACGCATCAGTGCGAAGCTTACCATCGCCGCACCCGCAGCGACGCAGGAGGAAGCAAAGGCTTTGCTTGCAGAGCTGATCGCCTTCCGTCGTCAGACGGAGAAGAGCGGCATCAGCAACTTCAACCACCTGGCCTGGATGGAGGACTCGAGCTGGAAACTCACGGATGAAACGAGGAAGACCCCGGACCTGTATCCATGATGCCCCCTCGCATGCATTTTGGAGCGCTTCGCGCTTTCCTCCCGCCAATTGCCTTGCATCTTCGCGCGTGATGCGAACAACAATGACACGGTGCTGCCTCCTTTTAAGCGTGGTGATTCTTGCGGCCTGCCAGGGCCCCGGGCCAGCAGGGTTCCTGGGTGGCAGGGGCCACAGCATGTACGGCGACCGGCCGGGAGCACAGGGATTCACGACGGTGCTCATTGACCCGGGGCATGGGGGCAAGGACTCGGGCGCGCGAGGGCGCATTCGAGGCATGCCGGAAAAGGTGGTGGCGCTCGACATTGCGAAGCGGCTGCAGGGCGAGCTTTCCTCCACCTTCCACGCGAGCCTGACCCGTTCCTCGGACGTTTTCATTCCGCTGGACGAGCGCGTGGCGATCGCCAATCGCGCCGGTGATGCCATTGTCGTGAGCATTCATCTGAACGACGGCCCGCGCAGACTTGCGGGAGCGGAGACGTATTGGTGGCGCACAGACAGCTATTCGCTGGCGAAGCGGGTGCAGGCCAGCCTGCGCGGGGTGGTCGCGGGCTCGAACAACCGGGGAATGGTGCGGCGCCGGCTGCGTCTGACACGAAATCCGGAGATTCCCGGCATTCTGGTGGAATGCGGTTACCTTTCCAACGCGAATGAGGCAGACCTGCTTTCCAGCCCTGGCTATCGCGGTCGCATCGCCCAGGCCATTGCCCGGGCTATCCGGGAGCAGGCGGCGAATGGTGATGCGGGGATGGGACCGCTGCCGAAACCGATCTACGCCCCTCCGAGCAAGGCGTCGGATGCGCGAAGTTAGGATTCCGGCGAATTGAATACAAACGGCCACCGCAGCGTCTTGACTCTGCGCCGGTCTCCATGATCTTTGCCGACTTTTCCCCAATGTCTGATTCCTCCCGCCGTCCTGGCATTTCTCTGCTTACCGCCACAGCCATCGTCGTTTCGAACATGGTGGGCACGGGAATCTTCACCAGCCTGGGTTTTCAGGTGGGTGATCTGCCCTCGGGCTTCACGATTGTCGTGCTCTGGGCGGTGGGAGGGATTTGCGCGTTTTGCGGGGCGGTGTCCTATGGGGAACTGGCGGCGGCGCTGCCGAGATCCGGAGGTGAGTACCACTACCTGTCCAAGGTGTTTCATCCCTCAGTCGGCTTTGTGTCGGGCTGGTTGTCAGCCACGGTGGGCTTTTCCGCCCCTATTGCACTGGCGGCAATGGCGCTGGGCAAGTATTTCAGCGGGGTGATGCCGGGCTCTTCGCCGCTGACGGTATCGATGGTGGCGTGCGTGGGAGTGTCGCTCATTCACATGACTGGCGTGAACGTCGCCAGCAAGTTTCAAAACACGGCCACCTGGTTGAAGGTCGCTCTCATTCTGGTGTTCATCGCGGCGGGGTTTTGCGTGAAGAGTGGCCAGCCCGTGTCCTTCCTTCCCGCCGCAGGCGATTGGAAGCTGATCAGCAGCGCGCCGTTCGCGATCAGCCTGGTGTATGTGATGTATGCCTACGCGGGTTGGAACGCTTCGACTTACATCGTGGGCGAGGTGCGAAACCCAGGGCGGACGGTGCCGCTCTCGGTGGCGATTGGGACCGTGCTGGTCAGCGGGTTGTACGTGGCGCTGAATGTGGTTTTCATGCACGTGGCTCCGATCAGCGAACTCGCAGGCAAACTCGACGTGGGGCACGTGGCCGCCACTCACATCTTTGGCGCGGAAGGCGGTCGCATCATGTCCGGGCTTATCTGCCTGGGGCTGGTTTCTTCGATCAGCGCGATGACCTGGGTGGGGCCCCGCGTCACCATGGTGATGGGGGAGGATGTGAAACTGATGGCACCCCTGGCCGTTAAGTCCAAGGGAGGCGTTCCGGTCGTCGCCCTGCTGTTCCAGCTCGCCATTGTCATTGCTCTGCTTCTCACCGCTTCCTTTGAAAAGGTGCTCACCTACGTGCAGTTTAGCATCACCCTGTGCTCCTTCCTCGCGGTCGTGGGGGTGATCGTGCTGCGCTTCACCCAGCCGAATCTGCCGCGCCCCTACCGCACCTGGGGCTACCCGGTGACGCCGTTGCTTTTCCTCGGCATCAGCGCCTGGATGTTGTACTTTATCATGAAGGATCGCCCCACGGAATCTCTCTATGGCCTGGGCACCCTGCTGCTGGGCCTGCTCATTTACTTTGTTTCCCCGAAAACCAACCGCTCATGAAGCCCCCCATCATCGTTGTTGCCGCCCTGCTGGGCGGCGTGCTCGCATCCCAAGGTCAGGCCGTCGATCTGGCGGCAGCTCCTGCTGCTCCGGCAGGCCCGGCGACGCCGGACATGCAGGCGAAATTCCTTGCTGGCATCCCCATGGAAGGCACGGCTTTGGATGCGCTCGAAAAGGAATCGGCCTGGCGCGAGCACTCGCGTGATTTCCAGAAGGCCTGGGCGGAGGTGGACAAGCGCCAGCTCTCCAAGATCGCCGCCTGGATGCCGCAGGTGGCAAACTTTGCGTATGAAGACACCAGCCCGCTCTTCTATATGTTCAGCGGCCCGGACTTCCTGTACGCGCACGCTTTTTTCCCCAATGCTTCGACCACCATCATGTGCGGCATCGAGCCGGTGGGCCCCCCCCCCGATGTGGCGGCGCTGTCGCCGGAAAGCCGGGCTGCCTCGCTGCGCACCCTGCGCAAGTCTTTGGAGACGGTGCTGGCCTTCAGCTTCTTCAAGACCAAGGACATGAAGAACGATCTGCAGAGCACAGCGCTTAGCGGCACCCTTCCGGTGCTGTACTTGTTCATCGCCCACGCCGGCTGCACCATTTACAGCGCAGAAAGCGTGTGGTTGGACGCCAAGGGCGAGCTGGTCCATGAAAAGGCCAAAGTGCCCGGTGCCAAGATCACCTTCACCGGCCCCTCCGGCAAACCACAGACACTGTATTACTTTTCCTCCGATCTCTCGGACGAGGGCATCAAGCACAACCCGGCGTTCATGACCTTCTGCGACAAGCAGGGCCAGGGCAACAGCTTCGCCAAGGCGGCCTCCTACCTCATGCACCGGTCGGATTTCTCCACCGTGCGCGACTTCCTGCTGTCCCACTCGAAGACCATCATCCAGGATGATTCCGGCATTCCCTACCGCTTCTTCACGCCCGGGGACTGGGAGGTGCGCCTGGCGGGCCATTATCGCGGGCCGATTGATCTGTTCAAGGAATCGTACCAGACTGATCTGGAGCATGCTTTCAAGGCCCAGCCGCCGATGGAGCTGCCCTTTAGCGCCGGATACCGCTGGCATTCCAACGAGTCGTCCCTGATGCTGGCGACAGCGCTCAAGGCGATTCCGAAGGCCGAGCCGGTGAAGCAGTAACTCCACCTCCTTTCCGCCATGGATTTAGCGGACGTCTGTGCTCATTGCCTGTCCCTGCCGCTGGTGGAGGAGACAACGCCCTTTGGGCCGGATGTACTGGTGTACAAGGTGGGCGGCAAGCTGTTTGCGCTCACGGTTCCGGAGGACTTCCCGGCACGGGTGAACCTCAAGTGCGAGCCGGGACGTGCGGTGGAACTGCGCGACGAGCACGCGGGCATCATTCCTGGCTACCACATGAACAAGCGCCACTGGAACACGGTCGTCTTGGACGGCAGCGTGCCGTCCAGGCTTGTGCGCGAGCTCATCGACCACTCCTATGAGCTGGTGGTGGCCTCGCTCCCGGCGCGGACGCGCAAGGAGCTGGGGTTGTAGCGACAGCTCAGAACTTCCACTTCTTCGGCTTCTTGGGCTTGGTGAAGCCGCCGAGGCCTGGAGGCATGCCACCGGGGAAGCCGCCTCTGCCGCCCATGCCCGGCATCCCGCCTTTGCCACCCATTCCGGGAGGCATTCCAGGCATGCCGCCGCCCATCATGCCGCTCATGAGCTGGCCCATCATGCCTTTGTTCTTCATGAGCTGGCGCATCATTTCAAACTGCTGCAGGAGCTGGTTGATTTCCACCACGGGACGGCCGCTGCCACCGGCGATGCGCTTGCGCCGGCTGCTGTTGAGAATGGCGGGGGTCTTGCGCTCCTTCGGCGTCATGGAAAGCACGATGGCCTCCATGTGCTTCATGCGCTTTTCGGTGTCGGCGCCACCGATCACATCCTTTAGTTTTCCCATGCCAGGAAGCATGCCCAGAACGCCTTGCAGCGGCCCCAGGCGCTTCAGCATCTTCATCTGGCTGAGGTAGTCCGTGAAGTCGAATTCAGCGCTCTCGAAGCGCTTGGCCATGCGTTCGGCCTCCTTCTCGTCGATCTCCTCGGCGGCTTTCTCCACGAGGGAGACGACGTCGCCCATGCCCAGGATGCGCTGGGCCATGCGATCGGGATGGAACACTTCGAGCTGCTCGACCTTTTCGCCCGTGCCCATGAACTTCACGGGGCAGCCGGTCACGCGCCGCATGGACAGCACGGCGCCGCCGCGGGCGTCACCGTCCAGCTTGGTCATGATCAGGCCGGTGAGGCCGATGGCCTTGTGGAAGGTGTCTGCAACCGCCACGGCCTGCTGACCGGTGGCGGCATCGGCGACGAGCAGGGTCTCGCCTGGCAGCACTATGGCGCAGACTTTCTTGAGTTCCGCAAGCAGCGCCTCATCGACTTCCTGGCGACCTGCCGTGTCGAAAATCGCAACGACTCCGGGGCCTTGTTCGGCGACCCACTTCAGGCCGCGCTCCGCAGCCTTCACAGGGTCTGTCATGCCGGCTTCGGGCTCGTATACCGGCACTTCCAGGGACTTGCCGAGCACGACAAGCTGTTTCACGGCGGCGGGCCGGTACAAGTCCAATGGCACAAGCACGGGCCGCTTGCCCTGTTTCTTGAGCCAGAAGGCAAGCTTGCCGCAGGTGGTGGTCTTGCCCGCGCCGTTCAGACCGGCGACCAGGATGCGCGAGGGGGGATTGAGGTTCAGCGCGGTGGACTCGCTGCCCAGCAGCTTGACCAGCTCATCATGGAAGATTTTGACGATCTGCTGGCCGGGCTGCACGCTGCGCAGCACCTCCTGGCCCAATGCCGCCTCCTTGACCGCTTCGAGCAGGTCCTTGGTGACATTGAAATCCACATCCGCCTCGAGCAAGGCCATGCGGATCTCGCGCATGGCATCGGTGATGTTGGATTCGCTGATGCGGCCAAGGCCGCGCAGTTTCTTGAAGGCGTCTTCGAGACGGTCGGACAATGCTGAAAACATGAGGATGAAAGGGCTGAGTGCTTAGTGCGCAGTGCCGAGTGCTGAGTCAAGCGCGGGGTGAGGGGTGGGGGAAAGGAATGGATCGCATGTGTCGCGAAACCAAGTGTGGTCGGTTTCTTGAACGACAGAGGTCGCCAAATCCGGGCAGAACTCGCTGGCGCGGTCTGACATGCTTGTCAGCATGCGGGCCACTTCACTCCAAAGGCTGAAGAGTTCTGCCGCAGTGATCCGGTCCATATAACCGCTGTCGACGCAGGTGATCAGCCAGTGCTGAGTTTCAAAGGTTTCAGCCAGGGCGTCAGCGAGTTTGCTAATGAAGTGCTTGGAATAGTCGCGCTTGGCCCATGCTTCGGCAATCTGAGCTCCGATGGAACGGGAGGCCCGGCTCATCTGATCAGTCAGAGAGTATTTTTCTTCACGCGGAAAAGTTTGACTGATGCCAAAGAGCTCGCCTTGAAGGGCCCTCGCCTTCTGATGGACCAGCAGCTCCCAGAAGAGGCGGGCGTAGGGCAGTGTGGAGGGTGATTTCATAAGGTCGAAGTGCTTGGTGCCCGGTTTCCGGCGCTCTGCACTGCGCACTAAGTACTGAGCACTTTTCACTTCTTATCGCCCACAGTCTTCCTCTCCTCCCCCATCTCCTTCGAAGGCGCAGGCGCCCCCCCCTCCGCCACCTGGGGCAGATAGGCCGCCTGCAGGTCCACCTTGAATCTCCAGGTGACCATTTCCTCCGGGGTTTCGATGTTGCGTTTGAACAACAGGGTGACGTTGCATTCGTCGCGGCGCAATTTGCTGGGAAGCTGATAGCGCAGCACGAAGGTCTTCGGATCAAACTCGGCGGGAACCATGCCGTAGCCGCCGACTCGCAGGCGAAGGCTTTCGGGCACGATGCTGCCCAGGCGCAGGAGATTGGCCTCGATCACAGGGCGGCGGTCGGTGATGGTGCTGTTGGGCGCGGGGCTGAGCTGCACCAGTTGTTCGCCTTTGTCGTCCTTGGCATCCACGGCAATGGATTTGGCGTTGCCCAGCTCGCCACGGCTGTGGAAGCTGGTGGCCAGCCGGAAGTTGCTGTCCTGCTCGCCATGGATGATGTAGCGGCCCAGTTTGGCGTTGGGCGTGTCCCAGGCCACTTTGTTATTGGCGACGGTGACCCCGGCCTGGTAGCCCACCTGCTGGGCGAGCTGTTCGATCATCTCGTTGTGATTGCCGTACGGGTACGCAATGGAGAGGACGGGCTTGCCCAGGTGCTGCTCCAGGAATTCCTTGCTGTCCTTCAGTTCGTTGAGCAGCCAGAGCTGGTATTCAGCATCCGTGCGCGTGCCCTTTTTCGTCAGCATCTCGTGCGACACGGTGTGGCTGGCCACCTCGCATCCATGTTCCATCATTTCCTTGATCTGCTCCCACTTCATGGAGCGGCCGCCAATGTTGACGTATTTTTTGTACAGGTAAACGGTGAAGGGGAAGCCCATCTCCTTGAGGATGGGATACGCGTACTGGTACACACCCTCCCAGCCATCATCCATGGTGATGACAATGCACTCCTCCGGGATGTTCTTTTCGCCGCGTTTCCAGGCCAGCATGTCGCTCAGCGCCACCACCGGGATTTTGGAGTCGCGGATGGCCTCCATCTGCTGGCGAAACTTGGGTTCCGCAATAAGCATGGGGCTGCCGCCGCGGTCACGGAAATCATGGTAGCCGAGGATGGCCACGGATGCCGATTTGTTAACCTCGACGGCTGGCTCGCTGGGATCCGGTGTTTCTTCGGCCGTCGCGGCGGCCTTGGGATGGGGGGCGTTGGGGTCGAAGATCTTCGGGTCATCCAGGGTCTTGTTCATCGCCTCCTCCTCGGCCGAGGTGAGCGGCTTCTTCGCAGGGACCGGATTCTTCAACTCGTTAGCGAGGGATTTGACCTTGGTCTTGATGCGATCACAGGACGTGAATGACAGCAGCCCCAGGCTCAAAATGAGGAGGTGCAGCGTGCGGAAATGACGGAACCGGGGGGACATGGAGAGGGACGGTAGCACGGGGTGGCAAAGTGGGAAGTGGGAAGTGCCCGGTGCGTTGGCCTTGCGAACTTCGGACTTCCCTCCTCCCCGCCTGATTGCAATTCAAGGATCGCGCACTAACCCAAGTTCGTCAGTTACGGAGGCCGCCTGTTGGTAGATCAAGGGTTTGGAGCGGTTAGAGGCCGCTTTTCTCCACTACATTCTGGATCAGTTTTGGGAGCGTGGGCAGTTCCAGGCCCAGACGGTGGA
>CAINXC010000819.1 GCA_903854655.1 uncultured Verrucomicrobiota bacterium | reverse complement strand
CGGCATCGCTTATAACAAGGAGGAGTTCGAAACCATCACTGCCCGCGGCCTGGATCTCTCCCCGGTCAGCGAAGTCCTCATCGAGGAATCCCTGCTCGGCTGGAAAGAGTTCGAGATGGAGGTGATGCGCGACAAGGCGGACAACTGCGTGATCATCTGCTCGATCGAAAACCTCGATCCCATGGGCGTGCACACCGGCGACTCCATCACCGTCGCGCCGATCCAGACGCTCACCGACCGCGAGTTCCAGATCATGCGCGATGCCTCGTTCGCCTGCATCCGCGAGATCGGAGTCGAGACCGGCGGCTCGAACATCCAGTTCGCCGTGCATCCAGACACGGGCCGCATGATTGTGATCGAGATGAACCCGCGCGTGAGCCGTTCCTCCGCGCTCGCTTCCAAGGCCACCGGCTTCCCGATTGCCAAGATCGCCGCCAAGCTCGCCGTCGGCTACACGCTCGACGAGCTGAAGAACGACATCACCCGCGAGACCCCTGCCAGCTTCGAGCCCACCATCGACTACGTGGTGACCAAGATCCCGCGCTTCACCTTCGAGAAATTCCCCGGCGCCGACGAAACGCTCACCACCCAGATGAAGTCCGTGGGCGAAGCCATGGCTATCGGCCGCACCTTCAAGGAGAGTCTGCAAAAGGCCCTGCGCAGCCTGGAAATCAAGCGCTTCGGACTCATCGGCGACGGTGCGGATGTGGTGGTCGATGACGAAACTTTGACGACCAAGCTCACCGTTCCGAACGCCGAGCGGATCTTCTTCCTCGGCCAGGCTTTCGCCAAGGGTTGGAACGTAGACACGGTGTTTGAGCTGACGAAGATTGACCGCTGGTTCTTGAAGAACATTGAGGAAATTGTGCAGGAGCAGATTTGGTTAACCAAAGATGAGAACAAAGGTCTGCCTGCAGAGGAAGTGTTCACTAAACTAGCCGGTCTCCCACTGGGTGAAGGAGATGCCGAAGCAACTCGCATCCTTCGTCGCTACAAGCGCTTGGGCTTTTCAGATCGACAGCTGAGTGAATCAAACGGTGGACCCGAATCCCGTTATCGCAGCGAACGCAAGCGTCTTGGAGTCATCCCCACCTACCGCCTCGTCGATACCTGCGCCGCCGAGTTCGAAGCGCAGACGCCATACTATTACTCCACTTACGGCACCGAGGACGAGGTGCGCGACAACGACAAGAAGAAGGTCATGATCCTGGGCGGCGGACCGAACCGCATCGGACAGGGCATTGAGTTCGATTACTGCTGCGTGCATGCCTCCTTCGCCCTGCGCGAGCTGGGTTACGAGACCATCATGGTGAACTCGAACCCCGAGACCGTCTCCACCGACTACGACACCAGCGACAAGCTCTATTTCGAACCCCTCACGCTTGAGGACGTGCTCAACATCTACGAGCGCGAGAACCGCCACGACCAGGTGCTCGGCGTCATCGTTCAGTTCGGCGGCCAGACGCCCCTCAACCTGGCCAAGGGCCTGGAAGAAAACGGCGTGCGCATCATCGGCACCTCGCCCAAGAACATCGAGCTGGCCGAAGACCGCAAGCTCTTCGCCGCCCTGCTTGACCAGCTCGGCCTGATGCAGGCAGAAAGCGGCACCGCCACATCCTTGGAGGAAGCTCTGGCCATCACCCAGCGCATCGGTTACCCCAGCCTGGTTCGCCCCAGTTTTGTGTTAGGTGGTCGCGCCATGCAGATCGTTTACAGCGATGCAGAACTGACCCACTACATGAAGAATGCAGTCGAGGCCACGCCCGACCGCCCGGTGTTGGTGGACCGCTTCCTCGAAGACGCCACCGAGGTGGATGTCGATTGCATCAGCGATGGCGAAACCACCGTCATTGGCGCCATCATGGAGCACATCGAAGAGGCGGGCATCCACTCTGGCGACAGCGCCTGCGTGATCCCTCCCTTCAGCCTCAGTGCCGCCATGCAGGACCGCATTCGCGATGCCGCGAAGAAGCTTGCCAAGGCCCTCAATGTGCGCGGCCTCATGAACATGCAGCTCGCCGTGAAAGGCGACGACCTCTACGTCATCGAGGTCAATCCCCGCGCCAGCCGCACAGCACCCTTCGTCAGCAAGGCCATCGGCGTGCCGCTGCCCAAGCTCGCCGCCAAGATCATGGCCGGCAAGACGCTCAAGGAACTCGGCTTCACCGAGGAAGTCATCCCCAAGCACTTCAGCGTGAAGGAAGCGGTCTTCCCCTTCAGCAAGTTCCAGGGCGTGGACATCATCCTGGGCCCTGAAATGAAGAGCACCGGCGAGGTCATGGGCATCGACTACGACCTCGGCATGGCCTTCGCCAAGAGCCAGATGGCCGCCGGCAGCACCCTGCCCACCAAGGGCAATGTCTTCATCAGCGTCAAGGAAACCGACCGCCCCACCGTCGCCCGCATCGCCAAGGGCTTCACCGATCTCGGCTTCACCATCTACGCCACCAGCGGCACCGGCGGCGTGATCAAGGAAGCCGGCATCGCCGTCAACATCCTGCCCAAGCTCGCCAGCGGCCAGCGTCCGAACGTCATTGATCTCATGAAGAACAAGGACATGGCCTTCGTCATCAACACCCCCAGCGGCAAGAACCCCAGGGAGGACGAAGTCAAGATCCGCACCGCCGCCATGGCCAACCGCATCCCCATCATGACCACCCTGCGCGGCGCCGATGCCGCCCTGCTGGCCATCAAGTCCTTGCAGGCGAACCATGTGAAGGTGACGGCGTTGCAGGAGTATCATGCATAGAAAGAGCTGCGTTCACTGGTGTATTCATCACCATCATGCCCAAAGCCGCGCCAGTTGTTCCCATCAGGTTCGACGTTGTTTACAACGACGAACTGGCCGACGTGATCCTCGACTTCTCTGACCACTCCGATGTCATCTCCGCCACGCGCTGGCGTGTTCCTCGCGAATTGGAGAATGATCCCAACATGCAGTCTCGCGCGGCCGACGCTCGTGAGTTTGCCCGACTCGCTGCCAAACGGTGGAAGCACTACCGCGACACCAGCACGGCTGCATTCAGCCTGTCCCAACTGCGAGAGATGATCACTGACGAGCCCGAGGGCGAGTTCTGCTTTCATCTCAAAATCACCGCCGACTGGTTCCCTGCCAGCCTCGGCGGTGCCATGGTGCGCCGCACTTGGTGTCATCATCTGATGATCGACTTCCTTTTTGTGCATCCCAGCATCTCCGGCAAGGCCGTCAATATCAAGACCGTGGGCATCAAGATTCTCCAGGCCATCTGTCTTATCGCCCGTGCGCTGGGCTGCCGGCGAGTCTGGGGCGAGGCCACGCGCGATTCGGCGCCGTTCTATGCCCGACAGCTCGGTCTGCCGGTCAAAGATGAATTTTGGATCGATGCTCCCATGATCGAAACTCTCGCGCTCCGGCTCGAAAGCGAATCAAGCAAACACTTGCCCCTGCCTCCTCAATAATTTACCTTCCTGACATGAGAAAGCCCCTTGCCCAACTGACGCCCGAGGAGAAAGCCTGGCTCCTCGCCCGGCTCAAAGCTGAAGCTGAAACAGAAGGAGATTTGCCCGTCTTCCTGGGCAATCCCAACAGCCTCTTCATCGCCCGGCCTGTCCGCTCGAAAAAGCCTGCGCCTCGGAAGCGGGCAAAGGTCTCGGTGTGATTCGCATCCGAGCGTCATTGACCTGATGAAGAACAAGGACATGACCCTCGTCATCAACATCCCGGCGGCAAGAACCCCCGCGAAGACGAAGTCAAGATCCGCACCGCCGCCATGGCCAACCGCATCCCCATCATGACCACCCTGCCTGGTGCCGATGCAGCGCTGCTGGCCATCAAGTCATTGCAGGCAAACCATGTGAAGGTGACGGCTTTGCAGGAGTATCACAAATGAACCGGGGTGGTCGCAATTTGCGACCGCCAGGCCAACCCAGCAACGAGCATGAGAGACTTTGATGCCTTGCAGGCCGGCGTGTTTTTGCTGGTCCTTGTTGTGCTGGTCAAGCCGTTGGGCGTCTATCTGGAGCGGGTTTTCGAGAGGCAAGGAACGGTCCTTGATGCGCTGCTCCTGCCGGCGGAGCGGCTCATTCACCGGATGTGCGGGGTGGATGTGCAACGTGAAATGGAGTGGAAGGCTTACGCACGGGCGTTCGTTGCCTTCAGCATTGTCAACGTGGCCGTGCTCTATTTTCTGCTGCGCTGGCAGGCGTGGCTGCCGTGGTTTTTCCCGAAGGCGGTCACCACGCCGATGACTCCGGACCTGGCGGCCAACACCGCGGTTAGCTTCGTGACCACGACGACATGGCAGGCCTATGCCGGCGAGACCACGATGAGCTACTTCAGCCAGTTGTTGCTTGCCGGGCAAAACTTCCTCGCCGGCGCGGCGGGGCTCGCTGTCGGCATTGCTTTCATCCGCGGCTATGCGCGCGAAACGACGGCCTCTCTGGGCAATTTCTGGTGCGACCTCATCCGCGGGCTCCTGTGGGTGCTCCTGCCGATGTCGGTCGTCGGAAGCATCTTCCTGGTCTGGCAGGGCGTGCCGATGAATTTCCTGCCCTACACCGTCGTTACCACCGTCGAGGGCGGCACACAGACCATCGCTCAAGGGCCTGTGGCCGCACTGGAGTTCATCAAAAACCTGGGCACCAATGGCGGTGGTTTCTTCAATGCCAATGGTGCGCATCCTTTTGAAAACCCGACGCCGCTGACGAACTTCGTCGAACTGCTGGCCATCGCCGTGCTGCCGGCGGCCTTCACTCACACCTTCGGCCGCATGGTGGGCAGGCCGCGAGAGGGCTGGGTGCTTTTTTGGACGATGACCGCGCTCTTTGCCGCCGGTTTGGCCGCGTGCGAGTGGGCGGAAATGCGCGTGCATCCCGCGCTGGCGCACGAGATCACCGGCGGCAACATGGAAGGCAAGGAGGTGCGTTTCGGCGTGGGCGGTTCGGTGCTCGCGGCGGTCGTGACTTCAAACGGCGCGACCGGCTCCTACAACTCCATGCTCGACAGCTTTCAGCCGCTTGGAGTGACGGTGCCACTGATTAACATGCTGCTTGGCGAGATTGTTTACGGCGGCCTGGGCACCGGACTTTACAGCATGATCTTCGTCGCGCTGGTGACCCTTTTCATCGGAGGGTTGATGGTCGGCCGCGGTCCGGAGCATCTCGGGCACCGGCTGGGACCGACGGAGATGAAAATCATCGCGTTGTACACTCTTCTCGGTCCCGCAACGGTGCTGCTGCTGACCGCAGTTGCCGTCGCTACGGAAGAAGGCCGTGCGGCGCTGACGACCAATACGGGGCCGCATGGATTCACCGAGATTCTTTTTGCCTACGCCAGCGCCTTTGCCAACAACGGCCAAAGCATGGCGGGCCTGAACGCCAACAGCATTTTCTACAATCTGACCACGATCATCGCCATGCTGGCCGGCCGCTTTGGTCTGGCGGTGCTGGCCCTGGCCCTTGCAGGCCGCTTCGCCGGGGTGCGCCGCCGACCGCCCAGCCCGGGAACGATGCCTTCCGACACTGCCCTTTTCGGTGTGCTCCTTGGAGCAACTGCGCTGCTCGTCGGCGCGCTCAATTTCCTGCCTGCCCTGGCGCTGGGACCGGTTCTGGAGCATTTCTCCATGCATCAATGATGCGCGGCCCACCGGGCCTGAGCCCGATGAATATCTGCGGTGGTGGGATTGAGCATCAATCCGGCGGAGAAGCGTGATCATCATCCCGACTCGTTTCCTTCAGTCGGCTTCTGAAGAAACATTGGTGATTAAATTCATTCTTTTGACTAGACTACTTGATCTGTATTCACTAGTCTGAAATGCAAATCATTCAAGCCATGAGCGCGCTCACAAGGTTTCTATTTGCTGGTTGTCTGTTTCACGCGGGCCATGCATTGGCGCAGCAGCAGCAGAACACTGCGCAATCGCCTTTCTTCCAGATGTTTGCGGTGAGGAAGGATGAGTTGTTCAGTCACACACCTCAGGACGCCTGCAGTGACCTGGTCAGACGAATCGAGAAAAAAGATTTGAGCATCGACACCTCCAGCCGGCTCGCCTTGACAGAGGAACTGCTGAAGGCCTTGAAGGTGCCCGTCAGTTCCCAGTTGCTGGTGTTTTCAGGCACGGCTTCTCAAGGCTCCAGGGTCAATTCGAAGAACCCTCGGGCGCTCTATTTCAATGATGAAGTCTATGTAGGCATGGTTCCAAATGGCTTCGTGGAGATGATTGGCATTGATCCCCAATTCGGCCCTGTGTGGTATTCCATTGAGCGCATTGTGAAGGACGAGCCGCCTGTGGCGGTTCGCTCGCCTGACTGCCTCCGTTGCCACAACTGCGGCAGCGGTGTGGCGGGGATGTTTGCACGTTTTGTCATCCCCAATGAAGCGAGCGGGAGGGCTGATTTTTCCAGCAGTGGCGCGTCAGATGGGCACAATATGAATTTTGCCACGCGATTTGCCGGCTATCATGTCACGAGTGTCGCTCCGCTCAGTTACACGCGGGAAGGTCTTATCACATTGATGGACCAGGGAAAACCCAAGGTGAAACACATCAAGCCTGGCGAGCTGTACGATCCCGGCATCCACCTCACCACAACGAGCGACATCGTTGCCCACCTTGTCCACGCACACCAGGTGGGGTTTGTGAACCTGGCCGCCCAGGTGAACACCTATGCGAGAGACGGACGAATCAATTCCCCATTGGTCGGCAGGCCTCAGGAAGGGTTTCTCTCTTCGCTGGTGGACAGGCTGGTGCGCTACGTGCTCTTCTCAGACGAGGCACCGCTGCCGGAAGGCGGCG
>CAINXC010000818.1 GCA_903854655.1 uncultured Verrucomicrobiota bacterium | reverse complement strand
GCGGTCGATCAACTGCTCCAGATCCGCTTGCGCCAAAGGTTCCAGGGTGAACACCTGCGAGCGGCTCACCAGCGGGCTGTTGATGTAAAAGAACGGGTTGTGCGTGGTCGCCCCGATGAAGCGCAGCGTGCCACGCTCGATATGCGGCAGCAGCACGTCCTGCTGCGCCTTGTTGAAGCGATGGATTTCATCCACGAACAGGATGGTGGTGCGCCCGTTGAGCCGCTGGTAGTTCATCGCCGCCTCCGCCGCGCTGCGGATGTCCGCCACGCTGCTCTCCACGCCGCTGAGCGAGACAAAGCGCGACTTGGTTTCCGCGCAGACGATCTGCGCCAGCGTGGGTTTGCCCACGCCTGGCGGACCATAGAAAATCAATGAGGAGAACCGGTCCGCCTCCACCGCCCGGCGCAGCAGTTTGCCTTCGCCCAGGATGTGTTTCTGGCCCAGGTACTCCGCCAGGTTGCGCGGCCGCATCCGCGCCGCCAGCGGCACGCTGTTCGCGGCCATGGCGCGAGCCTGGGCGGGCGGGGTGTCAGTGGCGAACAGGTCGGACATGGGGCAGGGAGCATCGTGGCGCGCTTGGACCTGTATGGCAACGAACAAGGGCGGCGAAGTGGCGTCGCCGCCCCCCTGGCTTGCGGCCCTGCGAGCTTGGATGAATCACGTCCGGGCTGCCCGCTCCGTGTGGTCACCATGATATTGCGACAGCGTTTCAGTCCGCCGCACCCAGGCGCGGTCCAGGTGGCCCACCAACTGCTCCACCTTCTCCATCTCCGAAACGTGAATGCGCACGAGGGGAATGCCGATCTGGGCAAACAGGGTGTTCACCTCCGCATCGCGCTTCTTCCGATCCGCCGCCTCATGGCTGGGATCGTCGAGTTCGATGCCCATCATCGGCATGCCGTCCTCCATGCGGTAGATGAGAAAATCGACGTGCTTCTGGCTGATCTTGTTGAAGCCGCCACGCTCGTAATGCTGGACGAAATCCGCCAGGCGCGGCTTGCAGGCAATCATGCACATGCCCCGGGAAAGCGTCACCAAACAAACGAGCAGCTTGGCTTCCGATTCGGTAAGCAAGGGCTTGGCCGTGTACTGGTAGGGAGAGGAGACACGGGTGTCTGCGTGGGGGGCGATGAGCTTCATGTAATTATGGTAATTATATGAGTCTGGGCGCGGTTGGCGAACTCAAACATCGGGAAATCACAGAGAGGTTTCGACCGTAGATGACACGGATACCCCGGATCGAAAGACCGGCCCGATGGTCTAAAAAACCATCCGCGAAATCAGCGGTCAATTCTCATCTTGGCAGTCCTCTGCGCCAGATCGTCAGGAGTTCGAAGTCAGAAACATCGGAAGAGCCGCGTCCACGCATAATAATAAAGCTGCATGGGCCTCTGGGTGGGCGGGTGCTCGGACATGCGGTCAAGCGGCCAGTAAAGAGTCATGAGCCACTGAGGCGCCGGATTGTGCAGCCAGCCCACGTCATAGCTGGCAACGATCGGGCCCCAACTGGCGGCATACACGAGCACAGCGATTGCGAGGCGGGTGATCCAGACCCTGGCGGCGGTCTTGGGGCGCGGTTCCTCGTTCATGCAGGTGTTCAGGTTTGCCGACGGGTTCTGTGGTGTGGCGAAAGTGATGCTCTCAGGTTCAGTCAGCGGTCAACCCGGCAAAACAAAGATGCGCGAGGTTTTCTCCCCGATCAAGCGGGCCACGACAGACATGTCGGGATTTTCTGTTCGCGTTCGAAGGGCCTCCTTTAGGGGCTGGCCTCGCGACTCAGGGTGGTGTGGGTGGGCATCAGAATTCCACGCCCATTGTTCATGACACGTGCGGTATTTCGCCTCATCCTTTGTGCCATGATTAGATCACCGAGATCCTCCGCCGCAGTGAGCAAGGGGTGACCCGTCCTTTCATCTGTCGCGGGGATGACGGTGAGCTTTATTATGTGAAGGGGGCCGGGGTGGGGTGGAAGGGGTTGATCGCCGAATGGCTGGCTGGCCATCTGGCGCATCATTTGGGGCTGCCGGTGCCACCGTTCGACCTTGCCGAGCTGCCGCCATCGCTGCGGCGTCACTCGACGCGGGATGATTTCCGAGATCTCGGCAGCGCGCCTGTTTTCGCGTCGCGCGCGGTGGCGTTTGCTGAGGAATTGCGTTTCGAGCAGGTGGTTCGAATTCCTTTGAGAGAGCAGGCGTGGGCGCTGCTTTTCGACTGCTGGACCGGCAATGGCGACCGCACCCTGTCTGAGCAAGGGGGCAATCCCAATGTCCTATGGACACCCGGTGACGGCCAGATGCACCTGATCGACCACAATCTGGCCTTTGAGGATGATCCGCTGCCTGAGCTGAAGTCCCACCATGTTTTCGGCGCCGCAAAGACGGTCTGGAACGCGGATTTCCGCAGGATGGCGACGGAGAGGATGCGCCTTGCGATGGCCGAGATGCCTGGGTGGTGGAGGGCGATGCCGGAGGAATGGCTGGAATTTGGCGGACTGACTCTCGGCCAAGCGGAAGAAATGCTGTGGCGATTTGACCGGGGTGCGGACATATTGTGGGCATGAATGCCAACGCCGTTGCCTGCAACTACTCGTTGCTTCGCTTCCGCCCTTACCCGGACGGCGGCGAGTTCGTGAATGTGGGGCTCGTGCTCTGGTGCGAGGAGGCAGATTACTTCGGCTATTGCTGTGACACGCGATGTGAGGAACGGGTGCGTGCATTCTTTCCTCGGCTGGATTCGACCATCTTCGAGAAGGCGATGCATGAGATGGCGGAGGAGATTGATCGGGTGGGAAGAAGGATTGCCGTCAATATCGAAACTTACGCACCCCTGACGGAGCCTCGGTCGTCGGCGCAGCGATTCATCGCACACTTTGACGGTGTCCCCACGTCGAAACGTACCTACCAGGAATTGATTCGGCATCGCGAAGGCCTCATCACCTTTGGCCCGGATGCCGCTGCAATGACGACAGATCCCCAGGTTTTTTTGGAGCAACTGGTGGCCCGCCATTTGATGCCCGGCGTGCAATCGCCCCGGGACCATGCGCTGGTAAAGCAAGCGGCCTGATCGGATTTGGGGAATCGTGCGCGGTACAGGGTTCGAACCTGTGGCCCCTACCATGTCAAGGTAATGCTCTACCACTGAGCTAACCGCGCAAACGATCCCGTCAACAAACGGGCGACTCGATACAACGGCGGAAGGGCCGCTGCAAATAGATTTTATAAAG
>CAINXC010000817.1 GCA_903854655.1 uncultured Verrucomicrobiota bacterium | reverse complement strand
CCATGCGCATCGCGCCGTCGCGCAACATGTTGCGCTCGCCGAGCAGGTCGAGCGAATCGCGCACCTTGGAGTTGTAGCCGTCGGCGCCGATCACGAGGTCGGCTTTGTGTCGCTTGCCGTTCTCGAGGATCAGCTCGCCCGAGGCATCGGCGCCCGCGACCGCCGAATCGGTGAGTATCTCCACGCCAAGGCTTTCGGCCTTGTTCGCGAGTTCCTGCACCATGTGATGGCGCGAGATGCGATAGGCGCCAGCCACCTCGCTGAGCGAAAAGCTTTCGCCCTCTTTGAGGGCGCCGAACATCAGGACGCGAAGGGAATAATCGGTGAAAAGGCTCAGGCGCATGGTGAAAAAGGATCGTGTGGAAAAAACGGGGCCTCTTTTTTTTAAATTGCATTGTTGATGCAACAATTCTTGCGCTGCATTGTGCGGTGGTTGCGCAGCCCTGATACTTCCCTGCCAAATCCGTGGGACAATCTGATATGAGGCCGTCAGAAACACCCGGAACTTTTGATTTGCTGACCTCACTGTAATTGTTATAGTGAAAATTATGGTAGTTCAGAGGAAGGACCCGCTGCAAAAACTCGACCCCGGTCGAGCGGCCGCTCTCTTCTTTGCCCGCACGGGCATTGCCAGGCTGGCACGCCGCTGGCGGCCCTCGGACGTCTGCGTGCTGACCTTTCACGGATTGCGGGACTGCCATGACGACGACGAGCTGCTGGATCTTGAGCAGCACATCACTGCGCAAATCTTTGAACAGGTCTGCGGGTATCTGATGGCAAACTACGCTGTGCTGCCGCTGAGCGAGATCGTGGAGGCAAGGCGTCGCGGCAAATCGTTGCCGCGCCAGACGGTCGCCATCACGCTTGACGATGGCTATGAGTCCAACTGGCGTCTTGCCTACCCACTGCTGGACAAGCACGGCCTCCCGGCAACCCTCTTTGCAGCCACCGGCTTTCTGGACGGGACGGTGCTGTGGTTTCATCGCCTGGAAGCGGTGCTGATCAAAACCAGGGCTTCGCGGCTGGACATGGAACTCCACGGCGAGAGGATTTGCCTGTCACTTGAGAGCCTCGCTGATCGTGAAGCCGCACTGGGGAAACTGACCGCCCATTTGAAAGGGCTCTCCAACACCTCAATGCTTGCACTGCTGGACCAGATCCAGTCCGAACTCGGCGTCCCGCATCTTTCAAATGAAGATTTGCCGCAGGCACTGCGCCCGATGTCCTGGGACACAGCGCGGGAGATGCAGGCGGGCGGGCTGATTGAATTTGGGGGGCACACGCACACCCATCCGATCCTTGCCAGGTGCAGCGACGAGAAGCAGGCGCAGGAGATTCGGAGAGGCCGTGAACGCCTGATCGAGGAGCTGGGGGTGGTGCCGAAACTGTTCGCCTACCCCAACGGCAAGGCGGGTGATTACACCGAAGTGACCAAGCGCCTGTTGCAAGAGGAAGGCTTTGCAGGCGCCTTCACCATGCAGGATGGCTTCATGCTTCCCGAAGACGAACCCATGGCCCTGCCCCGCTACGGCTATCCCTCATCGCGGGACTATCTGGAGGCAGTCGTGTCCGGAACCATGGCGCGCTTTTGGTCCCTGCGCAAAAACCTGGGCTTGGTCAGCGTGCCCTAAAGCACGGCTCGAAGGAATTCTGGCGCTGATGGCGGCTGGCCGCCGTAGCCTCGTTGATGAAACGATTTGAGATGGCGGTTCTGCTGGTGCTGACGCTCCTCCTGGGTGCTTGCGCCAACCATCCTCTCGCCAAACCGCCTGATCCTGGCAGCGTTATTCCGCCTCGCCCGCACCAGGGACAATGGACCAGTTTTGATGGCACCGTGCTGCCCTATTCCTGCTGGCCCCTCCATCCGGAGTCGCATCCTCGCGCCCTGGTGATTCTCTCCCAGGGCTGGGATGCCGTGGGGACCGATTATGACTCCCTGGGCAAAGGGCTGGCGGCGGCGGGTTACGCAGTTTACGGCAGCGAGAACCGGACAGGACTGCATGACCCCGACCACCACCGGCATGGCGGCTCGCCGAGGCGCTGGCACGACTGGGTGGACGATCTGAAGACCTTCACGGCCTTCGTGCAAAAGAAACATCCCGGCACACCCATGTTTTATCACGGGCACAGCATGGGCGCCACCGTCTGTGTGATGACCACTGCGGAAGCCTCAGGGCCTGCCATGCCACGCGGCTTGATCCTGCAATCAGCACCCATGCCCTTGATGAGCGCCAATGACCGCCCTGTCTTGAGTGCGCTCCTGAACCTCTTCGGATGGGTGCGCCTGCCCCATTTGCGGTATGACCCTGCCACCAATGGCATCACTGGCAGCGAGCGCCTGAACAATCTGTGGGGCTGGTCCAAGGAACGGGTGGGTGAGGGTTATTCGCTCGGCTTCCTCAGTGATGCCGTCACCCTCGGACACCAGGCGCGCCTGTGCTCCCGATCACTGAAACTTCCCGTGCTGGCCATGGGTGGAGCGAAAGACAGCGTCATCACCTCCAGCGACCAGGATGTGAAGGACTACGTCACCTATCTCAGCACAGAACTCGCCGGCGGACAGGAGTCGGCGGGAGGACATACTCACTTGGTCTTTTTCAACGATGGATTCCACACCTTGACGGAGGAACCGACCCAGAAACGGGCGCTGAAAGCCATGATCCAATGGCTGGATCGGCACACCATGGGGTCAATTTACTAGAATTTCCATAATGTCAACGTTGCAAGGTCATTGCTTTCGGGCACAGTACCCTTGATGCCAGCTCTTGCCCAATGCCCACCTCGCCCCGGAAGCGTGGGAGCGCCTGCGACCGCACCACTGCGGCGGCACAAGGTGCTGCACTTCATTCCCCGGATTGGAGGGGGCGGCGCGGAGAATTTCCTGCGCAGTCTGGTGGCTGCCATGCGCGACTCGCCATGGCAAAACGTCATCATCACGGTGCGGGTTCATCCTCACGAAGCCTTCGCTGCCGATCTGGAAGCGCTGGGTTGTGTGGTGCACGACCTCAACGCCTCCGCCCTCCTGAAACCCTCCGTATGGACCGCCGTGCGCCGCCTGATCAGACTGGAGGATCCGGACGTGGTGCAGACCTGGATGCATCATGCGGACTTCCTTGGTGGCATGGCCGCCTGGTCGGCGGGCTGCCACAATATTGTCTGGGGCGTGCGCGCAACCGCCGTACACCGCAATCCCGAAGACAGTGCCTTGAAAACGGTGCTGTTTCGCCTCGCCCTTGGCGTCTCGGCGAAATTTCTGCCGCGAAAGATCATTGCCAACTCCACTGCCGCGATTGCCGTGCATGAGGCGATGGGCTACCCGCCGGACAGGTTTGTCTGGGTGCCAAACGGAGTGAACGCCGGGCGCTTTGCCCCCCGGCCTGAGGTTGCCACAAAAACCCGCAACGCCCTGCAATTGCCGGCAGAAGCACCGGTGATCGGCTTTGCAGGGCGTTTTCATCCGGTGAAGGACCTGGCGCTGTTTTTCGATGCTGCGGCCATGTTGCAAACGCAGAGACCGGATGTCCACTTCGTGCTCGTCGGAGGCACCGAGGGTGCGCTCTACCCGGAAGCCAGATCCGCGTTTGAGAAGCTGCCGCATCCCGGGCAGGTGCGGTTCGTCCCCTTTGCCCCGGCCATGGAGCAGTACTATCCGGCTTTCACAGTGTTCACCCTGTGCTCGGAGTCAGAGGCCTTCCCCAATGTGCTGCTGGAGGCAATGGCCTGCGGGGTGCCCTGTGCCGCGACCGCCGCCGGCGACTGCGCGGCCATGCTGGACGGCCTTGGTCCTGTAGTGCCGGTCCATGATCGCCAGGCGCTGCTGGAAGCCTGGCTGCACCTGCTCTCCCTGACCGAGGCCGAACGTGCGGCCCTGGGCGCCAGAGGCCGGGAGCGTGCCTTGCAGGACTACAGCATGGAACGCGCGGCCCGGCGCTTCCAGGAAGTTTATGAGGCCCTCCTGGCCTGAGACCATGAGAATCACCGCCTCCATTTTCGGCGTCCTGGCCTGCCTGCTTCCTGCTTGGCTGGGGATGGCGGAGGAGCGGCCCGCCACGGCCTTGTGGGCCACCCATGCCATGGACCGGGTGATGCGGGACCGGCCCATGAACACCGACTGGGAACCGCAACTGCACGCCGCCAAAGGCGAGTGGGAGGCGCTGCAGGTGATCGTCTCCGGCGCGCCCGAGGATGTGCAGGGGGGGCTGCTCACCAGCACCAGTTTAAAAGGCCCGGAGGGGGCCCTCATCCCCGCCCCGGTGCTGCTGCGGGAGCATTATGTGGCGGTGACGAAATCCAGCGAGCTGGCTCCATTGCCTGCGGGCGACTACCCTGATGCCCTGGTCCCGCAGACCTTCCCCTGGCAACCCCTGCCAGCCTTGCGACGGGTGAACCAGCCCTTCTGGGTGGACGTCTATGTGCCACCTGATGCCACCCCGGGCGACTACGCAGGCAAGGTCACCGCCACGCTCGCCACCGGGCAAAAGCTTTCCCAGGACTTCAAGCTGCACGTCTGGAACTTTGAGCTGCCGCGGCTTCCGGCCATGAAATCTTCCATCTTCATGGTGTGGCGGCGCATAGCGAAAATTCACGGTTTCAATCCCGACGCTCCGCGGGCGGAGCCCAAGTTGCAGCGCATTCTGAACGCCTATTACGACATGCTGGTGGACAACCGCCTGAGCCCGCATGAGGTCTGGCAGGCCTACCCGGACGCCGACAATCCGCTGGGAGAAAAGAGCTACGCCCAAATCGAGCGCGCACTGGTGGAGCACCTGCTGCAGCGCCAAGCCGGCACCATCAGTCTGCCGTTGTGGCCCACCTGGCCGCTCGCGGATCCCCTGGGCCTGGATCGCCAGGCGGCGATGGAATACGTGGTTCGCTACTATCGCATTTGCGAGAAACTTGGCTGCGCCGGCCGGTTGTACAAAATCTTCGGCGAACTGGACGAGCCCAACGATATGAAGGCCTACAGCCAGGTGCGGGCCTGGGGCAGGTTCTTCCACGAAGTTCACGACAAGTATGGCGTCAAGGTTCCCCTGATGGTGACGGAGCAGCCCACCCCCGACAACCCGGCCTGGGGCAGCCTTACAGACGCCGTGGACATCTGGGTGCCGCACGTAAGCAGCGTCTGGACTGACATGGAGGCGGCAAACGGCCCGCGCGAGATCCCCAAGCGTATTGCCGCCGGACAGGAGGTGTGGACCTACACCGCGCTGGTTCAGTCACCGGACGAATGGAAGGTGAGCCACGGCCGCCCGAAGAAAATCTTTGCCGGCCAGCCGCCAGTCTGGCTCACCGACTACCCTCCCATCAACTATCGCATTCTGGGCTGGCTCATGCCGCGCTATGGCATCACCGGGCTCACCTACTGGGACACCTCCTACTGGCGCAACGACAATCACGATGTGTGGCAAAACGCCGGCACCTACCCGCACGACAACGGCGAGGTGTACAACGGCGACGGCTTTCTCATCTACCCGGCACGCGAGGGCCGGGAGGGTTTTGAGGGGCCGGTGGCATCCATCCGCCTGAAGTGGCTGCGCGAGTGCGCCGACGACTACGACTACCTGCACCTCTTGGCAGAGCGAGGCTTCAAAAACCTCGCGCTCGACGGCTCCAGCAACTTCGCACGTGGTTTTGGTGACTGGGACGACAACGTGCCCGGGCTGTACCAGACGCGGCTGGTAATGGGGGGATTGTTAGAAAAACTAATATCCCGTTCGCGCAAATCGCCGTGATTGGTTTATATTTTTCATAAATTTCGTGTTTCCACAATCCCAGGCTCATGTCCATCCGCCCCTCTTCCACCCCGCCTTTCACGCCCGGGCTGCGTCTGGTCGAAAACGACGCGGCGTTTTTTGCTCTCCAGCCCGGGTGGGATGAACTACTGGAGCGCTGCGCTGTGCGGACGCCCTTCATGACCTGGGACTGGGTGAGCCTGCGCTGGGAGCAGCAGCGCGAGCATTGCAAGCTATGCGTGGCGGTGATTGATGATCCAGCCACCGGAAAACCAGCCGCCATCGCGCCGCTGATGATCGGGCGCGAACTGACCGGGCCCCGCCAGACGTTGCGCACCCTCACCTTCATCGGCTGCCTCGGCGAAGGCCCCTCCCAGGGCATGGATTTCATGGTGCCCCAAGGCACGGAACAGGAACTCACCCCCAGGCTGTGCGAGGTTTTTACGAAAACACAAACGCCCTGGGATGTCATCGATCTTCCCACGATGCACGGGGAATCCGCCAACCTGCCCATCATCCGCGAAGCGCTGTCGCGATTTGCGTGCCCGGGCGAACGACAGCCCTCCCAGACCTGCTACTACATGGCGTTGCCTGATTCCTGGGACGCGCAGATGGCCTCCTGGAAAAGCAAGGAGCGCTGCATCTACCGGTCCAAGTGGCGCAAGCTGATCGACGAGCACGCCGGCCGCCCCCTGCGCGGCGGCATCGACCTGCCCGCCGCCACCGCCTTTGACGAGCTGTGGCGCCTGCACGGGCTGCGCTTCGAAGGAGCACACAGCCTGTTTCTCAACGAAGAGTCCAGGCGTTTCCACTCCGCGCTGATACAGCGCTGGTTTCCCCAGGGCAGGGTGTTGATGCCGCTGCTGGAAATGGACGGGGTGATCGCTGCGGCACGCTATGGCTTTGCCTACGCCGGCAAATACTGGAGCTTCCAGGCAGGCTACGATCCCGCTTTCGCCCAGCTTTCCGTCGGCAAGCTGTCCCTGGGCTGGACGGTGCAATGCGCCATCGAGCACGGGCTCACGGAAGTGGATCACCTGCCCGGCGGCAGTGGTTACAAGGAGGAGTGGTCCACCCACACCCGCACCGTCTTCCATCTGGAGGCATGGAATCCGTTCAGCGCCCCGTCGCTGCTGTTTCGCAGCCTGCGCGCTTTGAAACGACGCCGCTCCACGGCCGACGACAACGTCCCTGAGGAGGTGCCTGCATGATCGCCCCTGCACGCCCGAAACTGGAGGTCATCCACGACGAATCCGGCTTTCTCGCACTTCAACCGTACTGGGATGCGCTGCTGGCGCGCAGCGCCGTTCGCACCCCTTTCCTCACCTGGGATTGGGTAAGCCTCTGGTGGTCGCTGGCAAAGGACAGCGCGCAGCTTTGCGTGGGGGTGGCCAGGGACCAGGACGGGACCTTGCTGGCCATCGCGCCGCTCTGCATCACGCGCTCAGGCTCAGGGCCGCGCGGCCTGCTGCGGCATCTCACCTTCCTCGGGGGCACGGGCAACATCGGCTCCGAAGGCCTGGATTTCATCGTTCCCGCAGGCCAGGAGGAGACGCTCACTCTGCTGCTCTGCCAGGTCTTCGCCCGCACCCGTGTCCCGTGGGATGTGATCGACCTGCCGGTGATCCACGAACACTCGCCCAACCTCGCCATCTTCGAAAAAATCCTGCGCTCGTTCGACCGTTCGGGTCCCCGCAACCCACCCCATCTGTCGCACATGCTGGCCCTCCCTTCGAGCTGGGAGGACTACCTGGCCTCGGTCTCTGGAAACAGGCGCAACGATTACCGCTCGAAGTGGAAGAAATTCACCACCCAGCACGCCGGCCGCCCTTTGCAGGCCGGTCGGGACGTGCCTGTGGAGGAAGCCATGGACGCGCTGTTTGCCCTGCATTCGATGCGTTTCACCCACGAGCAGAGCACCTTCCTGGCGGCAGACGCAGAGACCTTCCACCGCGAAATCGCACGCCGCTGGATTGGCGACGGGCGACTGATGATTTCACTGCTGGAGGTTGACGGGCATCTGGCGGCGGCACGCCACGGCTTTGTCTTCGACCAGCGGTATTGGGATTACCAATCAGGCTTCGACCCTGCCTACGGCGCTTTGTCCATCGGCAATCTGAACCTCGCGTGGACAGCCCAGAACGCCATTGCGCGCGGCCTGGCGGAGTACGACCACCTCAGCGGCGACCAGCCCTACAAGCGTGCCTGGTCCAGCGAGGTGCGCCACCTGCACCACCTCGAAGCCTTCAATCCCCGCAGCCCCGCAGCCATCGTGTTCCGTCTGGTGCGCTCCGCCAAGCGCCTGGCGTCACGCCACACCACTGAAGTCGCCGCATGAAAGTCGTCGTCCTCACTGCAGATGCCAACACCCTGGTGTACCACCGGGGCGACCTGATCCGTGATCTGGCGGCCTGCGGATGCGATGTGCTCACCTCCGCAGCGGAAGACTACCCGCATGTAACCCAGTTCGTCGAAAGCCTGGGCGGGCGCCATCGCGCGATTCGCATGGTGCGCAGCCGGGTGAGCCTGACCAACGACGTGGACACTTTTGTGGACATGTGGCGGCTGTTTCGCAGCGAGCGGCCGGATGCGCTTTTCGCCTACACCATCAAAAGCGTGGTCTATGGCTGCGTCGTTGCGGCCCTTGCCGGAGTGCCGCGCATCTATGCGCTGCTGCCCGGACTAGGCTTCACCTTTGTGAAGCCCACCACTCTGAAAGGCAGGCTGGTCAGCGCCATTTCCCGCGCCCTGCATCGCTTCGCCTTGAAACGGGCGAATGTGATCTTCATGCAGAACCAGGACGATTATGAGCTGCTCACCGGCCTGAACATCCTGCCCAAGGGGGTGCCCGCCTTCGTTACCGCCGGATCAGGAGTGAACGTGGACGAGTTTCCTTTCGTGCCGCTGAGCCAGGACACCGCTCTCGCCGGCGGTGTTGTTCGCTTCGCTCTTGTCAGCCGCCTGCTCATCAGCAAAGGCGTGGTGGTGTTTGCCGAGGCCGCACGCCGGATCAAGGCGCGCCACCCCGGCGCCGAGTTCCATCTGATCGGCCCCTTCGATCCCAATCCCAACCGCGTGAGCGAGGAGCAGGTGCGTGAGTGGGTCGAAGAGGGCCTGCTCACCCACCACGGCATGGTGCGCGATGTCGCGGGCAAGTTGAGGGACATGCACGTCTTCGCGCTCCCCACCTGGTACCGCGAGGGCGTGCCCCATGCGACCCTGGAAGCCCTTGCCATGGGCCGCCCTGTGATCACCACGGATTCCGTGGGCGCGCGCGAAACGGTGCGCCTCACGCCCCGGGGCGAGGCCCAGCGCAAAGCGGGCGCACCGGTGCGCGAGGGCAGCAACGGATTCCTGGTCCAGCCTCAGAACGTCGAGGCTGTCGTCGAGGCGATGGAATGGTATCTTGAGCATCGAGATGCGATCCCTGCACACGGACAAAAGAGCCGTCATCTGGCGGAGGAGGTCTTCGATGTGCGCCTCGTCAATGCTTTGATACTTCGTGAGATGGGCCTTGAACAGCCGGCCCGGCACGAAGCCTTTTCCACCGTTCCCCTGCCTGCGGCGGCCTGATCTCTCGCCCGTCCGATTCCCATGCAATCGTCCACCTCCATCGTCCCAGCCCAGCCCACCGCCCTGACCCGTGTGGAGCATGGTGCATTTGGTGACACCATCCAGCCTTACTCGCCCCCGGCGGCGCCTCCGCCACAGGCAGCGCCCTACTACTACCCGCCGCCGGCCTACGCCCCACCACCGGCGGCGGTGGCGGAGAGCGTCATCAGCCTGGCGGACATCATTGCCTACCTGCGGCGCTATGGCAGGCTCGCCTGCCTCCTGGCCATGCCGCTCGCAGGGCTCACCTTCTTCTACCTGGGCTTCGGCAAAAAAGTGTTCGAGGCCGAATCCAAGCTGCTCATCCACATCCAGGCCACCAACCCGATCCAGTTCGGCAGCAGCAGCGGCAACACCGGCATGACAGAGCTCAGCGCGCCGATGATCATCAACAATCATCGCACCGCCCTGAAAACACGGCGCTACACGGACTACCTCTTCAACAAGCTGCCGCGCGCCCAACTGGAATCCTTCATCGAGGACCAGGGCAAGCTGGGCATGAAGAGCCGTCTCATGATCGCCCTTGGTCTGGCAACTCCTCCCAAGGCAGCGCTCCCGGAGGAATTGTTCGCCTCGAAACTGGAGGAGTCCGCCCGCGTCGAGCCGGTCAAGGACTCCCACATCCTGCGCGTGATCATGCGCGACAGCGATCCCGCTTCCGCCGCCTCAATGGCCAATGCCTATGTCGAGAATTACATCCACTACGTATCGGACGACGCCTTGCAGTCCTCCCGGCAGAACTCCGACGTCCTGCAACGCCAGGGCGAGGAGATCATGGCGAAGCTGGCCGTGGCGGAGAAGAAACTCGAGGACTACGTTAAAAACGCCGACATCGTGAAGGTCAATGCTGCCGGTGGTGACGTCGGCTCCCAACGTGCTGACAGCCTCACCCGCGCCGTCACGGAGGCGGACATGGATCTTCTCAAGTCCACGATCAACCTCAACGCTCTGCATAATGCCGCGCTGAAAGGTGAAGACGCCTCGGGTATCAAGGGCATTGGCGACGACTCCCAGGTCATTGACTTGCGCAAACGCCTGGATGAAACGCGTGGCAAACGAAACGCCCTGGATGAGTGGTGCGGGCGCCTGCATCCCCGCGTGATCGCCCTGGAAAAGGACATCCATCGCCTTCAGATCCAGATGAGCGAGCGCATCACCGAGATTGTGCAGGCCGCCGAAGTCGAGGAGAAGCGCCTGCGTTCCCAGGATGAACAACTGCGCACGCAGCTCGTCCAGGCACGCGGTGCCGCCCTGGCCGAAGGCACCAAACAGAACACCCTCTCGCTGCTCAGCGATGAAGTGAACGGCCTCCGCGACCTCTACAACCAGGTGACCCGCAGCCAGAAGCAGACGAACATCGCCAGCGAGTTCAGTGACAACGGCCAGCTCACCGTGGCCGACATTGCCGTGCCGCCAGATTCGCCCATCTCGCCCAAGAAATCCATCGCCATGATCGCCGCGATGATGGTCTTCGGGCTGATCGGGTTTGGCCTGCCCGTGGGTCTGGGACTCGCCCGCGATCACCTCGCCCCGCTGCTCAAAGAGGCAGGGGCCAAGCCATCCACCGCTGCGGCCTCTCCACCGCCTGAGCAGCCGTATTCACCCCCGCCGCCTTACTCCGCTCAACCGGCCCCGCCACCGCCACCGGTCCAGCTTCCCCCTGCCGAACCCGCGATGCGGCCCGCCCTTCCCTCCGCCTCCACCCAAATCCTCGCCACCCTGCCCGAACTGATGTCCGGCGAAGGCCCCATCCAGCTCGGCGAGCTGTTGCACCCCAGCCCCGTGAACGGCGGCGGCGCCGTCAGCCAGCTCATCGCGTTGCTGGAGAAGCAGACCATTTTCCGCAACGGCCCCGGCATCGTCTTCATCACCAGCGCCAACGTCGGCGAAGGCAAGAGCCTGCTCTCCTCCGCGCTCGCCGCTTCGCTCTGCACCACGGGTCGCCGCGTCTTCCTCATGGAATGCAACCCCTCCGCTCCCAGCATCCAGAACTGGTTCCCCCAGGCCGGCGGCTACAGTTCCTGGACCAACGATCTGGAAACCCTGCGCTACGGCCAGTCCAACCTCTTCCTCCTCCCCGCCCACGACCTGCCCAGCTACGAGGTCAGCGACCTGCTCGACGGCTACCGCGCCTGGATTGCGAAGGCAAAGCCCCTGGTTGACTGGATCATCATGGACGGCTCCTCGCTGCTCAGCGGCTTCGCCGACGTCGCCCAGCTCGCCCCCCTCGCCACGGACGTGCTGTTCGTCCACGACGCCAGCCGCTGCGGCCCCGACCAGGTACGCGCCGCCCTCAACCTCCTGCGCCCGCTCACCAAGCCGGAGAACATGCGCGGCATGGTCATGAACCGCCAGACGACTTGCGCGACCTGAGCCGTGGCTGGCACGTGAGCGCTCCCCAATCCCCTTTCCTTTGCCATTCGAGGAGAAGCAGGCATAGTAGCGCCCGGATTCGCGCCGCCCCCTCCTTGGAGCTGCGCGCCCCGCTCTGAAACGCGCCCGTAGCTCAGTGGATAGAGCAGCCGATTTCTAATTCAAAAAGGGCGTTTTGCGCAGCTTTTCATAGGT
>CAINXC010000816.1 GCA_903854655.1 uncultured Verrucomicrobiota bacterium | reverse complement strand
ATGCCGAGAGGGAGGCCATTGAACTCGTTCTGCGCCAGGCGGAGACGCTTTCGGAAGCCTGGAGCGGGGAAAGCCAGTCCGGTTAAAATTTCAGATGCATAGCCAGGAAGACTGTGCTATAGTGTCTCAAAAATGAGAATGCCGGATTCCAAGCTTCAGCCATCGTCGCAAGGCCGTGAAGCGCGAGCCGGTTTGTATAGTTCGTTCGTATCCGACAAGCCTAGCCCCCTATGAAGACGCTATGACCAGGGATCACTATCGGTCATAGCAGATGGCTATGACTGACAGTGAAGGAGGGGTTGTGGCGGCCAGAGTATTGAAGCGCGATGCGGCTGGACGGGTTCATACCACCGTCGAGCAGCGGCAGGCAGTGCTTGCGGAGTTTGAGCGCTCAGGATTGAGCGGACCGCAGTTTGCTCGTGTGGCCGGCGTTGCCTACCAGACCTTTGCGAGTTGGCGGCAGAAGCAAAGGAAGGGGGCGCTCGCGGAAAGGAGCCGGTCGGCTGTGGTCCGCAGGCATGTTGAGCCCGTTGCGCCCCGCCTGGTGGAGGCGGTGGTGGCCGGGATGCCAGCTCCACTTGAGCCTGGCACGGGCGCGGCTGGCGCGCTTGAGGTCCTGCTGCCCGGCGGGGCGAAGGCCCTCGTTGCCAGCGCGGATCAGGCGGCTCTGGCTGCGCAACTCATCAAAGTCCTCGCCCGGTCATGCTGAGCTTCCCCGGCAGCCTGAAGGTCTTCATCGCGCTGGATTCCTGCGACATGCGCGCGGGGGTCAACACCCTGCACGCGCTGGTGGCCGAGAAGCTCAAGGAGGACAGCCGCAGCGGAGCCCTGTTCGTGTTCACCAACAAGAGGCGCAGGCTCATCAAGGTGCTGTACTGGGACGGCACGGGCATGTGGCTCATGATCAAGAGGCTTGAGCAGGGCACCTTCTTCTGGCCGCGCGCGGCGCAGGAGGGGCAAACCAAGCTGGAGCTTGCGCCGGAGGCCTTCGCCATGCTCACCGACGGCATCGACATGCACGGAGCGCGCCCTCGCGGCTGGTACGAGCGGGGTTGAAAAGCGCGTGTGTTTTTGCGTCCGCCGCCGCTTTGCCGGTTGACTCATCACATGTTGCTGTGTTATCTCATCGCCATACGACGATGATGACGCCTGAACCGCCGCGCGACGCCCTGCTTGAGCAGGAAAACGCGGAGTTGCGCGCCAGGCTTGAGGCGCTCAAGGAGGAGAATCAGCAGCTCAGGCAGGATCTCCAGGTGCTGCGCCTCAAAGTCGATGCGATGGCGCGCAAGCTGTTCGGCAGAAGCAGCGAGAAGCTTGATCCCGCGCAGTTGCAGATGGTGTTCGACGCGCTGAAAAGCGAGGAGCAGGGCGCGGCAAAAAAAGACCCCGCCTCCGATTCGGCAGCGCGCGACTCGGAGGCTGAAGCAGCCGCAACGCCACAGAGCAGCGGCAAGCGCAGGAAGCGCTCGCTGGAGGAGATCATCGAAGGGCTGCCGGTGAGCGAAGTCATCATCGACCCGCCCGAGGTCAAGGCCGAGCCGGAGGCCTGGGCCTGCATGGGGGCGGAGGTCACCAAGCTCATCGATTACATCCCCGGCAAGTTCGCCTGCCAGCGCATCGTGAGGCGCAAGTTCGTGCGCAAGGACGCGCGTCACCTGCCGCCCATCACCGCGCCGCTGGCCACGCTGCAAGACCGTTGCATCGCCACGCCCCGGCTGCTGGCGCACACGCTTACCCAGCGCTTCGAGCTGCACCTGCCGTACTACCGCATCGAGCGCATGTATGAGCGGCAGGGCGCGCCTCTTTCCAGGCAGACACTGTGCGGCTGGAGCGGCATGTGCTCCGATGCATGCGGCCTCATCATTGAGGCCACCAAGCGCGACGTGTTCGCCGACGGTTATGTGGAGGCTGACGAAAGCCCGGCGAAGTACCAGGACCCCCAGCGCAAAGGCGCCTGCGGCACCGGCTACTTCTGGGTGTTTTACAATCCCCTGCGCAACACGGGCCTGTTTGTCTGGCGCACCGGACGCGGCGCGGCCTGCCTGGAGAGCATCGTGCCCAAGGACTTCACCGGCATCATCCAGTGCGACGGCTATCAGACCTATGAAGCCTTCGCCAAAAGCGCGCCGCGCGCAGGGCGCATCCAACTGGCCGGCTGCCTGGCCCACGCGCGACGCAAGTTTTTTGACGCCAAAGCCGAAGGCGAAGACCCTCAATGGGTGCTCGCGCAAGTGCAGCAGCTCTACCAGATCGAAGCCCGGTTGCGAGACGCCCGCGCCGGACCCGCCGAAGCGCTCGAAACCCGGCAACAGCACAGCGTCCCGATCATGGAGCGCATCAAAGCCAGACTCGAACATCTCCAGGCCAGTCACAAACATCGCCCACGAAGCCTCACGGGAGAAGCCATCACCTACGCCCTCAACCAGTGGGCGAAGCTTGGCGTGTTCCTGCGCGACGGCCGGGTGCAGATCGACAACAACCTTGTCGAGAACGCGATCCGCCCCAGCGCCATCGGCAAGAAGAACTGGCTGTTCATGGGCGACGCCCAGACCGGCCAGCGTGCCGCCACGTTCTACACCCTCATCGGCAACTGCCACCGCGAAGGCGTCGACGCCACCGCCTATCTCACCGACATCTTCAAGCGCCTGCCCACCGAAACCAACCAGACGGTGCACAGACTCACGCCCAAAGCCTGGGCCGCTGAACAAGCCACCATGCGTCAGGCGCTGGCCCAGGCCGTCGTGGCGCCGGTGTAATCCATTGCAAAGTCAAGTGACAGCAGTAGGGGCTGGGATTGCCGGATACTTGTAGGCATAGGTGGTGGTCACGCCGCCGCTGGTGGCGCTGATCAACTGATTGAGCACGTTGTAACCATAAGTGCTGGTGCCGTCCGACAGCAAATTGCCCCTGGCATCAT
>CAINXC010000815.1 GCA_903854655.1 uncultured Verrucomicrobiota bacterium | reverse complement strand
CCGGCCGGGGAATTGCCCCCTGGTTTTGATCGGAAGCGAGGATGGCACCAGCGCCTTGAAGCGGTTGCATGAGGTGCTGGTCACAGAGCTGTCAAAACATCTGCGCCTGGGAAGGGATTTGAAGTTCAAGCCCCACCTGACCCTGCTTTACGACAAACAAAGCCTTGTGGAAGAGCCCGTCGAGACGGTGAGCTGGAGGATCCGGGAGATCGTGCTGGTGCGGAGCGAAGTGGGAGCCACGAAGTATCAGCGGCTTGGAGCCTGGAAGCTGGGGGCGTGACTCAAGGATGGGGAGAATGCTGAGGTCATGAGGAAGCCACTCGAGGATCTGTTCTTTTGACTTTTCCTTCTCCCCTCCCCTTTTCACCTTTCACTCTTCACTTTTCTCATTTCCTTTCCCGATGCCCCTTGCCTTCCGCTCCGCCGCCGACTGCCGTTATGACCTTCTCGCCCTGGGTGAGGTGCTGCTGCGCCTGGACCCTGGTGAATCGCGCATCCGCACCTCCCGCCGTTTCGCCGCTTGGGAGGGCGGCGGAGAATACAATGTCGCGCGCGGGCTGCGCCGCTGCTTCGGCCTGCGCACTGGTCTGCTCAGCTCTTTTGCCGACAACGAGATCGGCCGGCTGCTGGAGGACTTCATCTTCCAGGGCGGGGTGGATGCCAGCCTGGTGAAATGGGTGCCGTACGACGGCATGGGCAAGCGGGTGCGCAACCCGATCAATTTCACCGAGCGCGGGTACGGCCTGCGCGGTGCCAAGGGCTGCGTGGATCGAGGCCATAGCGCCGCCTCGCAGATGAAGCCCGGCGATTTCGACTGGGACGAGATCTTTGGCAGGCAGGGTGTGCGCTGGCTGCACACGGGCGGCATCCTCGCCGGGCTGTCCGAATCCACCACCGCCCTGGCCATCGAGGCCTGCCAGGCCGCGAAGCGCCACGGCGTGATCGTCTCCTACGACCTGAACTACCGCCCCTCGCTCTGGCAGGAGCGTGGCGGCTTTCCCGCCGCCCAGGCAGTGAACCGCGAGCTGGCCGCCCATGTGGATGTCATGTTCGGCGTGCTCACGGATGATGAACCCGCCTCCATGCCGGCGAACAGCGATCCCAGCGACATTTTTGCGGATCAAGCCGCCGCCCTGCGCACCGGCATGGAACAGATGCACCAACGCTTCCCCAACATCAAGGTGGTGGCCGCCACTTTGCGCCGCGTTCACACGGCGACCCGCAACGACTGGGGCGCCTGCGCGATGATCGAGGGCCAGTTCCTGCGTGCGCGCAACTATCCGCAGCTCGACATCCTGGACCGCATCGGCGGCGGCGACGGCTTTGTCTCAGGGCTGCTGTACGGCCTCTTCAGCGGCCAGTCGCCGCAGCTCGCCCTGGATCTCGGGGCCGCGCATGGAGCGCTGGCCATGAGCACCCCTGGTGACAACAGCATGGCCACGCTGCCGGAAGTCATGAAACTGGCCCAGGGCGGGGATGCCAAGGTGCAGAGGTAGGAGATCGTTTCCCGGTGTCGAAATTCGAAATTCAGCCGCCCTGCCAGAAGCGCGACGGGTCTGTGAGTTTTGCGGTATTATCAAACGTCACGCCTTCGGCGGCCAGGAGCCTCGCCTTGCGCGCCACTTCCGGGCCGTCGAGCTGGCTGCTGAAGCCGCCCAGCGTCAGGTCACTGCGGATCACGCGGTGGCAGGGCACTTCGGGGGCGTAAGGATTGCGGCTCAGGGCCTGGCCGATCGCCTGTGCGGAGCGGCAGCCGATGATGCGCCCGAGCACCGCATAGGTGCTCACGCAGCCCTTCGGAATCAGGCGTGTGGCATCGTAGACCCGCTCTTCGAAGGCGGTGGGCTCGCGTGTCAGCATGGCTTGCACTGGACCTTCAGTGCAGCCGCGTGCAACTCAAAACCAGCGGTGCCGGGACTTAGAACTTGCGGATGTTCGCCTTCTTGCGCAGACCTTCGAGCCATTCGTCCACCGCGCCCCTGCCTTGTTCGGCATTGATCATCTTTTCAACATCACCGCGAATCTTTTCAAGCGGTGTCGCGTTGCCAAGCTTCTTGGAGTCGAGGTAGATGATGATGAAGGCGGCCTCGTCCTCGATGACGGGGCTGACGCCACCTTCCTTGAGGGCAAAGGCTGCATCAGCCATGGTGGGCTTCATGAGCTTGCGCTCCATCCAGTCCCACTCGCCCTTGTTTTCAGCACGGCTGTCCTGGGAGTAGGTCTTGGCCATGCTGCCAAAATCAGCACCGCCGACGATCTTGGCGCGGATCTCTTCAGCCAGCTTTCTCTGCTTTTCGGCGGAGGAACCGGGCTCGCTGATGAACTTGGGGATCGAGATGGTGCTGATCTTCAGCATGTCCTTGTCGCGCCAGCGGTCCTCGTGCTGGTGGTAGTAATCCTCCACCTGCTTGGGGGTGGGCGGTCCAAGGTGCGCACCGTGCTTGCCACGCATGACCTGCACAATGATCATCTTCTCGCGCAGCTCGCGAAACTTCTTCATCGTCATCCCCGTCCTGGCGAGCTCGATCACGAAGCTGTCACGGTCGCCGTGGAACTGCTCACGGATGAGGGTGTTGATGTCGTCATCCACGTACTGGGGCTTGATGGTGCCGCCCAGCTTGGTGAATTCGCTCAGCACCAGCTCGCGGTCGATGAGGGAATCCAGCGAAGTCTTTTCCAGGTCCGCCAGCTCGCGCTGCATCTGCATGGGGTTGTCGCGCCCGCGCATCATGATCATCTGGCGCTGGGCGTTGACAGCCTCGGCCACCTCGGATTTGGTGATCACCTTGCCATTCACGACGGCGGCAATGCCATTGACAGCGGATTCGGCGGCGGAAGACACACTGGCAAGAAAGCAAAGTGCAACGAGCGAGAAGGAGCGTAAAGCGGTCATGATTCGAATGGCCCTGATGAGGCGAGATGAGGACCGGCCATAGTAGGACCTACCTCCTGGCTGTCAAACGTGGAAACGAGGCTTCCCACGGCTTCTGCGGGCCGCAAAAAAGGGGGTGAAGCCCGCCCTTACGCCACCAGCGCATGCTGTCCCTTGTCCACCGCCTTTGCGATGATGCGGGCGAGCGCTTCCATGCTGTAGGGCTTCTGAATGACCTCGATGGTGCCGTGCCGGCCTTGGATCAAGGAGGTGAACTCCGTGGCCTCCACCGCAAAGCCGCTGCACACGACGACAGGAATGTTCATGCCCAGGTCGCGTATCTGCTTGAAGGTGTCGCGCCCGGAGAGCTTGGGCATGTACACATCCATCATCACGGCGTCGATCGTGGCGTCCGAGGTGCGGAGAATGTGGATGGCCTCCTCACCATCGCCCGCTTCGATGACCTTGTAGCCCAGGTACTTGAGCATGTTGACGGCGATGGAGCGCACGGGGGCCTCGTCATCGACCACCAGGATGGTGCCCTCGGCGCCACCGCGCCGCACGACGGGCTTGACCTCGCGCGGCTCAATCTCAACCGGCGGGCCGGGGGCGACTTCAAGATTGAGGCTGCGCGGCAGGAAGATGCGGAACTCCGTGCCACGGCCCACCTCGGAATCCAGCTCGATCCAGCCGCCGGCCTGCTCAACAATGCTGCGCGCCATGGCCAGCCCCAGGCCGGTGCCCTTGCCCGGTGCCTTGGAAGTGTAGAAGGGCTCGAACACACGCGCCTGCGCCTCCTTGGGAATGCCGGAGCCGTTGTCCTTGACCTTGATCACGACATAGTCCCCCGAGGGCTGCGGGAAGGTGTCGCGGTGGCTGGCTTCCCGCTTGGTGAAATTCGTGGTGCTGATGTCGATGAAGCCGCCGGATTCGGGCAGGGCGTCGCGGGCGTTGAGCGCGATGTTCAGCAGCACCTGCTCAATTTGGACAGGCTCCACGGTGGCGCTCCAGGTGTCTTTGGCGGCATGGATGCGCAAGGTCACCTTCGGGTCGATGCTGGCGCGCAGGATGTTCTGCACCTCGTGGACGATCACCGTGAGATCGGAGACGTTCTTCAGCACCGAGGTCTTGCGGGAGTAGCCGAGGATCTGGTTGACCAGCTCCGACGCACGGTTCGCGGCGCGTGAGGCTCCTGCGAGCCGTTCGCGCTGGCGGGCGGGATCGTCCTCCAGTTCGGCAAGGCTGAGGTTGCCGCGGATCGCCGTGAGCAGGTTGTTAAAATCATGGGCGATGCCGCCGGCCAGCAGCCCGATGGATTCGAGTTTCTGGCCCTCCTGCATGCGCGCGCTGAAGCGGCGCTCGTCCGTGCAGTCATGGAACATCCACACGCGGCCCAGCCCCGTGCCGGCGCCGCTGCGCACATCGATGCAGCGCACTTCGATGGTGCGCGGGTCTTCGGCCGCGGTCACCCACTCGCCTTCAGCGCCCCCCGCCGGGGCGTCCTGCCAGCGTTTCCAGGTCTTGGCCAGGGTCTCCGCGTCCTTGAACTGTTCCGCCACCTTGCCCAGCCAGGCATCAGCTTTGACACCCCGCTGCGTGTACTCGTCGCTGAGGTTGAAGAGCTGCCGGGCCTTCTGGTTGATCAGGGAAAGGTGGCCTTCGCTGTGCATTAACACGACCGCATCGCGGGTGGATTCCACCAGGGAATGCAGCACTTCGATGCTGCGCATGGCGGCCTGCTCGGTTTCACCCAGCAAGCGCATGGCCTCCCCCAGCCTGCTCTCCAGACGAAGGCGCTCGTCGCGCTGTTCGGCAAGCATGCGCACCACCGAATCGCGCATGGCCCAGTATTCCGCCGGCACCCAGGTGCGCGGCGCGGGCGCCCCCGGGTTGTTCATGAGCGAGCGTACGGCGCCAATCCCCTCCTTCAAAGGCCGGGCAATCAGCCCGCACATGGCCACCGACAGCACGGTAACGCCCACCGCCAGCAGCGCAAACCACAGCCAGGGAAGCACCCCGCCCGGCAAAAAACGGATGCCTGTCACGAAGAGGATGAGCGGAGTCAGCCCATTCCAAAGCATGAGCAGCAAAATGCGCAGACGAAGAGCGTTCATGGCTTGGTGGTCAAGGGTTCAGGGGCATGGCGCATGACTTGCACCGGACGGAAAGACTGGCTCTGCCGCGCCCGCTGCGAAACAAAGGGCTCTTCCGCAGACAGGTAGGACTTGAAACTCATGACAATTTGATCCGGCGGAATGCCCAGCGCCCGCGCGATTTCCCAGGGATTGCGCGCCAGCGGATCACGCAGGCCGCTGATTTCACGGCGTCCCCACGAGGTGTCCTGTTCCAGCACCTTCACGCCTGGCTCACGGTCCAGCGTCACAATCAGCTCATGCCAGCGATACTCGCGCAGCCCGATCCACAAGACCAGAACGCCCGCCGCCATCCCGCCCATCGCCAGCACCCACGAGCGAGGACGCGAGGACTCCACCTGGCAGGCCAGACCGCGTTCCAACAGGCGCTGGATCATGCCGGCCGGTGGCGAGTGCTCCAAAAGGTTCTCCGCCTCCTCGCACAAGGTTTGCAACCGGATGCGCAAATCCGCCGGCGCCAGCCCCCGCACGCGCGCCACCAGCTTGCAGCGCCAGCCCACCAGCACCAGCACCCGCGACGCCATCAGCGCCTGCTCCCCTGCATCGAGGTGGGGGCGGACCGGGACCGGCTCCTCCGGCCTGATCTCGTCCGCCGCCGCTGCCTGCAAGGCCGGGCCGGACATCGCCTCCAGGCCGAGCTCGCCTGGTCGCGGGCTGTGCGATCTGCTTTCCGCACGGCCAAGGACCGCGTGGGTGCGCTGGTCAAAAAGCACGATTTCCGGCACCTCATGCCACTGCGCCCGATCCTGGATGTGGTGCCATACCGAATCGCCCTCCCAAAGGGCCTGCAACGTCCACCACCACATCCGCGGGCGCGTGAGGATCAGATACCACTTGCCGATCAGTTCCAGCCGCTGGCTGCGGTTGCGCCGCCGGAAGAGCCTGACCGCATCCTCCATCACAGGCGCCAGCAGGCTCGCCGCGCGGTGAGGGTCGTGGCGCATGTCATCGAGAACAGCCTCGACAGGCTTGCGCAAGGCGGCGGCCCAAATCCGTGCATCCGGTTCCCCCTCTTCCTGCAACGCAAAATGGCGCATCACCTGATCCGCCACATACTGCTCCTGCTCGCGGCTCCTCGCCGAGACAGCAAGCCGCAAGGAAACCGCCTCCTCCCAGGCTGCCTCCTGCGGCTTTGTGTTGGCCGGCGTAGCGGTCATGCAGAATTCACGAAATCAGGATCGTCAATCAGGCTGGAACAGGGGCGGCCGCAGTTCCTGCAGCGGCCATTTGCTGAGCGCGCCGGGCCGAGGCCAGGCGGATCAGGGCCTTCTCAACCATCGGTCCCATGCGCTCCTCCATCATAAAATCAATCTTGGCGTCCATGCCCTTGATGGAGACGGCAAGACCGGCGGCCTGGTTGTCGATGCGGTCGGTCAGCGCTTTCGTGACCGCCATCCACGTCTCCTTGAAGCGCGAATCTGTCATGCCCAGCTTGTCGTTGAGGGCGCTGATGCTCATCACCGCGCTGAACACATCGCGCTTCAGGTCTTCCAGCTCCTTCTGCATTTCCTGGCGCATGGCCACCATGTCGCGATGCAATGCGGCGCCCAGTTCGTCCATGCGTTCCTGGAGGGAACGCCGGCCCCTCGCCAGGCTGCCGTCCACCACTGTGCGCAACTCCTTCATGCGCCCTTCCAGCTCCTCGTGATAGCGGCCGAACATTTGCATCCGCAGAGTATCAAGGTGCGACTGCTGGTCCGCCTCATAGCGGTGCTGGTTCTGCTCCAATGCCGACATCAATGACGTGGCGCTAACACCACCCATGCTGGTGGTGGGCGGGTTTGCAGGTGCCGCCTGGGCCGGTCCCATGGGAGCCGTCGGCGGTCGCGTGCGGAACGCCGGATCGTGGTGCAGCGGTGCCGTGGGCGAGCGCAGCGGCTGGGAGCCGAAGGGCGCCATGGGCCTGCTGGGATCGGCGCGCGAGCCCAGCCCAGCCTCACCAAAGACCTCCGCCAGCCCCTGTGTCAGCGGGCCAGGACCCGTGGGTGCAGGCGGATATGAGGGGGGCTGCCATTGAAAACCAGAGACTGCGTTGGGAGATTCAAGGAGGGCTGACATATTCGGGGAAGTTAAGAATTAACATAAAATAACGCATTTCTTGATAATTACCATAAATATTTATTCTTTTTCGCCTTAATCTCCAGGGCTTACGCATGAACAGACGGAGAAAAGTTAACAACTCTTCATTAACTGGTTACGCGAGTGGCTATGGAAGTTTTAGTGTGGCATGTCCACACTCTCCCAACCTCAACAAGTCACCCTACCATTGCT
>CAINXC010000814.1 GCA_903854655.1 uncultured Verrucomicrobiota bacterium | reverse complement strand
GCGGTTGCCGTTGTTCCAGTCCAGCGCCATCAAACCCGAAGCCCCCGGCTTCTGGCCTGCCATCGCCTTCTCCATGGCGATGAACTTGTCACCCACGGTGCCGCCGTAGCTGTCGGGCACCAAGTGGTTGACCAGCCAGAGGAAGAGATCTCCCACCGCACTTTGTCCGGCCTCAATGCCGTAGCAGCCGGGAAGCACGGAGCCGTTGACGATGCCGCACACGCCTGGAATATCGGCCAGCGGCTTGTCGGTGGGTGCGATCATCAAATCGCAGGTGCTTGTGCCGAGAATCTTGGTGATGGTGCCCTCCTTGATGCCTGCGCCAACTGCTCCCATGTGGGCGTCGAAGGCACCGACAGCGACGGCGGTACCCGCCTTCAAACCAAGGCGCGCGGCCCAGGCTTCGCAGAGATTGCCGGCCTTGGTGTCGGCCGTGTGCGCTTCATTGAAAAGGCGGTCGCGCAGGTCGGCAAGCGCGGGGTCGAGCTGACTGAGGAATTCCTTGTCCGGCAGCCCGCCCCATTCGGCATTGAACATGGCCTTGTGACCGGCGGAGCAGACGCCACGCTTGAGGGTGAGGGGATCAGTGTTGCCGGTGAGAACGGCAGGAATCCAGTCGCAGTGCTCAACGAAGCTGAAAGTGCTCGCAAACACCGCCGGGTCGATGCGGCGCAGGTGCAGGATCTTGCTCCACCACCACTCGCTGGAGTAGATGCCGCCGCACTTGGCCAGGTACTGCGGGCGAATGCTGGCGGCGAGCGCGGTGATCTCGGCCGCCTCGGCGTGGGATGTGTGGTCCTTCCACAACCAGACATAGGCGTTGAGATTGTCGGCAAACTCTGGCAGCAATGCCAGCGGCACTCCGTCCTTTGTTACGGGGATGGGGGTGCTGCCGGTGGTGTCGATGCCGATCCCGACCACCTGGGCGAGGTCGAAATCAGGGGCATGTTCTTTGGCCTGTGCGAGCGCTCCCTTCACCACGGCTTCGAGGCCATCGAGATAATCCTGCGGATTTTGCCGCGCCACGTTCGGATCGCGCGGATCGGTGAGAACACCCATCTCGCCGGAGGGGTAGTTGAAAACGGTGCTGCCCACCTCCGCGCCGTTGCTCAGGTCCACAAGCAGGGAGCGGCAGGAATTCGTGCCGTAGTCAATACCAAGTGCGTAGCGTTTCATCGGCGCGGACAAAAGCGGAGCCTCCGCGCTTGGCAAATGTTCTCTTTCGCTGCATCGGCGCGAACGATCCTTGAATGAGGTTCCGTATGGGTCTGCCTGCATGAAACACCTGTCGCTCCTCTGTATTCTCGCCGTTCTGGCGACCTCGTCTCTGCTTCACGCCGATCCCTTGGTTTACCAGGGCGCTGACGGGCCGGGCAAGGGCAAGCAAGTGGTGCTGATCGCGAGCGACCATGAGTACAAGTCGGAGGAGACTCTGCCGGCACTGGGGCGTATTTTGGCGAAGCACTTTGGCTTCAAATGCACGGTGCTGTTTGGTCTCGACGAAAAAACGGGCGACATCAAGCCGGGCAATTCCTTCATTCCCGGCACCGAGGCCCTCAAGGATGCGGACCTGATGGTGATCTTCACCCGCTTCCAGGACCTGCCGGCGGAGCAGATGCAGCCGATTGTCGATTACTTGAAGCGCGGCGGCCCGGTGGTGGGGCTGCGCACGGCCACCCACGGTTTCAAGATTCCGAAGGAGAGCCCCTTCGCGAAGTTTGATTTCCATTATGCTGGTGCGGAATTTAAAGACGGCTTCGGCCGGCAGATTCTGGGCGAAACCTGGGTGGGGCACTACGGGCCGAACCACAAGTCCAGCACGCGCCTGGACGTGGTGCCTGGCAAGGCCGGGCACCCAGTGCTGCGTGGCGTGACGAAAGCTTGGGCGGAAGAAGGGGCTTACAATGCCCACCCCATCGACGGCAGCGAGATCCTGGCCATGGCGCAGCCGCTCAACGGCATGGAGCCCGCCTCGCCGAATGACGACACCAAGACGCCCATGCCCGGCGCCTGGGTGCGCACGTACAAGAGTGAATCCGGCAAAGAGGGGCGGGTTTTCGCCAGCACGTATGGAAGCTCCGGCGCCTTCGTGAACGAAGGCTTCCGCCGGATGCTGGTGAACGCCTGCTTCTGGACCATGGGGCTTGAGGCGGCGATCAAGCCTGACATGGACATCAGCCTCGTGGGGCCTTTCCGCCCCACCTGGCATGGCACCACCAAGCGCGCGAAGAGTGTGAAGCCGCAGGACTTGGCGGGCTGGGATACTCCGATTCTGCCTGAAGCCACCAAGTAGCTCTGGGTGCCTTTCCATCTTCTTCGGTCACGGCATTCCGGGAAGAAGCAAAACAGTCTTGCCTTGAATGGCCGCCCCGCTAAACTTTGCGGCTTTACCCGCCCCAGTTTGATCTCAATACCCTCATTACGTCTCGATGAATCCCAGTGCTCTTACCTCCTACGGCATCCCTTTTTCGATTGCGCTCGCGCTTGGCGCCCTCGGTTGCGCCTATTTCTTGATCCGCCAGATCCTTAGCTCGTCGGCGGGCAATGAGAGAATGGCGTTCATCGCCAAGGCGGTGCAGGACGGCGCACAGGCCTATCTCAACCGGCAGATGCGCGCGGTGGGCATCATTGCTGTGATATTGCTCCCGATTGTGTGGTGGGCGCGCGGCGAGGGCGGCAACGCGGCTGCGGTCGGGTTCATCATCGGCTCGGCCTGCTCCATGCTGGCGGGTTACATCGGCATGTACGTTGCCGTGCGCGCCAACGTTCGCACGGCCCAGGCTGCCTCGGTGAGTTCACATGCGGCGCTGAAGGTGGCCTTCAACGGCGGGGCGGTCACCGGTCTGCTGGTGGTGGCCCTTGGGCTGCTGTCCGTGGCGGGCTTCTATTCGGTGATGAAAGCGCTTCATGCCGGCAGCGATTCCCATGGAGCGAAGGAGGCGATCGACTCCCTCATCGGCCTGGCGCTGGGCAGTTCCTTGATCTCCGTCTTCGCCCGTCTGGGCGGCGGCATCTACACCAAGGCCGCCGACGTGGGCGCCGACCTTGTGGGCAAGATTGAGCAAGGTCTGGCTGAAGACGATCCCCGCAACCCTGCCACGATTGCCGACAACGTCGGTGACAACGTGGGCGATTGCGCGGGCATGGCGGCCGACGTGTTTGAGACCTACGCGGTGAGCCTGATCGGTGGCGTTCTGGTGGGCTATCTCACGGTCAAAGACAATCCCGCAGCGCTGGTTTATCCCTTCGTTCTGTGCGGCCTGTCGCTGATCTCCTCCGCCATCGGCATTGGTTTTGTCAATTTCGTCAAACAGAAGAGCGCGACCAACGCCCTTATTGGCGGTGTCGCCGTCTCCGGCATCATCTCGGCCTTGTTGTTCTGGATGGTCACCGCCAGCATGTTCGGGGACACCGCCCGGATCGCCGGCCGCACGCTGCCGAGCTTCAACATCTTCCTTTGCTCCGTGGTGGGCCTGGTGCTGACTTTCCTGGTGGTTTGGATCACGAACTACTACACCTCGACATTCCACGCCCCGGTGCGCCGCATTGCGAAGGCTTCGGAGACCGGTCACGCGACCAACATCATCGCGGGCATCAGCGTGGGCCATCACGCCACGGTGCTGCCCGTGCTTTGCATCGCCGCCTCCATCTGGAGCTGCTACCACTGGGCCGATCTGTATGGCATTGCCATCGCCGTGGTTTCCATGCTCAGCCTTTCGGGCATCATCATCTCACTCGACGCCATTGGCCCGATCACCGACAACGCCGGCGGGATCGCCGCCATGTCCGGCCTGCCTGAAGGCGTGCGCAAGATCACGGACGAGCTCGACGCCGTGGGCAACACCATGAAGGCCGTGACCAAGGGCTACGCCATCGCTTCCGCCGGCCTCGCCGCCATGGTGCTGTTCGGTTCCTATGTGGAGGATCTCAAGGCCGTGATGCATCTCGACAAGATCGCCTTCGACCTGACCAACCCCATGGTCATCATCGGCATGTTCATCGGCGGTCTGCTGCCTTATCTGTTCACCGCCTTCAGCATGGATGCCGTGGGCAATGCCGCCGGTGCCGTGGTGCGCGAAGTGCGCCGCCAGATTGCCGCCAAGCCGGGCATTCTCACCGGCAAGGATGTGCCTGATTACAAGGAGTGCGTGGACATCGTGACCAAGGCCGCTCTCAGCCAGATGACCGTGCCAGCCCTGCTGCCGCTCATTTTCGTGGTCGGTGCGGCCTTCCTGGGCAAAGAAGCCTTGGGCGGGGTGCTGATCGGCACGATTGTCACGGGCCTTTTCGTGGGCATCGCGATGACCTCTGCAGGCGGCGCCTGGGACAATGCCAAGAAGTATGTCGAAGAAGGCAACCACGGTGGCAAAGGCAGCTTCGCCCATCAGGCGGCGGTGACGGGCGACACCGTTGGCGACCCGTACAAGGACACCTCCGGTCCTGCGGTGAATCCGATGATCAAAGTGGTGAACATCCTGGCCATCCTGATCATTCCGATCATGGTCAGGTTCAAGTTCTTCCATTGATTTTGAGCCGGAAGCGGCGTCGCGAAAGGCGGGCTCGAAAGAGTCCGCCTTTTGTCTTTTTGTGGAGGGCCTTCTTTGTGCCTGCTGACGGCCCTTCACCCCCAAAGAGCAGGGCAGAGCGGGCTGCCATGATCCACAACCCGGTTGCCGGACACAAAAAAGCCGCCCTCCGTTTGCAGGAAGGCGGCTTTGCTGTGAAGAGGTTTTAGTTAAAGAACGCCCGCTTTACTTGGCGTCAGCCGGATTGATGTCGAGCAGTTCGACTTCGAAGATCAGCGTTGCGTTGGGTCCGATGGCGCCCTGGCCCTGCTCACCATAGGCGAGCTTGGAAGGGATGAAGAACTTGAACTTGGAGCCCTTGTTCATGAGCTGCACGCCTTCGGTCCAGCCGGGGATCACGCTGCTGAGAGGGAAGGTGGCGGGCTCCTTGCGGTCCACGGAGCTGTCGAAGACCTTGCCGTCGATGAGGGTGCCGTGATAATGAACCTTCACCTTGTCGGCTGCGGTGGGCTTCGGACCCTCGGCGGCCTTCAGCACTTCGTATTGGAGGCCGCTGGCGGTGGTGGTCACTTCCTTGCGCTTCTTGTTGGTGGCGAGGTACTCCTCACCGGCCTTGGAGGCCTTGGCCTGACGCTGGGCGTCGGCGGCCTGCATGGCGGTCTGGAATTTTTCCATCGCGGCCTTCAATTCCTCTTCGGGATACTTGGAGGCTGCGCTGTCGAGGGAGCTTTGCATGCCGTCCTTGAAGGCGTTGAGGTCGGGCTTGAAGCCCTGACCGGCCATGTTCTTGCCGATGTTGCGGCCAATGAAGTAGCTGACTTTGTCCATGGGCACTCCGGCCATGGGATCAGCGCCTTCAGCAGGCGCTGCGGCGGGCTTTTCGGCGGGCGCGGCGGCTGGTTTGGCGGTGTCTTGGGCGGAAGCCATGGTGAATGCCGCTGTGGCGGCTAGAAGAGTAGTGAGACGCAGGTTCATCAAAGGAGCCTAAGCGCCGGGGCAAAGGCGGTCAAAGAGAAAGGCCAGATTTTGCGCGGTCTGGCGCTGAACAAGGGTTTTCCTGACTTTGCTTGAGAGGGAGCGGTTTAGAGATGAGGATCGAGGTTCATGCCCAAAGATGACACGAAGCACCTCCGCGAACTCGCCTGGATCGGCGATTCGGTTCTGGAACTCTACGCCCGGAGCTGGGTTCTCAAGCACCACGGCGGCATTGATGCCGGGGCAAAAACCCGGTTCACGCGCAATTCCTTCCTCAACTGCCTGGGCAATCCCACCGCCATGGAGGCCCGCATCGGTGAGATCTATGCGGCACAGGGCCTGGAGGCGGCGCATGCCTGGATTCGCGAGCATGTGGAGCCTTTGTTCTTGAAACAAGAGGCCCGGCGGGTGCGTCATGGCAAGACATGATCCGTGCCCTGCTTGCCTTCGCCCTCCTTCCGTCTGCCGTCCTGGCCGCAGACAGGCCGAGCATCGTTTACATCCTGACTGATGACCTCGGCATTGGCGATGTCGGCTGCTACGGCCAGAAGGTGCTGACCACCCCGAACATCGACCGGCTTGCGGCGGAGGGCATGAAATTCGAACGCCATTATGCGGGCTGCACCGTGTGCGCGCCTTCGCGCTGTGTACTGCTCACGGGCTTGCACAACGGTCATGGGCGGGTGCGTGGCAATGATCCCTGGATCGTTCCCGATTCTGACGCGACGCTGCCGAAGCTCTTGAAGGAGGCGGGCTATCGCACGGCCTGCTTCGGCAAGTTTGGCCTGGGCAAGCCGCTGCCGGAGGACGACCCGAACCGCAAGGGGCTCGACGAGTTCTTTGGCTATGTGGACACCAGCCACGCGCACAATTTTTATCCCACCTATCTCATTCACAACGGTGAGCGGGTGCCTCTGCCCAATGTGATCATTCCGGGCAGCGGCAATGCGGCGCACGAGGACACCGGGGTGGCCACCAAGGACGGCCGCAAGGTGTGGGCGCCCGGACTGATCGCCGAGAAAGTGCAGGGCTTTCTGGATGCGCAGTCAATGGCAAAGCCCTTCTTTCTTTACTATGCGCTGAACCTGCCGCATGCGAACAACGAGGCGAAGAAGAATTCGCCGCTGGGACATGGTCTGGAGTGCCCCGACTACGGCGAATTTACCGGCAAGGACTGGCCGGATGTGGAGAAGGGTTTTGCGCAGTTCGTGCGGTTCATTGATGACCAGGTGGGCGCGGTGATGGCGAAGCTCAAGGAGAAGGGGCTCGATGAGAACACGCTGGTGCTTTTCTCCAGTGACAACGGCGCCCATCACGAGGGAGGGCATGATTCGGAGTTCTTCCGGAGCCATGGTGATTTCATGGGCATCAAGCGCGACATGACCGACGGGGGCATTCACGTGCCCTTCATCGCCCGCTGGCCCGGCAGGGTGAAGGCAGGAGCGGTCACCCTGCAGGTGTGTGGTTTTGTGGACATGATGGCCACCGTTGCCGACCTCACCGGAACTCCGTTGAAGGCGCCGACCGACGGTCTTTCCTTTGTGCCGACCTTGCTCGGTGAGGGAGCGCAGAAGCAGCACGACTACCTATTCTGGGACTTCAACGAGCAGGGCGGCAAGCAGGCCCTGCTGAAATGGCCGTGGAAGCTCATCCACCTTAACACAGGCAACCTGGGGCGCGGTCAGAAGGCCCCTGCAAAGCCGAAGCCGCTCGAAGTGCAGCTGTTCAACCTGGATCAGGACTTTGGTGAGCACACCAACGTGGCGGCGCAGCACCCGGAGGTCGTTGCCGCCCTGGAAACGCTGATGGCGGGGGCCTGGCGGGAGCCTTTGCAATAGGTCGGTCGTGTCGCTCAAAAGAATCGGTGGGGACGGTGCCTGCCGAGATGGGTGCAAAAAAATGTGGCACACACGCTGCTTATATTTTTTGCTTAGCCCGTTGTGGCGGTGGTTGGCGCTTGCATTGATCGCGACGGCCGTTCATGCTCGCCCTTTTCCTTTTTCATAATGTTGCAAATCAGTCAGTTACGCATGGCTTTGGACCCCGCGGAGGACGCCCTCAAGGCTGCCGCAGCGCGGGAATTGAAGATACCGGTGCATTTCATTCGTTCGCTTGAGATCAAGCAGCGGGCCATTGATGCGAGGCGGGGAAACGTGGAGTTCAGCTTCACGGTCCTGGTGTCGGTGCTCGAAGAGGAGGTAGTTCTGCGCCGCCTTGCCGGCAATCCGCGCGTGTCTGCCGCTCCCGACGAAACCTACACCCAGCTCGAAGGCCTGCCGGTGAGACAGGGCATGAAGGTTCGCCCGGTCATCGTTGGCACCGGGCCATGCGGATTGCTGGCGGGCCTGCTGCTGGCCCGGCAGGGACTGCGCCCCATCCTTCTCGAACGGGGCAAGCCTGCGGGAGATCGCGCCCGCGATGTGACCGGCTTCTGGCGTCGCGGCTGGGATTTCAATCCTGACTCCAACGTGCAGTTCGGCGAAGGCGGAGCGGGCACGTTTTCCGATGGCAAGCTCTACACCCAGATCCGTGACCGCGAGCATCGCATTCCGTGGGTTCTGAGGGAGCTGGTCAAGGCCGGTGCGCCCGAGGACATCCTCGTCAACAACCGCCCGCACATCGGCACGGACCGCCTGATCAAGGTGGTGCGCACCCTGCGCGAGGAGATCATCGCACAGGGGGGCGAGGTGCGTTTTGAGTCGCGCGTGGCGGATGCCCTGATCGAGGGCGGCGCGATGCGTGCTGTCACGCTCACCTCAGGCGAGGTCATCGAGTCGGACCGGTTCATTTTCGCCATCGGCCACAGTTCGCGGGACACCTTCGAAATGCTCCTGAAGCGCGGCGTGCCGTTCGAGCGCAAGCCATTCTCCGTGGGCGTTCGCATCGAGCATCCGCAGGATCTCATTGACCGCTCGCAGTACGGGCGTTTCGCCGGTCATCCCAAGCTGGGGGCGGCAGCGTATCGCTTCGTCTCGCATTGCAGCACAGGGCGGTCAGCCTACAGCTTCTGCATGTGTCCGGGCGGTCTGGTGGTCGCCTCGACCTCGGAGCCGGGCATGGTGGTGACCAACGGCATGAGCAGCTACGCCCGTGCCGAAGCCAACGCCAACAGCGGTTTCATGGTCGAAGTGACCGAGGCCGATTTTGAGGGCGATCATGCGCTTGCGGGCATCGAGTATCAGCGTGAGCTTGAGCGGCGCGCGTTCGAGCTCGGCGGCGGTGATTACAAGGCGCCTGCGCAGCTCCTTGGCGATTTCATGCGCGGCAAGGCCTCCACCGGGCCGGGGTCGGTGATTCCTTCCTACCAGCCCGGCGTGACCTGGACGGATCTGCGCCCCTGCCTGCCGGACTATGTGGTGGCGACGCTGCGGGAGGCGGTGCAGTCGCTGGAAAAACAGATTCCCGGCTACGGCATGAACGATGCGGTGATGACCGGCGTGGAAACACGCAGTTCGTCACCTGTACGCATTCCTCGCGATGCGGAGACCTGCGAATGTGTGGGCGTGAAGCAATTCTTCCCTGCGGGTGAAGGCGCCGGCTATGCAGGCGGCATCATCTCCGCCGCCGTGGACGGCATGCGCGTGGCCGAGCACGTGATGAGGGGACTGCAATAAGAGGTCAGCCTGCCTTGGGTTCGCCTGCGATCCGCGTGATGAACCACTCCACCGCCGCTGACAGCGTGTGGACCCCGGCTTCATCGTGAACCTCGACCACAACGGTGATCATGGCCCGCCCCTTTGTCTCCAATTCGGAGCGAAGCTGGTCCAGGGCTGCGGGAGGCGTTGAGACAGAAGAGGTGAGCGCTCCGTTCGCCGGTTTGCGGAACTTGGACTCCAGACGACGCACCACAGGCACCAAGCCATCATTGGTGCCCAGCGCCCGCAGCAGGAACTCACCGCTGGAAGCCTCTGCCAGGGCAAGCTGGGCGCTGGCGTGAACGGTGCCCAGATGGTTGAGATACTGCGCGCCCGCCGGGAGGATGAGAAGTTTGCCAGGATCGGCAGCTCTCTGGAGGCCGATGAAACTGTTGAACGGCAGTTCCGTGACGCTGGCTTGCATGATCAATCCTTGGCGGCCGGAGCATTCAATTTTTCAATGATGTACTGCTCCACGCGTGGATGCTTCACATTCGGTGCGCCCTTGTACACAAGTTCGCATTGAACCCCCATTTCTTGGCAGCGCTCCTGGAGCTTCACCCCGAAGTTTGCGGTGTGGGTGGGGTCTTTTTGATCCTGGCCCAGCGCGGGTGGATCGCTGAAAGCCATGTAGATGGGAGGATCGTCATTGGTGACCAGGGCGTATGGCGAGTACTCGGCAATCCAGGGCAGGATCTTGTCGCGGCCTGCGAGGAACTCATCGAACTGCGAGGTCTTCTTTTTCGGATCGGCGTTGAACCCGAAGGCGTGGCCGCCGTACTTGCTGTTGGGCGTCCACTCCTTCATCTGCCGGGGATCGAGCGTGGTCTGCGGCGACATCACGGCGGCGCACCAGAGCCGCGTGGACTCATGGGCGACGGGGTCGCTGCTCCCCGGATCGGCCATGTCGTCATGGAAGGCGAGCCAGAGCGAGGAGCACGCTCCTGCGGAGCCGCCGCTGGCGCAGACGCGCTCCTTGTCGAGATTCCATTCCTTGGCTTTGCTGCGGACGAACTGGAGAGCCCGCGCAGCATCGTCCAGAGGCGCCTTGACTGGCGGCTTCACATCGCCCGCCTGCGAAGTGTAACGGTAGTTGATCGAGACCACCGAGACGCCGGCGGCCAGGTAGGTCCTTGGATTCATGCTGTGCTTGTCGCCATGCGTCCAGCCGCCGCCATGAATGAAGAAGAGCAGGGGAGTGGGTTTGTCCGACTTCGCCAAATACACATCCATCACCTGCCGCTCATGCGGACCATAGCGCACATCCGCATGGGTGGGCGTCATGGCCGCAGGTGGAACCACGTTCGGATCTTTTGCGGCTGGCTTGGTCAAAGGCGCGTCCGCCGCGACCACGGACGAGGCGACGAAACCGAGTAGCAGCAGGGCGTGGAGGGAGTGCTTTTGAATCATGGCAGGAGTGTGGTTTCGGGAGCTATAGGAGTGGGGGCAGCGCAAATCAACGCCCAGTCACTGTCTCGATCTTTGTCAGCATCGGATCAGCCCAGATGGCGTAGTCGCTTTTGGGGTCGAGGCCTTTGGGATTGGCGGCGAGCTGGAGCTGGGTCACGGTGCTGATGTCGCAATCGAAGGCGTGGGCGGGATCGGTGCCGTTGACGACGGCGCCGGCGAGGGCTTTGCCATCGCCCAGGATGGTGAATTCGACGCGGCCTTTGGCTCCGAGGTCCGGGTGCAGGCCGGCGAGAACTGTGAAATGGTGATACACGCCCTTGGGCAGCAGGAAGGTGAGGGGCCGGCCCATGACAACGCTGATGCCGTTGAGGAAGTTCTCGGCAATGAGACCGCTTTTTTCCTCGACGTTGAGCTTGAGCGGAATGGCTTTTTTGCCGCCTTCGAGGATGACGCCGCTGCGGGCGTGGCCCCAGTTGGGCGAGCCGGAGAACTGGGCCTGCGGGTAGTAGAGGTTGACGGCCTCCAGGGGGAGGAAGGCGCCGATGGCAACGTTCTTGAGCGGCACCTGCTCGGACACCTCAAATTTTTGTGTGCCGATGCATAGGATGGTGTGAAACGCATCAGCCACGACCCGGGCATCGAAGGCGGCAGCCTTCAACTGATGTGTGACAACGGCCTCCTTGTCCTCCGCATACAGCGCCTGGATGATGGGGATGGTGGTGCTGCGTGCGTTGATGATCTCATCATGCACGCGATGGAGCAGGCGCCAGGCGGCTTCTTCGACGGTGGTGCCGAGCAATTGCGGCCGGTAGCCGGTGATGACGACGTTGATCTCGCCGTTTTCGATGGGACCGTGCATCGTCTGGTCCTTCATTGCATCGGTCGGGGGCAGGAACTGCTGGAGCAGGGTGAACATGTTGTCGCCGGGAAGGGTGTGCGACGGGCTGCCGAAGTCTTCGATGGTGTGGCAAAGGGTGCCCATGTAGCGGGCGGCGTCGCCGATCTTGCCCGCCTTGATGGCATCGACCGCCTTGTCCATGAAGTAGCGGAAGGTGTCCAGGTTCTCCGGCTGCTGCTCCGGCAGGTGCAGTTTTTTTATGTACACCTCGCCGGGCTGGCTGTCCATGGCGGCGAACTTTGCGTTGTCTTTGTCGGAATAGACATTGTCGGGTATGAGACAGTAGGTTGCGGCGAGCGGCTCTGCTTCCGTCCCGAGGAGACTCTGCTGCCATGCGGGGAGCACGCCGATGGCGGCACTTGTGATGGCGTGGTGGGGTTCGCCCCAGCCGAAGGCCGAGGCCAGTGGCAGCAGGATGGCAAGGCCGGTGACGAGGGATGAAGAGGGTAAAAATTTCATGAAGTCGGGTGATTGATTTCATCATCCTCCGCAGCAGGAGAAGGATGCCAGGGCTACTCGCCAAAGAAAACCTTGGCTGTTCTGTCCATGTAGATACGAGCATAGATCTGGCCGCCTTTGATTGGGATGTCGTTGGCGTAGTCGTTCCGCAGCCAGGTGATCAGCCAGTACTTGCCGCCACCCTCTTTGGGATGGAGTTCAAGGTGGGCGGTATTGATGTAGCTTTCTTCGACGCGAATGTGGTGCCGGGCCGCAAATTCTTTGGCGCAGGTCACGGCGTCCTCAATGCTCAGGGGCGGGCCGTTCAGCTTTTTCTCATGGTCGGCGGCGATTGAGGAAAAACAGAAAATGCAGGGGAGCAGCGCGAAGAGACGGGAGGTGTGTGTGCTCATTCCTTCGACAACGGGTTGGAGGTTCCGTTCTTGGAACTGGCCTCGGATTTATATCACAGCACCTTCATCCACCTCATGCGGAACGGGCGGCATTCGTCCATGAGCTGGGTGGCAACGCTGCTGGCGACATCGGTGAGGCCCTCAACACGGGCGAAGATGGCGATGAGCTCCTGGCGGTGCTGGTACTCGGTGGTGTCGCTGACCGGGGCGCAGAAACTTTGGGCGATGGCGACGAGAGTGTTGGGCTCGACCTGATCGAGGGGGAGTTTGGCGGCGTTGGGGCTGGTGCGGTTGAGGCTGATGGTGATTTCCTGCGGCGTCGCGGAGGTGACCCAGCCGATGATGGGGGAGGCGTCGCGGCGCTCCACCGTGCCCTGCCAGCCCTTGGCGGCGATGTCCCGGAACAACTGCTGGAGGAAATCTGCGGCACCCTGGTAAAGGTACAGCTTGCCGTCCACGGCTCGCTGCACTTCGGGCGATTCGAACTGCATTTCATTCAAGATGCGGATCGCGGGGCTGAAATCGTAACCGCGCACCAGCGTGGGCAGGGTTTTGGAGAGCTCGCCAAACTGATCCAGCTCGCGCTTTTTGTGTTCGAGCTGCTCCTTCATTTTCTGGCGCTGCTCCGTCGTGAGGCTGCTGGTTCGCAGGTGGGTGAGCCTGGCAATGCGGGCGTCAATTTCCTCCTCCAGCCTGCCGTGGGTCTTCAACTGCTTGCGCACTTTCTGTGTTTCCTCCAGCAGGGCCTTGGCATCTGCCGTGGAAAGTCCAGTTTCCGGCTTTTGCAGGGTGCCGACGAGCTTGAGATCGTCGGCATAGGGGGTGATAAGGGTGCGGTATTCGCGAATCCATTCCAGCGAACGGTCAGTCTGTCGGCTGTCGAGAAAGGTCTGCAGGTAGTGGGCGCCATTGTGCGGATTGCCCAGATGCCATTCGGCGAGACCGTGGGCCAGGTAGCCCATCACGTCCTCCCGAGCGGTGTCGTAGTCGAGATTGCCTGCTTTTTCGCCCAAACCCAGGTGAGTTGACATCCGGTCCCCGAGGGTCTTGAAGAAGGCCGAGACGTGGTCAGTGCCGCCTGCGGCATCCTTGGCGATGGCGGCGAAGAGTTCGCGGGCCGGCTGGCGCTTTCCACTGATCAGGGCGCACAGGGCCGCGTTGTAGCGCGCCCAGTTCAAGGTGGGCTGGCGCGGGTTGTCCTTGATGATGCCCTCGAAGTCCCTCTCGGCGTTCTTGAAGTCGCCTTTGAGCAAAATCTTGCGGGCGGCCAGGAAGCGGTCAGCCACGGTGCGCTGGCCGGCGCTGAGGGTGAGGCCATCGCCTGCGAGGGTTTCCTGGACGATGGGGGTGGTGGTGAAGGAGGCAGGCGGCTTGGTGCCCACGTTGCGAATCCCCATGCCGATGATGAAAGCGCTGGCAACGGCCACCGCACTGATGATCGCCAGCTTCCGGCGTCTGGAGGCACCGCGCATGAAGGCACGGTCCGTGAGTCCTTCGGCGAGGCGCAGCTCATCCACCGCCACGTCGTAGCTTTCAGGCCGGTCTTCTGGCCTGAAGGCCAGCAGCTTGTCCACGATGTGGATGGTGCGCGGCGCAAAGGGCATGCCCGTATCCTCCAGTGCGACGCGCCGGCACTTGATCATGCGCAGCTCGTGAAGGGAGTTGGTGTTGGCCTTGTGCGGGGGCTTGCCGGTGAGGGCGTGGAAGAGCGTGGCGCCCAGGCTGAAGAGGTCGCTCCGGAAGTCCTCCTTGTTTTCGATCACCTTCTCAGGCGAGACATAGTAGGGGGTGGCCCAGATCTCAGCGGACTGATCCTTGTGCTCAATGAACAGCGCGAGACCAAAATCCACGACCTTGGCGGTGCCGTCATCCGTGAACAGGATGTTGGCCGGCTTCACATCGCGGTGTTGCAGGCCCATGCGGTAGGCCGCGCGCAGACCGTCCGCCACCTGGCGGCCGATGCGCAGGGCATCTTTTTCCTTCACCGTGCCATCGCGCTTGATGCGCTGCTCCAGGCTGCCGCCGGTGACCAGCTCCATGGCGATGTAGAAGTAGCCCTGATCATAGCCCACGGAGTAGAGCTTGATCACGTTGGGGTGGGTGACCCGCGCAGTGATGAGCGCCTCGTTCTGGAACTGCGCCATGCGTGCGGCGTCCCGGCTGTAGGTGCGGTTGAGAATTTTCAGCGCCACGCGCCGTCCCAGCGTTTCGTCCTCAGCCTCGAACACCCTGCTCATGCCGCCCTCGCCGATCTGCTTGATGATCACGAAGTGGTTGAATTTCCGGCGCACGCGCACGGACTGGTGGCACGACGGGCACGTGATCTTCGTGAAGGGCTCGAAGACCGTCACGTCGATGGCTGCCGCGCAGGAGGGGCATTGGGAAAGGTATTGTTGCTCAGGAAGCACGATGTTGGAGCGTCTCTCCATAGCTTACCCGAATCGGCATGGCAATGTTACAGGTGTTACAATTATATTGAATGAGTGGAAGAACACGGGCGCGGCAGGCGGGGACGCCGTCCTGCTGCGGGTTGTGACGCAGTTCCGGAGTGAAAAACTCGCGGGGAGCGGGCTGGAAACCAAGCCTCGTCACTTTTCAGCTTTTGCTGGAGCGAACAGGAGGGGCAGCAGCTCCTCCAGGTAGCTGCGCCAAACCGGCCAGCTGTGATCGCCGCCGGTGACGGTGAACTGGCGCTTGATGCCGTGCTTTTCCAGCACCGCTTCGAAGGCTTTTTGGGGGGGGAGCAGGAAGTCATCTCTGCCGATCTGGTGCCAGAACAGCCGCAGCCGGTCATTGGTGTGGGGATCGTTCAAGGCTTCGGCGCAGGTTTTTTCCACATCCGGCACGTAGGCGCTCATGCCGCACACCCAGGCAAAGGATTCCAGGTGCCGCAGGCCGATGAACATGGACTGGAAGCCGCCCATGGAAAGGCCGCAAATCGCACGGTGATCAGCGTCGGGCACGGTGCGGTACATCTTGTCCACCAGGGGCATCACCGCCTGCAGCAGATCGCTTTCCATCTTCTCCAGGTTGCGGGGGCCGATGCCCTCCTCGTCGGTCAGGTCGGCGTGGCCGTCGGTCATGACAATGATCATGGGCCGGGATTTGCTGCGGGAGATGAGGTTGTCCTCGATGAAGTGGGCGCGGCCAAACTCCGTCCACGTGGCCTCGGTGTCGCCGGTGCCGTGCATCAGGTAGAGCACGGGGAAGCGCGAGTTTCCACCACCCTCGTAGCCTGGGGGGGTGTACACGCGCAGGCGGCGCAGGCGCTTCAGAGGCTTGGAGAAGTAGTCGTGCAGATGCACCGTGCCGTGCTCCACATCCTGCCACTGGGTGAGCAGGGGCGGATCGGAGATCACTTCCAGCTCGCTCTCGTCCGGGTCGCGCTCGGGTTTGATCTCGGGGTTCGAAGGGTCCAGCATGGCCTCGCCGTCCACAATGAAGCTGTAGCCATAAATGCCGGGGGCGAGGGGGCCCACCGTCACTGACCAGACACCGCGCTCATTTTTCACCAGAGGGACGAGCTGCCGTTGCACCCCGCGCAGTTCCACCTTTTTGGCCAGGGGCGCTTCCAGGCTGAAGGTCACACGGTGGTCACGCCTGACCACCGGCGAATCCAGGGGCTCAGACTCGCCGGCAAAAGATGATGGTCCCTGGCTCATGAGAAAAAGGAGGGCGAGCAGCAAACGACACAACATGATGGTGGAAAGGGTAACGCTCGCCTTGCACCGGGCGACTGATTTTCACCTTTAGAGACAGCGGGGACTACTTCCTACCCATGGCTGAAACCCATTTGCCCTTGGTCACCACGCGCTCAAACTTGATGCCCGCCTTTTCGCCTGCGGCGAGGCACTCCTTGGCCTGGGTTTTGAGGATGCCGGAAACCATGATGATCCCGTCATCCTTGACTGCGCGGGCGATTTTTGGGAACACCTGGCCCAGGATGTCACTGAAAAGATTGGCCGCCACGCAGTCCCATTGCTGCCGGGGCTCCCACTCCAGCACATCGGCCTTCACGAAGGAGCAGTGCTCCACCTGGTTGCGCTCGATGTTTTCCTTCGCCACCCGCACGGCCTGGGGATCAAAGTCGCAGCCCCACACCTTGGAGGCGCCCAGTTTCGCGCCCGCCATGCCGAGGATGCCGGTGCCGCAGCCCAGGTCGCAGAGAGACCACTTGCGCCCTTCCTTCCGCCATTGCTCCGCCTGGTCCACCAGGAAGCGCAGGACAGTGGCGGTGGTGGCATGATGGCCGGTGCCAAAGGCCAGTTCGGCTGGCACGGCAATGATGGCGCGACCGGGGAATTGCTTGGCGACCTTGGCCACCTCGGCGGTGGTGCGGGCGCCGCAGATCACGAGTTTGTCGCGCACCTTGAAGGGTTCTGGAGGCTCTGGCGCCATGGCCGCCCAGTTCTGCATTTTGACCTTGCGCACGCTGCCGCCAAAGTTTTTCTGAATGTTGAGTGCGTCCGCTTCCTTCTCGCAGAAGACCTCCACGCGCACGGTTTTCTGGCCCGGCACCTGGGTGATCACCGCCGTCAGCGCCTCCGCGCCCTGGAACCGCTCTTCCCACGCATCCGCCCATTGGGCACCCGACAACTTTGACCACACAAACATAGGGTACGGAACACAGAAAGGGGAAGGGGGAAAGGGAAAAAGAAAAACTGGGTGGAGCACAGCCCTTCACCCTCGCAGCGCCCCCCTCCCTGCAGCCCAGGACACCTTCGTGCCCGCCACAGGTGTGTGTGACCATCAAGGCGCTGCCGGCGTCGGTACCGAGATCAGCAGGCCTCCGGCAATGGTGGCGCTCGGTGTGATGACAAGATCCTCGCCCGTTTGATTGACCAGTGTGACGGTGTGGGTGAACGAAATTTCGGAGAGGGCAGTGATGAGACCTGACAAGCAAACGAGCTGGGTGGAGGGTGCACCGCCAGCGATGGATGTCACGCGGATGTTTGTGCCATTGGGGAAGGTGGCGCCTGAAGTGGAACTGGTGATGCTGTCAGGCGTGTTGGTATCGGAAAAGGCTGTGCCGGGGCTGGCGGTGTCGATGGCTAAACCCAGATCCACCGGAAGCTGCGTGGGGTTCGTCAGGTTGTAAACCGGCGGGTATAGGAAGGAATTCGTGATCGAGACGATCTCGAGCCCTCCCGCTTCTTGGTAGTTCGTGGTATTTCCTGCAAGGGTCAAACCAACCCCGCTGAGAGGTGTGCCCGACAATTGCACCGTGCCATTGCCAGCGGTAGTGCTGGTGAATGTCGAACCGGTCGTGCCGGACAGGTTTATCGTGCCATTGCCAGCGGTGTTGTTGGCAAGTATCAAACCAGCCCCGTTGGCGGTGGCACCAGAGATGGTAAGAGTGCCGTTGCCGGAGGTGGTGAGCGAGGTGTTGCCCGCTGTGATCACCCCACCGTTCGCCGAAAGGCCGGAGGTGGTTACATTTCCAATGAAATTGAGCTGACTGCTGCCCTGAGTCGTGATGGAGACAGCGCCATTCGTGTTTGAAGCAAGCGTCAGTGTTCCACCGGCCACGCTGGCCGTGCCGGCAACTAAGCCCGTCGTGGTCGCTCCAGCCAGCGTCACCGTTCCGCCTGCGCTGTTGGGTGCTGCAGAAAGCGATCCGGAAAGCGGGGAGGGGATGAGTGTGACGGTTCCAGTCGGCTTGGTAGTGAACGGAGGAAAATTAGGCACCACAGGATTAGGCGACACAGGAGTGAAGGGGCCCGTGATAACCTGGGCTGCGGACACCACCAAGGGCAGTCCGGCAAATCCTGGCAGGGGCGCACCTGGAAAAGCAAAGGTCAGGCTGCCGGTAGTGACCGGGGCCACAGTCTTGAGAAGGGTGGACGTACCGGTGTCGATGACAGTTCTTCCCGTGAAGGTGGTGGCACCATCGCTTACTGTCAGCGAACCACCAAACAGCGACGAACTCGCGCACAGGGCAGTGATCAACCCCATCAGGGTCAGTGTTGACCAGATGTTGTGAACCGGGAGGAACATGAAACTGAATTTGGTAAATTTCGGGCTACGTGTCAATGGAGTTTAGTCTCGGTTGGTGAAATTGTTGGCACAAATTTGTCACCTACATGAGCCTAATACAAAGGCGAGGCACCTCGATGCCTCGCCTTTGCAAAATCATTGCGGACAGGCCGCGTTACTTCGCGTCTTCAGGCTTCTTGTCGGCATCACCAGAGGGTGGGCGGCGGAAGCCACCGCCCTGACCACCCTGGCCGCCTTCGCCACCGGGACGGCGCATGCCGCCGCCTTGGCGCATCATTTCGCGCATCTTTTGCACCACCGCCTTGAAGTCCTCCAGGGAGATCTTGCCCGCACCCTTCTCATCCATGCGCTTGAAGCGTGAGTCCGCTTCTTCCGAGGCGAAGGCGCGGAACTCTTCGGCATCCACGAAGCCGTCGCCATTCTTGTCCAGCTTCTTGAACGTTTCTTCGGGGTTGCCCAGCATGCCGCCCATTCCTGGACCGCCGGGAGGGCCGCCTTCCGGGCGGCGTCCTTCGGGACCACCGGGAGGACGTTCGCCCTGGGGAGGGGATGGCTCCTTGCCTTCACTTCCGGGCGCACGACGGAAACCGCCCTCGCCCTGACCCTGGCCTTCGCCACGACGCCCGGCACCCTCACGCATTTTTTCAGCCGCCGCCTTGATCTCAGATTCGTCGATCACGCCGTCACCATTCGTGTCGATTTTGGCGAAACGGTCCTCGGCCTCCTTTTTGGAATAGGCGAGGAATTCTTCCTTGGTGATCTTGCCGTCACCGTTGGTGTCCACTTTCTTGAGGAATTCCGCCAGGCGATTGCCGCCGCCTTCGCCAGTACTGGGCCGCCTGCCGCCTTCTTGGGCGAATGTCAGGCCCGCGCAGCAGGCGATGCCAAGAGTACAAATCCGTATCGTAGTGTTTTTCATGATTGAGTGGTTCTTTGGGAACTGAGGAATGGCGGAGTGAAACCGCCGTGCCGAAATGAAGTTGCGCGCCGACCTGCTCAAACTTCTCCCTCGCTCAGGACCGCAGCTCCCGGAAGGCTGTTGAGCACATCGTCAATGAGCAGTTCGCCACGCTTGCGGTGCGTGAAAACGCTGACCGAGTCGTAGCCCGCTTGCTGCAACGTGCGGAGCGCTTCGCTGAATCCTTCAGCCACCCTGGTCGGCCGGTGCGAATCACTGCCGATCACCACCGGGATGCCGCGCTCGTTCATCATCGTGAGCATTTCGAGCCCGGGATTCATCTCCTCATAGCTCTTCTGCAACCCGGAGGTGTTGAGTTCCATGGCCACGCCAGTCCTGGCGATGCGGTCCAGAGCGGTGGCGACTTCGTCACGCACATGCTCGAAGTCCCACAGGTGGGACTGGTAGTTTTTGATCAAATCCGGGTGTGCCAGGCAGTCAAACAGGCCTGTTTCAGCCGAGTCCGCGAGGAGCTGGAAGTAGGTGCTGCGGAAGGCTTTGACGTCGCCGGTTTCAAAGCGCTTGCGATAGTCCAGTCCCTGCCAGTGGACGCTGCCCAGGCAGTAATGGAAATCGGCCTTCCGATGCAGCTCGGCAATCCAGTCCTCGAAGCCAGGGAAGTAGTCGCTCTCCATGCCCAGGCGCACTTCAAGCTGGCCGCTGTAGGCTGCGGTCGCGCGGGTGACGATCTTCACATACTCGTCGAACTCCTCCATGCCCATGCGCACGCCCGGCCAGAAGCCGCGCGGCATGGGGCTGTGGCAGGTGAAGATGATGCCCTTCAGCCCCATGGCCACCCCGTGTTTCGCATAGGTTTCCGGTTCGCCGTAGGCGTGCTTGCACAGCGGTGTGTGCATGTGGGAGTCGAAGTAGATGGGGGCGGGCATGAAAGGGCAAAGGAATAGGGGAAAATGAAAAGTACGAAAGTGCCGAGTGCGTGGTGCCCGGATCTTTTCACTTCTTTCCCACAATCCGCTCCAAAAATGCCTCGGCCTTTACGCGGGCGACCGGCGGATACGCATGCCCCTGCCGGTGGTTGAAGAACGCGAGGTTGTCCTTTACCCCATGCATCTCGAAAACAGGCAGCGCGGCATTGATGTAGCCGAGGTCCGCATCCGTGTCGGCGCTGTTGCCACCGAGAAGGAGCAGGGCGCGCGGGGCCACCATGGCCAGCAGCTCGTGGTGGTCGTGGGTGAAACCGGGCGCCTTGACCTGGGGGCCCAGGTACCAGGGCGCCTCCCAGTTGGTCATGCTCATGCCCACCCCGCCTTCGCTGGAAACGCTGGCTTTCACCCGCTCGTCGAACGCGGCCATGTACAGCGCCTCCTTGGCCCCGAGCGAGTGGCCTATGGTGGCGATGCGGGCACCATCCACCTGCGGCAGCGATTGCAGAAGGTCCACGGCCCGCATGCCGTCCCACAGCATGCGCAGCATTCCTGTCCAGTCCGGGTGCATTGCTTTGAGTTTGGCCACGTTGCCGTTGAAGTCCGCGCCCTCGTTGAAGATGTAGTTGCGCGGGCACAGGGCCACCCAGCCGCGCAGCGCCATCTGCACCCCCTGTTCCTTGTCCGGCACCTCCTGGTCCACGCCCGCGACCAGCCGCGCCTGCTGCTTCACGGTGGAATGAAACACCACCACCCCGGCGGTCTTTGCGCCTTGGGCCAGCGGCGGGATGAGCAGGTAACCATCCGTCCATACGCCCTCTTCGATCTGGTAACGCACGTACTGGCGGGTGAATTCCGGGAGTTTTTCCTCGCTGATCACCTCCAGCTTCAACGGCGCTTTGTGGTCCGGCAGGGGACCGAGGATTTTGAGCCATTCCCCACGGAGTTCCGCGCGCTTTTGCGCCCATGCGGCTATGGATTCGCCGGGCTGGATAAGGGGTGGCTCAGCGGCCAGGGCGAGGCTGGCGAAGACCGGGAGGAGACAGGCGAAGCGCATCTGTCAGATACGTGCGGGAGGAGGAATTCTGGCGAAAAGGAACCCGCATGCCAGGGATGAGGGAATGGACGTGATGGCCTGTGGAAGGCGAATTATTATTTGCCTGGCAAAATCACCGAAATCCGCTTCGGCATCCTGTTTGAACGAGGCGTCACGGACCCACAAAAAAACGCCCGCCGTTTTGCACGGGCGGGCGTTGTTTGGGCCAGGGGCGGAGACGGGTCCGCAGGCCCCGTGGCAAAATTAGCGTTTAGCGCTTTTGCGTATAGCGGGAGCCCGAGCTGCGGCTGGAGCCCTTGTCGCTGGAGCTCTTGCCGGACTTCACGAGCGCGATGTTTGTCACAGTCGAGCTGCTGTTCTCCGCCGACACGTCCTGCGCGGGGCGCTTTGCGGAGGAATTCATGGAACCCGCGAAGCTCATTCCTGGGATGGCGAGGCAGGCGATAAGGAGGCTGAGTTTGGCTTTCATAATTTGTGTTTTGGTTGGGTTGGATTCGGTTTGGTCGGTGCCGGCTCCTTGAATTTCGCAGGTCCGTCATCGCTACACAGAATGTAACGCCTTTCCTCTCCAAGTCAGGAGAGAAAAAGTTTGCGTACCCTGTGCATCCTCCATGCTCCGATCGGAGTCCCACCCCTAGGCGAGCCCCTATGTCCTCGCCAACATCACGCGCCGACCCGTCCAGTCAATCGTCACCCGGTAGTTCGACAGCACCCCGTTGCCAAGCAACCCCGCCTCCGCAGGGAAGATCGGGGAACGGTGCAGCGCCGTCTTCACATTCGTGATCCTCTCCCGCCCCAGTTGCACGGAAGCACGCATGTAATTCCCGCCCGTCGAAGCCACCCAGTGCAGCCCCTCATCGCAGCCTGTGTCCAGCCGCGCCCACTTCACCTCCGCACCGTTCACGGATACCGGCACGCACATCGCCTCATGCTCCACTCTCACCGGCATCACCGCGCAGCATCCTCCTTCGCTCGCCTTGTCGAGGAAACGCACGCACCGCGCCTTGAAATCAATTTCAACGATCCGCCCGCGGAAGAAATCCTCCCCCAGCAGCCCGTCGATCGTCCGGCTGCATTCCGCGCTGGTGGCGCTCAGGTCCAGCGCCAGCAGGCTCGTCGCCACCGGCACGCCCCCGACGCTTGCGTGAAAATCCTTCACCCGCCACGCCTCCGCCCCGGCTCCCACGCGCCGCACCTTCTCCGGCTCCCCCAATTTCACCCCCAGCCGACGCGCCGTCTGCAAGTTCAACACGCTCGCCCCCGCCCCCGAATCCAGAAGAAAATTCAGCACCGCCCCGTCCGCGCCGGCGTTCACCTTCACCCAAATCAGCCCGTCGCAGTAATCGAACGGAATCGCCGACCCCGCTGCGGCGCTCCCGCAACGAAGGAACAGCACCGCGCACACAAACAAGGGCATAAAGATCGAACAACGCATGGCTCCATGTGCGAGCAGCATCCGCGCCAGAAATACTGGTTTTATCGCGGCGGCCCCTCAACAACGCGAATAAAGTGCCGAACAGCCAGCAAGACGCCAGGCAAAGAGTTGTTAAGGCCAACGGTGTCTGGACAGGTAAATAAGTGTTAACATCAGCGGTCCCTGGAAAAACGGGGTCTTCGCGATGATGCGTCGAGCGGCCAATAAGATGCCATTCCTGCCCGACATCTGTTGAGGTGCGGCTGGAAGCCGGACGGCAGAGGCGCCTTTGGGGCATGCCGTTCTACACAATCTCCCCACGAGAGAAATCGCACAGGGAAAGAATGGCCTTGGCGGCGGCCCCTTGGGTCAGCGTGAGGCCGGGGCGCTCGATGAAGCCGAAGATGAGCTTGCCGTTGGGCAGGGCGGCGCGGCAGGTGCGCTCGCTGAGGACTTCCTGGATGACCACGGGGGCGACGATGCGCACGTCGCCGCATTTGGAGGTATGGGTTTCGGTCATGGGGCGGGCACGGGCTCGGCTTTTGGGACGACGGGCTCGCGCGGGCCTGCGAAAGCGGGTTTGAGCCAGTCGAGCTTGGAGGCGGCCAGATGGTCGGTGCTGATGAGCAGATCGACGGCGCGTTGCAGCACGGTGTCGTGCGGAGCGGGGCTGTCATAGGGCATGACTTCGCCGCCGCTGCGGCGGATGTAGTCGTCGAGCTCAGGGTTGCTGCTGGCAACGAGGGCCGCTTCATTGAAGCGGGGCCGGGCCTGCTCAAACACGGTGGGCTTCAGGGTGGCGGACTTGAACACCTCGCGTTTCACCTGGGGGTCGAAGTCAATCGCGAGGTCCGGTTTGAGACCCTTGCGAAACACGGAGGAATCGTCCGGAAGCAGCATCTCGGCCCGGGCAAAGCGGAGGCGCCAGCCGGCCTCAATCGGCACGGTTTCATAGCGAACGGTGGCGCCTCGCGTGGCAGCGCCCACCAGGAGGGCGCGTTTCTGCTGGTGCAGCACGGCGGCGATGGTTTCGCCGAGGTTGTTGGTTTCCTTGTCAACAAGGACGACAAGGCTGCCGGTCCAGACCGGGTCGTGCCGGGACAGCATGACCTGGGCCTCGCCGGCGCCGAGCTGCTTGAGCTTGAAGAGCAGCTGCCCCTTGGGCACGAACATCTCAAGGATGGCGGCGGCGGTTTCGAATTCGCCGGGAGGCGCGGGCGAGCGAAGGTCGAGAATGAGGTGTTCAACGCCCTGTTCCTTGAGCTTGCGCAGCGCCTCCTGCATGGGGGCGATTTCCTTTTCGACGAGGGCGGCGGGCCGCAGGCAGGCGATGTGCGGGGTGAGCGAATCGCTGATGACCCGGCTCTCGGGAGGATGGGTTGAAGGATCGTTTTTGACGAGTTCAGCGCCGAAATTCAGCCGCTCCAACAAGCCGTGCAAGGCGGCGCGGTTGAGCTGGTCCAGCGTCAGGTCTTCGCGGCGGATGTAGTCACGGCGCAGGATTTGAAAGGCCGACTGGATGGCGGACTGCGAGACTTCGTCCACCGGAGGCACGGGCCGGGCCTCGGCCGCCGATGCGGACGGGAAGGCGGCGGCGCCCAGGGCGATGAGAATGATGAGAGAGCCTTTCATTCTTGATGAAGGTGGTTGAGAGAACATACGCCGTTCCAGGCGTGATGCTGCGCAATGGAGCGTGTGACGAAGGCTTTCGCCTCATGAACAGCCTCGTCGAGCAGCAATCCCCTTGCCAAGCCGGTGGCAATCGCAGCCGAGTAGGTGCAGCCGGTGCCGTGGGTGCGGACCCTGTCGATGCGCGGGGATTCGAACCAGGTGACAGCCCCTGCACGGCAAAGGGCGTCTGCAGCGGTATCACCACCCAGGTGGCCGCCCTTCACCAGCACAGCGCAGCCGTACTCGCTGCTCAGATCGTGACCACAAGCCTCCATTTCAGAACGCGTGGTCACCCGTCGGCCCCAAAGTACGGCGGCTTCGTCGAGGTTGGGAGTGATGACGTGGGCCAGCGGCAGGAGCAGGGTTTTCACCGTATCGAGGCACTCTTCGTCCATCAGTCGCACGCCGCTGGTGGCAACCATGACGGGATCGACGACGAGGGGGGCTGACTGGCCGATGGTGATCCAGGCGGCGACGATGGCCTGCACCTGGTCGATGCCGCCGATCATGCCGGTTTTGGCGGCGCGAATGGGGAACCCTGCAAACAGCACATGGATTTGGTCCGCGATAATATCAGGCCCCAGCCGTTGCACCGTGGAGACCCGCCCCGGGACTTCCGAAACGACGCAGGTGATCGCGTTCAAGCAGTAGCCGCCGAGAGCGGCGATGGTCTTGATGTCCGCCTGCACCCCCGCTCCGCAGGAAGAGTCAGATCCGGCGATGGTCAGAACGCATGGAGGTGATGATGGGGCGCTCACAGCCTGTGATGCTAAGGAGGTGGTGCCGGAATGCAAAGAGAACCAGCATTGCCAGGGGCCGGGTCAGGGCATGGGCGGCATCTTGTCCACAAAGGCGGCGATGAGGACAAAGCTGGTGGCATCGAACATGCCGTGGGCGATGACTGCCAGCCAGGTGGAACGGTGAGAAATCATGATGCCGCCCAGTGCAATGCCGATCAGAGTGGTGGCCCCGATTGCCAGCACCCCTTGGGGCAGATGGCCGAGGCCGAACAGGCAGGAGGTGACCAGCACTGCTGCATACCGGCCTTTCCCCGCGCCAAACCATCCCGGCCAGAGCTTGCCCAGAGCGGTCAACGAGGCGGCCCGCCACAGTTCTTCGCGCAGGCCGGCGACGACAAAGCTGACAAAGGTGACGGTGAGCCAGAAATACACCCGGTCGTGCTTGAGGGCCTGGACGTTGACCACGGTTTCGATCTCCGGCCGGTTGGCCTGGGCGAAGGTTTGCAGGGTGGCAGGGGTTGCAAGGTGGGAGACGATCAGCGCTGTGCACAACACCGTCAGGAAGACTGCAAGCGCCAGCCGGATCGCGATGGAATAGGCCGTGCCCAACGCCACCAGCCTCAGCCAGCCACGGCAGCGCAGCATGAGGTCGTCGCGAGTGGTCCTGGAAATCCAGAGTCCAATGCCGACCGGGAGGCCAAAAATCACGATTTCAACAGCGCATCGTTTGAGGAGACCCTGCCAGTCGCCGCTGAGCGCCGCTTGGTGGGTGGCATGCCTGGATGCCCCCAGCAGGCCCATCGCCAGCGGGAAGGGGACTATCAGGAGCAGATGAATCCACCAGCGCCAGCGCTGCACCGGGAGAGCGCTGGAGTGGAGCGGCGGAGGGAAAGGGGAAGGACTGGTTTCTGGCACAGGGATGCTGTGCCCATGAACAGGGACGGTGGAAAGCGAAAACTACAGCCTGCGCGGGGGGTGATTCTGGCACGCCGGGGGCCTGCATCACGGCAAGAGAAATGAATGAGCTACCTGGAGATTAAGCAGGGCTTACGCATGAAGATGGGCGAGAAGGTCGAGTCGGAAGGAGTGGTCGAGGGCGGCGCGGCGGCGTTTTCTGCGCAGGCTGAGTTTGGAGGGTTCGCTGCGCAGGGCGCACAT
>CAINXC010000813.1 GCA_903854655.1 uncultured Verrucomicrobiota bacterium | reverse complement strand
CTCCGCGTGGGCGGTGGCGTCCTTCAGCGTCTCCACCTGGTTCCAGGCGCGGGCGATGATGCTGCCCTGATGAACGATCACCGCGCCGATGGGCACCTCGTCCTGCGCCGCCGCCTTGCGCGCCTGCCGCAGCGCCTCGCGCATGAAGTGCTCGTCGCTGCCCAGGTCGATGATCGGGATGTCCATGGCTTTTCTGTCGTGTTCCTCACACGGGATTCAAGCGACAAAAGGGAATGTGGCTGACGACGCTTTGCACCAGTGGCGGGCCGGGATCGCCAGGTCGTGCTGCCGCCTGAAATCCTCCGGCTTCAAAATAAGTACATCCGACCTGCCGAGACGGATCGAACCAGTCGGCTTGGGGTTCACATTTCATTCTTCGGGCGATTAAGACAAATGAATCCGCCCGCCTTCCCTCCAGGATTTGACAGCCCGGAACACTTCCTGGCTGCCATCATCGACTCCTCCGATGATGCGATCATCACCAAGAGCCTTGACGGCATCATCACCAGTTGGAACCAGGGGGCCGAGCGCATTTTTGGCTACACAGCAGCCGAAATGATCGGAAGCCCCATCACGCTTTTAATTCCGCAGGACCGGCAGCAGGAAGAACCCATGATTTTGGCGCAACTTCGCAGGGGCGAGAGGTTCGATCATTTCGACACCAAACGACGCGCCAAGGATGGCCGCGTGATCGAGATCTCCCTGACCATATCCCCGGTCAAAAACCGGGCCGGGCAGATTGTGGGCGCTTCGAAGATCGCCAGGGACATCACCCTTCAGAAACAGGCTGCGGCGGCAATTGCGGAAGCCAATGAAGAGGCATCGCGCCAAAGCCGCATGAAGGATGAGTTTTTGACCACCCTTTCACACGAATTGCGGACACCCCTTCAATCCATTGTGGGATGGGTGCAGATCCTCAGCGCGAGCCCCCTGTCTGAAGGCGAATTGGAGGAGGGGCTGGAGGTGATCTCCCGCAATGCCAGAGCCCAGCAACACATCGTCGAAGATTTGCTCGACATGAACCGGATATTATCGGGCAAAGTGAGGCTCGATGTTCAGAAACTGGATCTCAGTTCCATAGTGGACGCTGCCGTCGCTTCCATCCGGCCCGTCGCTGCGACCAAAGGCATCAGAGTCCGCGCCGTTTTGGACGGTGTTTCAAGACCGGTCGCCGGTGATCCTCACCGGCTTCAGCAGATCTTTTGGAACCTGCTGACCAATGCGGTGAAGTTTACCCCGCAGGATGGCCGGATTGAAGTTTTGCTTCAAAGGGCAAATTCCCACCTGGAAGTGAGTGTGACTGACACCGGCTGCGGGATTTCCAGCGACTTTCTACCCCATGTTTTTGATCGTTTTCGCCAGGCCGATGCGTCTGTGACAAGAAGGCAGGGGGGGCTGGGCCTCGGGCTCGCCATCGTCAAGCACCTGGTGGAGTTGCACGGGGGAACAGTTGCCGCCAGGAGCCCGGGCACTGACCAGGGCGCCACGTTTGAAGTTGTGCTTCCAATCGCCACCGTGCGCGATGATGGCCATCCCGGCATCGTGCTCGAAGACCATAAGCCCATGGAGGTGATTGTGCCGACGCTGCAAGGAATCGCCGTCTTGGTGGTCGATGACGATGCTGATTCCAGGACCCTCGTCGCAAAGACGCTTCAAAAGGCGGGCGCGGCAGTTCGCACCGCCCCGAGCGTTGAGGAAGGCCTGAAGCGGATTGATGAGGCTTTGCCGGATGTCTTGATCAGCGACATCGGAATGCCCGGGAAAAGCGGCTACGACTTCATCGAAGCACTTCGAGAAAGACCGCTGGAGGGCGGCGGAAAGATCCCCGCGGCCGCGCTTACCGCCTACACCCGGGTTGAAGACAGGGTTCGGGCCCTCTGCGCGGGGTTTCAAATTCTGCTTCCAAAACCCGTGGATGCGGCAGAGCTCATTGCCGCCGTCAACTCCTTGAGCCAGCAGTCACGGTGATGTTCGCGGTCGCCCGGCTGCTCTCTGGGCTGAAATCAGCGCGTTCTTGGGCGGCGGCGGCGCTCTCCCCTCCAACAGCACGTTTCCTCCCTTGTCCCCGGCCCGCTCATGAGTAATGTCGGCACGAGATGACGAGCAAGATCGACCCCCGACTGCACCAGGACAAGAAGCCCGACTGGATCCGTGTGAAGCTGCCGCGTGACCCGGTGTTCTGGAGCACCAAGGCCCTGATCAGCGACCTGAAGCTGCACACCGTGTGCGAGGAGGCCCAGTGCCCCAACCGCTGGGAATGCTGGAGCCAGG
>CAINXC010000812.1 GCA_903854655.1 uncultured Verrucomicrobiota bacterium | reverse complement strand
TCCTGGCTGACATCGAGCGCCTGCAGCAGTTTGGCAAGACCAGCGTGCTCATCACCGGCGAGAGCGGCACGGGCAAGGAACTGGTCGCCCGCGCAGTCCATCACCACAGCCCGCGCGCGGCGGGCCCCTTCATTCCGGTGAACTGCGTCGCCGTGCCTGCCGAGCTTGCAGAATCACTTTTCTTCGGTCACAACAAAGGCGCATTCACCGGCGCCACGGCAGATCGGAAAGGCTACTTTGAGCTGGCCGACGGCGGCACGCTGTTTCTTGACGAAATCGGCGACATGCCCGCCGCCCTGCAGGCCAAGCTGCTTCGCGTCCTTGAGGATGGCATGGTCACGCCCGTCGGCGCCACCCATCCGCGCAACGTGGATGTGCGGGTGGTCAGCGCCACCAATGCGGATCTTCCGGCCAAGATCGCCAGCGGGGATTTCCGCCAGGACCTCTATTTTCGCCTGGCGCGCTACAGCGTGGAGACGCCGCCGCTGCGCGCCCGCACCGAAGACCTGCCGCTGCTGGCGGCGCACTTCCTCACGCTGTTTGCCACAGAGATGGGGCTCACCGCACCGGCGCTCACCCCGGCAGCGCTCGCCCTGCTGCGCGGCTATGCTTTCCCAGGCAATGTGCGTGAATTGAAAAACGTGATGGAGCGCGCGCTCATCATGAGCGGAGGCAGGCCCATCAGCCGGGAGCATTTGCAGCTCATCGAGGCTTCACCACCCTCCAACCCCGTGATGGCGAAGAGCCCGGCGGCGCCTGCGCCCGATCTGCCATTGAATCTCGAGGCGGCGGAGCACGCCCTGATTCAACGCGCTCTTGAGCAGACGGGCGGCAATGTGGCTGAGGCGGCGCGGTTGCTGGGTGTGAATCGCAGCCGGATCTACCGGCGGTTTCCAGAGCTGGCAGGCGGCTGATTGTCGGTCACAAAGCTGTGCCAGCTGTTGCGCGCCGCAACAGATGCAACAGCACGATCTCCGCCAGCAGCGCCGGCGGTCAGGGCGCAATCCCTTATGGATCAAGGGCTGCAGCGATCCCGGCAGGACTTGGCACCACGGGTGCGATGCGTTGGGAGCGTCAATGCAAACCTTCACTCCCATACTATGAAACTGCCTCCCTCTCACAGCACCTGCAAGACCCTGGCGATTCTCTCGCTGGCCACCAGCGCCTTCCTCACCTCACCAGCTTTTGCTGGCACACCGGATGATTCCAAGACTCCGGCCATGACCACGCCCGAGCCCGAACCCTGGGTTCACGCCCTGTTGCAACTGGACTTCTCCGACCACTACATCACGCCCCGCGGCCTGGATGTGGAAAACCGGGGCCTGGTTACGCAGCCGCTGTTCCTGCTCTTCTGGGACCTGTATTCCGACAAGAGCAGCTTCATCCAGGATGTGACTCTCACCACCGGTGTGTGGAGTTCATTCCACACTCGCGCATCCGGGGTCAAACCCGGGCACTGGAATGAATTTGACCCCATCGGCGGGCTCGCCTTCAAGTTTGCGGACAACTGGAAGTTCGAGGCCAACTTCACCGCCTTCGAAAGCATGGTTGACAACTATCCCACCTCCAGCCACTTCCAGGCCAAGCTGAGCTTTGACGACTCCAAGATCATGGGGCCCTTCGCCCTGAATCCGTTCATCGCCTACTGGGATGAGCTGGCGCACAAGGCAACGGTCACCTTTGACCCGGCAACCTCTGTCGGCGGCTACTACTTCACCTTCGGCGTCGATCCGACGATCAAGCTGGGGCCCGTCAAAGTCGAGTTTCCAAACTACATCAACATCGTGAGCAAGGACTTCTATCAGAAGTTCGATGGCACCGGAGGTGGGTCTGGACTGGCGGTGTTCGGCTCTGAGTGCAAGGTGAGCATTCCTCTCAGTTTCATGCCCAAGAATGTCGGCTCCTGGACCCTCTATGCAGGCGTGAAGTACTACCACCTGAACAACACGGGGCTCCTGGACGGCAACGACGTGCTGACCGCGCACGAGCACAACAAGGATCTGTGGCAGCTCCACGGCGGGGTCGCGATCTTCTTCTAAAGCTGGCACTCTCCGAGCATCCAAGCTCCACCTGAAGGAACTGCGCCATGAAGGATCTACTCAGCATCGAAGCCGAGCCGTATGCGTTTGCACTCGTGCCCGCGAAGTGCGCGCTGCTGATCATCGACATGCAGCGCGACTTCCTGGAGCCTGGAGGTTTTGGCGAAATGCTGGGCAACGACGTGTCACAGCTCCGCCGCACCATCGAGCCTAACAAGGCTCTGCTGGCCGCCTGGCGTGCGGCGGGGCTCGTGGTGATGCACACCCGTGAGGGTCATCGCCCTGACCTGAGTGATTTGCCGCCCGCGAAAAAAATTCGCGGCCACGGCGCCAAAACGATCGGGGATGTCGGCCCCATGGGCCGCATCCTCGTTCGCGGGGAGCCGGGCCAGGACATCATTCCTGAGCTGTATCCTCTGCCCATGGAGCCGGTGATCGACAAGCCCGGCAAGGGCGCGTTCTTCGCCACTGATCTGCACGCCCTGCTGCAAAACCTCGGCATCACGCAGCTCGTCGTCACTGGTGTGACGACGGAGGTGTGCGTGAACACCACGGTGCGCGAAGCCAATGACCGGGGCTTCGAATGCCTCGTGCCGGAGGACTGCGTGGGCTCCTATTTCCCTGTCTTCCAGGAGACGGGCCTGAAGATGATCAAGGCCCAGGGCGGCATCTTCGGCTGGGTAACGCACTCCACTCAAATCCTCGCGGCGCTCGGG
>CAINXC010000811.1 GCA_903854655.1 uncultured Verrucomicrobiota bacterium | reverse complement strand
TTTCCAAGGTTACAACCTCTTCCCGCATCTGACGGCGCTGCAAAACATCACTCTGCCGCTGCGGGAAGTGCATGGCATGGCGGAAACGCAGGCGACGCAGCGTGCGCTGGAACTGTTGCATCGTCTCGGACTGGCGGGCCACGAGCACAAGAAATCCGGCCAGCTCTCTGGAGGGCAGCAGCAGCGTGCCGCCATCGCCCGGGCGCTGGCACCCAAACCCCGTTTGTTGCTGCTGGATGAGCCGACCTCCGCGCTTGATCCCGTCATGACGGGAGAGGTGTTGGATGTGATTCGCGAACTGGCTGAAGCCGGTCAGAACATCATCTTGGCCACGCATGAGATCAGCTTTGCGCGGAAGGTCGCGGACTGGGTCGTCTTTCTCGCCGCCGGTCAAGTACAGGAGTCATCCGCCGCCGTTGATTTTTTCACCCGGCCAAAGACGGAACTCGCGCAGCGGTACCTCGAGGGATTGTCGAAGTACCGTTGAGCCGAGCTGCTCAGTTGTTGAGCGCCGAGGTGGGGTCGGCGTTGGGGGGCGGTGGCTGGTCGCCGTTTTTGACGACATCAACCAAGCGCTTGATGCCTTCGCGGGCCATCTCGCTCATGGGGTGCATGCGCTTGGCCCGCAAGTACCAGGATAGGGCGGAGCCGATCTGCTGCTTTTCCTCCTGCTGGCGGGCGTTTTCGATGGCGGTGACAAATTCGCTGGCCTTCACGCCGAGATCAGCGCGCAGCTTGCTGAGCACGGGATCGTCGGGGTAGAGCTTGGATTCTTTCTCCACTTTTTCCCAGGCGGCGGGGGGGCTGCTGGCGGCCATTTCCTTGGCACCGCCGACGATGAGTTCGAGCCGGCCCATGTCTTTGAGCACTTTTTCAAGCTGCTGCTTGCGTGTGAGGTCATCAGCGACGGCGGCGATGAAGGGGGCCTGGTTTTCGAAAATCTGGCGGAAGTTGCGCTGGCTGAGGAGGCGGTCGAATTCCATGAGGGCCTGGGACTTCATGTCGGTGGACTGCATCATGTGCTCGCTGAGCTGGGTGACGCGAGGATTGGTGGGCCAGATTTCGGCGGCAGCCTTCATCTCCGCCTCCACGGTCTTGGCATCCTTGTTGCCCATGGCTGCGTTGGCGTTGTTCACGTGGAGGTTGCTCATGGTCTTGGCAGTCTGAATGGCGGCCAGCGGCTTGGCGTACTCAAAGTCGTCCGAGGCAGAACGCAGTTCGGTGACGACCGTCTCGGCACCGGAGTAGTCCTTCATTTCCAGGAAGGAGAGGAGCTTGTTTTTCTTGCGCACGAAATCGAGCACCTTGGCCTTTTCAGTCATGGGCAGGCGGCGGACGCGCGGCAGGTATTCGCCGATGCCGTAGGCTTCGAGCAGGCGGTTGCTGGCGCTGTCCACATCCCGGCGGGCCACGAGATTTTCGAAGGAGACGAGAGATTCATCGACGCTGCGGATGGCTTCCAGGGAGAGGCCGTCGATCATGCTGACCGTGGGGGGGACGCCGAAGCTGCTGGAGAGCAGCTTTTGGACA
>CAINXC010000810.1 GCA_903854655.1 uncultured Verrucomicrobiota bacterium | reverse complement strand
GGACTACTACCGCCTGTCCGCCAAGAAGGGCCAGCGCATCGCCATCGAAATCGACGGCCTGCGCCTGGGCTACACGAACTTTGACCCCTACATCGCCATTCTGGACAGCAAGCGCTTCGAGCTGGGCGCTTCGGACGACACCATCCTGCACCGCCAGGACGGCTTTGTGAGCATCAACGCCCCGGAAGATGGCGAGTACACCATCATGGTGCGCGAGTCCTCCTACCGCGGTGACAACCTCAGCTACTACCGCCTGCACATCGGCTCCTTCAACCGCCCGGACGTGGTGTATCCCGCCGGCGGCAAGGCGGGCAGCACCGTGAAGGTGAAGTTCATCGAAAAGGGCGGCGACACCTATGAGGAGGAGGTCAAGGTGCCGAACCAGGTGGACGAGGACTACATGCTGCTGCCCAAGTCGCATGAGTCGCCGCCTTCCGGCAATCCCTTCCACATCGTCAATTTTGACAACGTCATGGAAGTGGAGCCCAACGACACCCAGGCCACCGCCACGGTGTCTGCCGGTGATCCCATCGCGCTGAACGGAGTGATCGACAAACCGGGCGACGTGGACTTCTTCAAGGTGCCGCTCAAGAAGGGCATGAAGCTGCAGGTCCAGGCCTTTGCCCAAGCCCTGGGTTCGCCTTTGGACAGCGTGGTGAACCTATACAACGAGAAGGGCTCCAGCATCTCCGGCAACGACGATGGCGGTGGTCGCCGCCGTCTCGACAGCAAGTTCAACGTGACCATCCCCGCAGATGGCAACTATTTCGTGCGGGTGACCGATCACCTGGAGCGCGGCGGCCCGGCCTATGTTTACCGCATCGAGCTGACGGCCACCGAGCCAAGCGTGAAATTCTCATCGCCGAACTACAGCGTGAATGACAGCCATCTGCGCCAGTTCATCGCCGTGCCACGCGGCGGCCGCTACGCCACCATGGTCAACATCACCCGCAACAACGTCTCGGGCGACATGAAGTTTGAAATGCCCAATCTGCCGGCCGGCGTGAAACTGCTCACCAGCACGCTTTCGAAGGACCTCTCGAGCATCAACCTGCTGTGGGAAGCCACCCCCGATGCGCCCCTGGCGGGCGCCGCCCTGCCCATCACCCTGGCCTCGCTGGACCCCGCGCAAAAGGTCACCGGCCAGCTTGCCCAGGAATTCGACATCGTGCGCAGCGGCAACGTGATCTACTACACCGAGATCGAGGACAAGCTGCCGGTGGCGGTGGTCGATGAAGTGCCCTACAGCCTGGAGATCACCAAGCCCAGCGTGGCGCTGGTGGCCAATGGCGTGATGGACATGAAGGTGACGGCGAAGCGCAAGGGGGACTTCAAAGGCGCGATCCGTGTCATGCTCATGTGGAAGCCGACGGGTGTCTCTGCTCTGGGTGAGCAAACCATTGCCGAGGGCTCAACCGAGTGCAGCTTCGTTCTGGATGCCAATGCGGCCACACCGGCGGGGAAATGGGATTTCACTGTGCTCGGCGAGGCCGAGGGTGGCAACGGACGGATGTACAACGCCTCGCCCTTCTGCCAGATCGAAACCGGGCCGGCTTATCTTACCGCGCCAACGATGGCCCTGACGGCAGTCGAGCAAGGCAAGGAAACGGAAATGGTCTGCAAGCTGGAGCATCCCCTGCCCTTCAATGGCGAAGCAGAGGCCCGCGTGGTGGGTGTTCCTGACACCATCCAGATCGAACCCACGAAGATCAACAAGGACACCCAGGAGGCCGTTTTCAAGGTCAAGACCACGGACAAATCCCCGCTCGGCAAGCAGGCGAATCTGTTTGTGCAGATCGACGTTCCGGTTCCCGGAGGCACCGCCGCGCATCGCGTGGGCACGGGCTCGATCCTGCGCATCGACCCAGTACGCAAGGCTCCGGCACCCAAGCCTGCCGCAGCCGCCACTGTTGCTGCCGTCAAACCAGCGGCTGTAGCGGCCAAGCCCGTTGAGAAGCGCCTGTCCCGTCTGGAGCAACTGCGCCAGGAAGCTGCGAAATAGATGACACGTCGCGTCTGCCTTTGCCTCGCGTTTTCAGCCGTCCTCGCCGCCGCCGC
>CAINXC010000809.1 GCA_903854655.1 uncultured Verrucomicrobiota bacterium | reverse complement strand
GTTCGGCCCACTTTTCGCGGATGGGGGCGGGGTGGAAGAAGCCTTCGCGCTTGAGGCGTGACTCATCGAGCAGGGCCTCGGCCCAGTCGCGCAGCTCGCCGCGCAGCCAGCCGTCGAGCGGCACGCTGAAACCCATTTTGGGGCGGTCAATGAGGTGGCGCGGCACGTGCTTGTAGAGCACCTGGCGCAGCAGCCATTTGCCCTGGCCGCCTTTGACCTTCATCGAGAGGGGGATGCGCCAGGCGAACTCGATCACGCGCGGATCCAGCAGCGGGATGCGGCCCTCCAGGCTCACGCCCATGCTGGCGCGGTCCACCTTGGTGAGGATGTCACCGGGCAGGTAGGTCTCCATGTCCAGGTGCATCATGCGGTGGGTGAAATCATTCACCCGCGGCCAGTTGCTGTTGTCGGTGAGCGCGGTGCGCGGCTCGCGACCGTTGATGACGACCTGCTCCGGATGCTTCCAGTGGCTGACGAGGTTTTGATACATCGTCACCGGATCGGATACCTGGAGGACTTCGGCGAGCTTGTGCAGCTTGTCGCCGACGCTGACGTGCCGGTACTTGTCGGGCAGCAGGCGGTGGAAGGGGGCGAGCAGGGTGTTGATGGTGCTGGCGGACATCAGCGTGAGCGCGCCGGCTGCGGCCTTGCGGCCGATGGGGGGCAGGGCGCTGATCTTGTTCCACAGGCTGCGGCCCACGAAGTAGCGCTCGTAGCCGCTGAACAGCTCGTCACCCGCATCGCCGCTGAGCGCGACGGTGACGTGCTTGCGGGCAAGCTGGCAGACGAGGAAGGTGGGGAGCTGGGAGTAGTCGCTGAAGGGCTCGTCGTACAACGCCGGCAGCTTGGGAATGACATCGAGCGCGTCCTTGGGCGTGACGTAGAACTCGGTGTGATCGGTGCCGAGATGCTTGGCAACATCCTTGGCGAAGACCGCCTCGTTGAAGTTCTTCTCGTGGAAGCCGATGGTGAAGGTGCGCACGGGCTTGCTGCTCTGCGCCTGCATGAGGGCGACGATGGTGCTGGAATCGATGCCTCCGGAAAGGAAGGCGCCAAGCGGCACATCGGAGATCATGCGTATGCCGACGGCGTCCTTGAGCAGGGCCTCGAGTTCGTTCACGGCCTCGGTTTCGGTGCCGGTGAAGGGGTTGTCGATGGCGGCTTCGGCAACGGCCTTGAGGTCCCAGTAGAGCCGGGGTTGAGGGCGACCGGGGCCGCCATCCCAGGTGAGCAGGGCGGCGGGCGGAAGCTTGTAAACACCCTCGTAGATGGAGTGCGGATCGGCGATGTAGTTGAGACGGAGCAGACCGGCGATGGCGTCGCGGTTGATGGCGTTGCCGAAGCCGGGATAGGCTTTGAAGGTCTTCAACTCGGAGCCGAAGAGCAGGGTGCCGTCGGGCTGCCAGCCATAGTAGAGGGGCTTTTCACCGAGGCGGTCGCGGCCCAGGTGGAGCAGCTTCTCATCGCGGTCCCACACGGCGAAGGCGAACATGCCGTTGAAGCGTTTGGTGGCCGCCATGACCCCCCACTCGCAGAAGGCGGCGAGCATGATCTCGGTGTCGCTGTGGCCGCGGAAGGCATGGCCGGCGGCGGCGAGTTCGGTGCGCAGGTCCTGGAAGTTGTACACCTCGCCGTTGAAGACGATGACGAAGCGGCCATTGTGAGACACCATCGGCTGGTGACCTTCGGGTGAGAGATCGAGAATCGAAAGGCGTCGATGGCCGAGCGCGATGCCGCTTGCCTGATCCGACCACACGCCATGGCTGTCGGGGCCGCGCAGGTAGATCGTGTCGTTCATCCGCTGGGCGACGGCCTGAAGCTCGCTGTCGTTGCGCGAAGGGGGTCCAAAGAATCCGGCGAGGCCACACATAGGGAATGGGAGGTGGAAGGTGGGTGATCAGGGGTGGGAGGTGGCTGCGAAGAGGCTCTGGAACTGCTGCACGACGGCGGGGAGGGAGAAGCGGGCGAGGATGCGCCGGCGGCCTTGAGCGCCCAGGGCGTCGCGCTGGTGGGAGGGAAGGGCGAGGAGGCCGGCAAGCGCCTGGGCAAGGGCCTCGGGGTTGCCGGAGGGGACGACACGACCCGCGTTTTCCAGGAGCGAGGCGCTGTCGCCCACATCGGTGACCACGCAGGGAATGCCGCAGCACATGGCCTCGGCCACGACATTGGGGAAGCCTTCGCCGAAGGCGGAGGAGGAGCAGGCAATGTCGAGCGCGGCGGTGAGCCGGGGCAGGTCGTGGCGTTCGCCAAGCGCCAGCACGTTGGCCGGCAGGGCTGCGAGTGATTCGGTGCCGGTGCCTGCCAGGATGGCGCGGGCGCGTGGATGGGTCTTTTCGAGAAGGCCCATCGCGGCGATGAAGCAGGGATAGTCCTTCATGGCCGTGTTGCGACCGAAGCGGCCGATGAGCAGGCAGTCGGCAGGCAGGCCGAGCTCCTCGCGAACACTGCGCCGGGCCCCGGTTGCAGGCTTGAAGCTGGCGGTGTTGAACCCGTTGGGCACCACAAGGGATTTGCGTGCCGGATAGCCGACGGCCTCGTGCTGGAGGGCGCTGACCTTGGAGTTGTAGAGGATGTGCCGTGGGCTGGCGCCCAGGCGGGCCAGCGTTTTGATGACCATGGCGGAACCGCATTTCTCCAGCTTCAGGGAGTAAAGGGACTGGCGCACGTTCCAAATCACGGGCGCCCGCCTGCCGGTCCAGGAGGCGAGGGTGGCCGCCAGATTGCCGTGGTACATCCAGCCGATGATGAGATCGGGGCCGATCTGTCGAGCGAGCGAGCGCAGGCGCCCCAGAGAGCGCAGCGAGGGCCTGCCGGCAGCCATGCCAAGATCGTAAACCGGGATCCCCGCCTCGCGGAGAACGACTGCATATTTGCCGCCCTCGGTGAGGGAGATGACGGTGGCCGCGAAGCGTCTCGGATCCAGGTTGGTGATGAGCTGGGCGAGCATCATCTCCGCACCGCCGGTGCCCAGGGCCGTGATGGTGAACAGGAGCTTGGCGGGGGCTTTGTTGGAGCTGGCCCTTTTTGGGTCAGAGACCCCGGCTCCAAGGTGGGCGGCGGTATGCTCCACCATGGCTGCCAAAGTGAAATTCTGCTCGATGCGCTCGCGGGCCTTGAGCCGGAGATCTGCACGTTGCACGGGATCAAACGCGAGGAACTGCCGCATGGCGGCGGCGAGGGTTTTCGGTTGTTTGGGCGGGACAGAAAAGCCGGTTTCGCCGACAAGGCTGGCGGAGTCGCCCACATCGGTGACGATGCAGGGCGTGCCGCAGGCCATGGCTTCGCCGGTGACATTGGAAAAGCCTTCGCCAAAGGCGGAGGAGGAGACCAGGGCGTCAAGGGCATTGAAGACTTCCGGCATGTCGCCGCGCGGCGGGCTCCAGATGACTTGTGAGCCCAGGCCCAGTTTCCCGGCCAGCGCCTGCATGGCGGTGGCATATTCGCCGGAGCCGCCGCCAATGCAGAGGAACCGGCAACTGCCGGGCAGGGTGGAGGCCGCGTGGAGGAAGGTGGCGTAGTCCTTCATCGGGCTGAGCCTGCCGACGATGCCAAAGAGCGTTTCATCATCCTGGATGCCGAGTTCGCGGCGGATCTTGACACGGGCCTGCCGGTCGGGCTGAAAGCGGTGGGCGTCGATGCCATTGGGCACCACGGTCAGGTTTTCCTTGGGATAGCCCTGGGCGGTGTAGTAGCGCGCACCGCTGTGGGAGTTGGCGATGATAAGGTCGGGCCACTTCGACAGCAGCCTGCCGAGGGCGAAGACAAGCCTGCCGAGCCAGCCGTACAGCGCGGCATCCGTCTCGCTGTCGCGCAAGCCCCAGACGAGCCTGGTTCGCGGCAGCAGCGGCTTCATCAGCGCGGCAAGCAGATTGGATTCCGCCAGGAAGCTGTACAGCACCTCCGGCTGCGCCGCACGGAGGGCGCGGGCGAACCGCCAGAGGAAGCCCGGCATGTCCCAGCGATGGCGTTTTTCCAGGCACACCACGCGCACCCCGGCAGCTTCCAGCTCCTGCTTCAGCGGCCCGCCGTAAAAGCAGAATACGGTGACGTCGAAACCCCGTGGATCGAGCCCTTTCGCCAGAGCGACGAGCTGCCGTTGGGCGCCTGCGTAGCCGAGATCGCGGATGAGGAGGGAGAGGCGCATGATTGAAAGGCAGGAGGGGGAAGGGTGTGGTTAACCATTGGCGCTGAACACTTCCGCGCCGGCCGGAGCCTTGTGTTTGAGCGCCAGTCGGAACCTTGATTTGGTCGCGACGATCGCCACGACTCCGGCGCACAGCCAGTAGCCGGCGGTTTCGACCAGGTTCTGGCTGAACACGGTGAAGCCCCATAGCGGCAGCAGGGCGAAGAAGCCCTTGCCGCCCGTAATGAGACAACGGGCGGTGAGCAGCAGCAGCGTCGCCGCGAACAGCACGACGCCGCCAACGCCGATGTCGAGCCAGATGGCGACCCATTGGTTGTGCGGCTGCCACCGTGAGGAGGCGCAGCCGGAACCGTGGCCGAACACTGGCGCGGTGCCGACGGCCTCCCAGCCGTCGCGCAGGTCCTTCATGCGCTCGTCGGACTCCATCTTGTCGGTGTTTCCGCTGAACATGCCGGTGATCGCGGCGACGCGGTCCATGGCATTCTTGTCGGTGCCGAAATTGCGGCTGCTCGCCATTTGCGAGAGGATGGCGAAGCCGGCGAGGATGGCCGGAACCGAGGCCGCCGCGATGATGACGATCTTCCCGAAGTGCCGGCGCAGATTCGCGGCGAGATAGCACATGACCATGAGGGCAAAGACGATCATGCCGCTGCGGCTGAGAGTGACGCCCACGCCCACCGCTGCAATGGCAATGATGATGATGTTGCCCCAGAAGCTTTCATTGAGGGTCATCACGATGCCGAGCATGAGACACATGATGATGATGGCTCCATTGGGCTGGGTGATGAAGCCCGCCGGGCGGCCCGCAATCTGCGAATACTCAGCAAAGCCGGCCGCTTCATAGAGGATGGAGCCGGTGCTCAGGAGGATGACGACAACGGCGGCACGCAGGACAATTTTAGAGCCATCCACGGTGAACAGCACCAGCAAGGCGACGGTGGTGACGAGCAGGATGCTGCCGAGGGTCATGATGGCGATGTTGGGGTCGCCATCAGTCACGTTGATGTAGCGTTTGAAAGCTGCGGCATCGGCAAAGCGCAGGGTCGGGATGAGCAGCAAAGCGAGGGCGGCAGGGCTGAAGGCGGGCTTGTTTACGAAGACCAACAGCAGTGTGAGAAGCGACAGGCCCAGGGTGAAGTCGCGCGGCTTGAAGGGGATGCTGCCATGCTCGCTGAGGCAGGCCACCGCGCCGGACATGTGCCCGGCGAGCAAGGTGATCGCCACCAGGGGGAGCAGCCATGCGGCAAAAGAGTTTCTGGCGCCGCTCATGCCACGGCCCTCCCTGCATTGTCCTCGCGGGTGAGACGGGCGATGGCGCGGACCAGATAGGTTCCGAGCATCAGCGTTGAGAGCGCCAGCACCACCCCGGTGGAAAGCGCGATGCCCGCGACACCGTACCAGCGCATGAGAAGGAGGTTGAAGAGGATGTTGGCGCCCACTGAGACAAAGGCGGTGGCCAGGGTGAACCAGTTGGCCTGCAAGGCGATGACCACCTTCGACATCAAAAGGCTGGCGATGTAGAAGGGGATTTGCAGCGAGGCGCAACGCAGCACGGCGGCCACCCGCGCGGTGTCCATCACGGTGAAGTTGCCGCGCTGGAACAGAAGTTTGACGATCAGCGGCGCCTGCCAGAACAGCAGGGCCACGAGCGGCACCGCGACGGCAAGAATCCCGCCAGTGGTGTGCAGGAGCTGGCGCTTGAGGCCCGGCCAGTTGCGGCGCGCGACGACATCCGAGAAGAATGGAAACAGCGCTTCGGCCGCCGCGTTGGCGGAGAGGGCAAGGATGATGCCGCAGACTTTGTCGGCATAATTGAGGACGGTCACGCTGCCCGATTCGAGCGCTGCGGCCATGGCTTGATCGATGATTGGGGACGCCACCAGGACCAGGCCGGAGATGACGAAGGGCAGGGCGCTGGCGACCACCTCGCGGTTGCCGGGCTCGATCTGGCGGAGGCAGCCGGCCAGCCAGCCGGGCTCGCGCGGCAGTCGCCGGGCAAGGGCAGCGCAAAGCACGGTCAGATGAAGCAGACCGCCGAGGTTGGTGCCCCAGACCAAGGTGTCCACCGACGCGTTTGGACC
>CAINXC010000808.1 GCA_903854655.1 uncultured Verrucomicrobiota bacterium | reverse complement strand
CCAGGACCGCGATCTGCCCCCCGCCAAGGAAGGCGATTATCTGGCCGTGATGAGCGCCGGAGCCTATGGCTTCAGCATGGCGAGCAACTACAACACCCGCCCGCTCGCCGCCGAAATCATGGTGGATGGCACGCAGGCGCATGTGGTGCGCGAACGCCAGACCCTGGACGACCTCGTTCGCGGCGAAAGCGTGCTTCCGTAAGCCTCGCCAGTGGCGGGATGACGCCACCGGGCGGCTTGCCAAAGCCGCCCGGCAGGCGTAAGGGTAGGCTCATGAGCATTGCCGCAGAGCAACCCAAGGCCCTCCGCAAACGCCGCTCCAAGCGCGCGGCGGCAGTTGGCTCGCCCACGAGCCGGATCGTGCAGCCCATGCCCGCCCCTGGCGAGACGGCGCTGGTGGGTCTTGGCGATTGGGCCACTTACAAGGCCCTGGACCAAGCTCTGACGAAGAGCGGCCACCGGGTGCGCTATTTCAACGGTGTCTTTGAAATCATGACCATCTCATTCAGGCACGAATCACTGAGCGGCAATATAGGAAGACTGGTGGAGGCGTTTTGCCAGTTCATCGGTATGGATTATCAAATCTGGGGCAGCACCACCCAAAAGGAAGAAGGCAGCGCCGCAGGCGAACCTGATGAGTCCTACACCTTCGGGCTTGAGCCCAAGGACAAACCGGAGCTGGTCATTGAAGTGGGCCTGAGTTCAGGAGGCATCGACAAGCTGGAGTTCTGGTCCGCGCTGGGTGCCAAAGAGGTGTGGATCTGGCAGAACGACCGCCTGCACGGCTTTGCCCGTAGCGCTGACGACGCCTTTCACCCCATGACAGTCAGTGTGCTGCTGCCAGGGCTCAGCCTTGCCCTCGTGCAGGAATTTGCCGTCATTCAGCCCTCTTCGCGCGCAGTGCGCGAATTCCGCGCCAGACTTCAGACAACCACGCCGTGATTCTCATCCGTTCTCTTTCCATGCGTCACCTTATTGCTCTCCTTGTTCTTGGCTTCGCGATCTCCGCATCCGCCGAGCAGTCCGAATACATCATCCTCAGCGGCGGTCCGGCCCTGCGAAAATGGGAGGATCTGCGCCGCGCGGGCGAGCAGCACGACCGGTTCTGGGGCAACTTCATCCGCACCGCCCGGTCCCGCATGGAGCAGTTGCAGAAGGCCCAGCCTGGCATCGCAATCACCTGGCTGGTGTATCAGGACAGCTACCTGCGCCGCAATGTGGAGGACAAGCGGTCCGTCACCGCGCTGGTGGAATCCGTGCGTGACAAGTACAAGGTGAAGCTGGTGTGGATTCACACCGGCGATGATGTGATCAACTATATCAACAGCGGCTCCAACCGCTGGCGCACCAAAATCTCCGGCTTCGAGTACTTCGGCCACAGCAACAAGTACTGCTTCATGTTCGACTACAGCTCGGACATCTACGGCACCTCCACCGCGTGGCTGCATCAGCATGACTTCAAGCGGATTCGCGCCGGCGCCTTTGCGCCCGATGCCTACTGCCAGAGCTGGGGCTGCCACACCGGCGAGGCGATGAGCACCGCCTGGAAGAAGGCCACCGGCCTGTGGATGATCGGCGCGAACGGCAAGACTGACTACACCGATCTTCAGCTCCACAACAACCTGCCGCACATCGGTGACGGCGCCCACTGGATCACGAAGGGCTGACAAAGGCCTTTGGACAAAGCCTCATCGGCGCAAACGCTAAACCACCACCGGCTGGGGAGCGGGCGGCTCGTCTTCCGGCGGGCTTGCAAACCAGCTGCTTAAGTTCAGCCGCTTCGCAAGGGAAGCCCCGGACACAAACGCGAAGCCAAAGAAGAACAGCGCCAGAAAAGGCAGCGAGGCCCATTGATGGCGTGACACCGCAAGGCCGAGCAACCCGGCGAAATAGAGCGCGAGCGCGGCCTCAACCCACAGCACCAGGGACTTGGAGGCGATGTACTTGGAATGCTGCCTGCGGGCCTGGGCCTGCGTGGCCACACCGTATTTGGGCGTGCGCACAAAGTCGGACTCATGCCCCAGCAGGGCCTCCAGCACGGCCTTGCCGTTGTTGATGCTCATGCCGATGCCCAAAGCCAGCAACAGAGGGAGGTAGGGCAGTGACCGCCACCAGCCGCCTCTGAACTGGGCCGCCTGCGCGGTGAGGTAGAAAACGATGACGGACAGCGAGGCAAAGAAGAAGACGGGGATGTCCACCAGCACGGCTTTCATCCAGGAATTGCCGAACATGAAATTCGCCGGGTACATGAGCACCAGCGTGCAAAGCGTGAGCAGGTAGGCAAAGTTGGAGCCCAGGTGCGCGGTGGCCTCAAGTTTCAAGGCCAGCGGAATATCGCTGCGCCAGACCTCGCCGAAAATCTTCCTCCAGACCTGGATGCTGCCCTTGGTCCAGCGATGCTGCTGGCTCTTGAAGCCGTCCATGTCAGGAGGCAGTTCAGCGGGAACAACCACATCCTTGAGGTAGATGAACCGCCATCCGCGCAGTTGCGAGCGGTAGCTGAGGTCCAGATCCTCCGTCAGCGTGTCGTGCT
>CAINXC010000807.1 GCA_903854655.1 uncultured Verrucomicrobiota bacterium | reverse complement strand
CATGACCGTGGGCACCCCGCGCTACATGGCCCCGGAGCAGATGGACAAGCCGGAGACCGTCGATCATCGCGCGGACATCTACTCGCTGGGCGTGGTGTTCTACGAGATGCTCACCGGCGAGCTGCCGATGGGCCGCTTCGCGCCGCCCTCGCAAAAAGTGCAGGTGGATGTTCGGCTCGACGAGATCGTGCTGCACGCGATGGAGCGCGATGTGGAGCGGCGCTACCAGCATGTGAGCGAAATCAGGACGGACGTTCAGAAGGTGACAAGCACGCCGCAGGTGGCGCCCGGTTCAGCTCTGATGAAGGACGCCAAGGCGACGTCGCTCACTCCGCTCCCGCGCTTCTACTGGCTGCGTGTGTGTGGATTGCTGCCGCTTGGCTGGGCTGTCGTCGGTGCCCTGTGGTACCAGGGGCTGACCGGCTTTGTGTCCGGCTCGGTGGTGATGGCTGCCATCACTTATGAACTCCTGCTTTGCCACGCCAGACGCAACCCGTGCTGGGTTGAAAACTGGCAGGCAGCAGGCACCTGGAAGCGGTTCAACTTGGTTGGCATGATCATTCCGCTGCTGATGAGTTTCATGATGCTCATCGGCGGGATGCACCTGACATTGAATTCAGCGAGGCTGCAAGCAGACCCTGCCGTGCCCTCACGCGAGGCGTTTGAAGCGCGCTACAAGGGCAAGGAGCACCAGTTGATCCGCAGGCTTGATGCCTTCAAGGAACAAGTACCCGCCGTCGAGCTCTCAGTGGAAAGTTACAGCGGTGGCTCCCCTCGGGCAGGCGAAGGAACTCTCATGCTTGGGTTTGCGTGGATATGGATCGGCGGCGGCTCGCTGTATTTGCTTTTTTGCTGTCAGCAGACCATGAAGGTGCAGACGGTTTCGTTTTCCAATATAAGCCTTGGCCGCTCCAGTGAAGCCATGAAAGACGCGACCAAGGCCGGGGCGGCGGTTTCGGTTGGGAAGATTCTCCGGGGAGGCTGGCGGCCGGCTCTTGTTTGCGGTGGCACGGTTTTGGCCAGCGCGGCATGTGCCTTCTTAGTGCTGGCTGTGATGCTCCGCCCTCTTGGTCTCTCCGGCCGCACCTACGCCTCGGTGAATAAAACCGTCACGGTCCATGCCACGGTAACTCAGGCCGCCAGCGCCCTTGACAGATGGGCCGCCGATAATGGTTACACGAGCGGCTCGCGCTGCCGTTGGTCGTTGGAGACCGTGCCCAAGGGAAATCTGGTCGCCAGGGTGGAGGTGTCCGATGTATGGAAAGCGTCGTCTTCCGATCAGTGGCCGGTCACCTTCTCAAGGCCTGAGCGGCCTCTCCCGGACGTCGCTTTTCAAATCGTCGGAAGTGAAAAGCCCGTGCAGTCCGAAGTCGGGATCAACTGCCTCGGCTTCGTCGAGATCGGCTCTGAGAAACAGAAGAGGTGGCAGGGCATCGTCAAGAGCCTGGCCGATGCTGTGGCGAAAGCTGCGGAAATCGACCCATCGAAACCGGTGGAGACACATGCTGTGAAGGATGCAGCAGCGGGTACAGAAATGGGTTTCGACTGGCTGGGCCTGGGCGCTGTGCTGGCTGCCACGCTGCTGTGGATTTTCGCGAGGGCGCACAGCTTTACGACCGCATCCGTGCCCGAGGCCCGGCCCGGTCCTCCCGCGAACGAGATCAAGCCCGGCGCGAACGCCGCCGCCGGCCAGCAGAAGCCGCGAATCACCCTGCTGATGGTGGCCTGCGCGACAGGCGTTGCGGGCTGCCTGTGGCCTTATTCGGTGGTGGAGGGCCGCTTTTTGGGAAATGAACAGCAAAACGAAATCTCGACCCAGCCTGGAGTCGCTACGCTGGGAATCGTGGGATTTGATGAATCTTTGCCTGCGGCAAAGGCCGGTGTCGTGCTGGGCGATACGATCTTGAGCATGGGTGGGCGGCAGGCCCACATTGCGGGATTGGATGGTCTGGATCGCATTTGGAAGGAAACGCCGGTGGGAACGAACGTGGAAATCACCTTGCTGCGGAACAACAAGCCCCTGGTCCTGCACACCGTTCGTCCCGCCGATCCCGTGGTTGTCTGCTTTTATGCGAACTGGCAGTTCATGGCTGGCTTCTGCTTTCTTCTCTTCGCAGTCGTTGTCCTGCTCAGCCAGCCATTCGGCCGCGCCACCCGCTGGCGGGGCATGGTCGCGACCCTCCTGGGCTTGGTGCTGGTGTGCTTGCTGTCTGTCGGCGGCAGCTTCCTGGACCAGCCCGCGAAAGAATTATGGAACGTGATTCACCATGCCTATGACTACTCGCCCGCCACCCTGGGGCAGAAACTTGCCGCTGGCCTCGCCGCGACCGCGCTCCTGCTTCTGGGCGTGTTCGACATCCGGCGTGGGTTCAACCGAAAAGCCCTTTCTTCAGAAACCCTGTAAGCTTTCTCCCGCATTCCTTCTGTAGCAGGAGAACACGCCTCCTTGCCATGAACACTTCCCATACCTGCCCGCAATGCCACCAGCCCTTGCCCGACGACGCGCCGGAGGGGCTTTGCCCGGCCTGCCTTATTAAGGAGCTGGCCGCCGCGACCAACGTACTTCCGCCCGGCAGCACACCGCCGCGCGGCAGCGTTGACATCGCCGACATCACCGAGGTGGCGAAGCGCCTGCCGCAGTTTGAGATCATTGAACTGCTTGGGCGCGGCGGCATGGGCGTGGTTTACAAGGTGCGGCAGGCGCAGCTCGACCGGATCGTGGCGCTGAAGATTCTGCCGCCGGAAGAGTCACATTCGCCGGATTTCGTCGAGCGCTTCCGCCGCGAGGCGCGCTCGCTGGCGAAGCTGAGCCATCCGAACATCGTGCATGTGTACGACTTCGGTGAAGGCGGTGGCCTTTACTTCATCGTCATGGAGTTCGTGGAGGGAGCGAACCTGCGGCAGTTGCTCCAGGCAAAACAGCTCGCGGCGCCGGAGGCGCTGGCCATCGTGCCGAAGATCTGTGATGCCCTGCAATACGCTCACGAAGAGGGCATCATGCATCGCGACATCAAGCCGGAGAACATCCTGGTGGACAAGAAAGGCCGCGTCAAAATTGCCGACTTCGGCCTGGCGAAGCTGCTGCACCGTGATCCTGCGGAAGCGCTGCTCACGATGTCCGGCATGACTGTCGGCACGCCGCGTTACATGGCACCTGAGCAGATGGACAAGCCGGAGACCGTGGACCATCGCGCCGACATCTACTCGCTAGGCGTGGTGTTCTACGAGATGCTCACCGGCGAACTGCCCATGGGCCGTTTTGCGCCGCCCTCGCAGAAGGTGCAGGTGGACGTCAGGCTCGATGAAATTGTGCTCCACGCGATGGAGCGTGACGTGGAGCGACGCTACCAGCATGTGAGCGAGATCAAGACGGACGTGCAGAACGTGACGAGTACGCCGCAGGTGGCACCCGAAGGGCCAGCCGCAACCTCCGGGGCGACGGAGAGCGGTGCCAGGCTACTGCTCGAAGGGACGGACCTGCCGGCACGGCAACGGCGACGTCCTTTCAAGACCGGCGGTTTTATCTGGATTGTCATTGGTCTTGTTGGCGGGGCGATTGTGTTCGCGGTGAAGCAGTATGACTTTCTGCCGATGGCAGTCGGTTTCTTGGCTCTCGGCGTGGGCTCGATCGTCATGGCTGGCAGCATCCGGCAGCGGTGGCAAATCGACTACCTCGGCCATAGCGTCCGCTTCGAGAGCAGTTTGGACATGCTGGGGCATCTGATGATTGATGGCAAAATCATGGCATCTGGCGAGATCGGGCCACAAATCGAGTTGAGTGCCCGAATCCCCGGGGGTCGCGGCGCGGGCGACCGGATTGTGGTGAAGACCTTTGCGAGAACGCTTTCCTTGCAATGCCAGCTTTTCGTTGAACCAAAAGAATCCACCCATGTGGCAGCGGTTACGGATCCCATACCCGAGGACAAAGCCAAGCCCGTGGTGCTCTCACCTCTGCCACGCTTCTTCTGGCTGCGCGCCTTCGTCAGGCTGATGCTCGGCTGGGTCGCGTTCGCGGCGTTGTGGAATTACGGGCTGACCGGCTTCGTGGCGGGAGCGGTGGTGATGGCGGCCATTCTTTCGGAAGTGGGACGCGGCCTGGCCAACCGCAATCCAGAATGGGTGGAAAAAATACGGGCTGCCAGCACCGGCCACCGTTTCGCCGCACGGTCGGTCAAGCTCCTGTGGCTGGCGCTGCTTGTGATGGTGTTCATCTGGGGACAGTTCCTGCTCTGGGATTCTTCACAGATGCGGGCAAACATTGACCCACCGCTGTCGAGCGAGGAGTTCGAGGCCAAGTACAAGGGCAAAGAATACCAGTTGATCCGCCAGCTCGACGCCTTCAAGCAGCAGGTGCCGGCCGCTGAGTTGGTGCAGGAGCACTGGCACAATTGGCCATCCACCTGGAGCGAGAGTTCGTCCATCGGGACCGACGGCTTTTCCTGGCTCATGACCGGCTGGGCTTTGGCGATGCTCTACTCGTTCTTCACACTGTCCGGCTGGGAAGTGGCCGGTCCGGACTTGAAACCCCGGAGCGGCTCCTGGCGCGCAGGCTGGAAAAGCATGGGCGTGCTCCTAGTCAGCCTGAAGATTGCCTGCCTAGCGCTTATGGTGCGTTCTGAGAATTACTTGAACGGCCGCCCCATGACCAACGCAGCCACCACCGTGCAGGTCCGCGCCAACGTCAAGCAGGCGTCCGACGCGCTCCATCAATGGGCGGCCGAACATGGATACGAGAGCGCGAGCACGGGCTGGGGCGTCCTGACGGTGCCCAAGGGGGAGCGGGTCGCCCATGTGGAAGTGTTCCATGCCTGGAAGGATTCGCCGTTCGAAAGCTGGCGGATGACGGGGATCGGTCTGCAGCGTTCCTTCCCGCATATCGCCGTGCAGGTGGATGGAACTGACAAACCGGCGCAGGCCGAAGTCATGATCAATCCCGGCTTCGACCTGGGCGGCACCTTCGAGCCCGGTTCCGAGAAGGAGAAGCGATGGAAGGACATCGTCAAAAGCCTTGCCGATGCCGTGTCGAAGGCCGCAGCCTTCGATCCCACGAAACAGGTTCAAGCTCCCCCCCTCGTGAAGCATGCGGAAACGGGCTCACCGTGGCTAGGCCTGTGTGGGGTGCTGGCCGCCGCGCTCTTGTGGATTTTCGTGAGAATCCGCTGGGGCCGACTGGAGCCTGCCCGCTAAAACTTGGCCGCAAAGAACAGCAGGGCGGCGCCGAGCAGGACGCGGTAAACCGCGAAGCCATTGAAGGAGTGTCCCTGCACGAAATGAATCAGCCACCTCACCACGATGAAGGAGGAGACAAGCGCGGCAACACAGGCGAGGCCGACGACGGTCCAGCTCTCGTGCGCATCATGATGCTTCAGCTCTTCCAGCAGCTTGTAACCGCCGGCGGCGAACAGGGTCGGAATGCCGAGGATGAAGGAAAACTCGGTGGCCGCCGGCCGCGCCAGGCCCAGCGCCATCGCGAGCATGATGGTGGAGCCGGAGCGTGAGGAGCCGGGGAAGGCCACGGCAATGAGCTGCGCCAGACCAAAGGCAATCGCCAGAGTCCATGTGATCTCGTTCCTGGAATGCCTGCCATGATAAATGGCCTCGACAATGAAGATGACAATGCCGCCAATGAGGGTGGCCCAGGCGACAGGGGCGATCTCTTCAGGCAAGGTCACGCCCATTTTTTTCATGAGCAGACCTCCAACGGCGGTGATCACGAAAGCCACGAAAAGCTTGAGCACATAATCCCTGTTGGCGCGATCATCGAGGCCAAAGGCAAGACGGGTGAGCTTGTTCCAGAAAATCGGGATGAGCGCCAGCACCGCCGCAGATTGGATGATCACATTGAAGAATTCGGAGCGGTGGCCGAGCCAGTTTTCGGCAATCAGGAGATGGCCGGTGGAGGAGACAGGAATGAACTCGGTAAGACCTTCGACAAGGCCAAGGAGGATTGCGTTGAGCCAGTCTGGCATGAGGGAGGGGGAGGGGGGTTAAAATTCAGGGGAATGTTCGGGGCGGCGGCGGATATTGCAACCATGAACGAAGCGACAGCCGCCGGCCCCGGAAAACGGCCCCTGGCGTTGTCCTTGGCCTCTACTAGCGTTGCCTTAGTGGCTGTGGTGGGCGCTGTCATTGCGGTTAAGTCCGTGCCATTCGGGTCTGTCAGGATGAAGGATCCCGTGAAAGGATCACAAGCCGACCAACGAACATAGAACAGTGCATGCAGACGACAATGATCACCGAATCGTCTCTCAAGAAGTCGCGCCCTCTTCCTTTCCTTTGCGGCTCTCCCGTGGTAGCGTCACCGGAGGTGCGGCCACGGGGCTCAAACGCGCCTTTGCCGCTGGAGGCTCTTCGCCTGAGGGCGGTCTCGCGGTGCAGCTCGGGACAAGGCGCCCCTGTAACACCAGGTGAGTGACCTCAAAAATGGCCATGGCCCTTCCATCTCTGCCAGTCGCTGCAGCCGTTCTTTGCTGCAGCATGCTCGCACCAGGCAGGCGGGCGGCGGATGCGGCGTCTCCGCAGCCGGCAGGGGTGGAAAAGGCCGCCGGCACCGGGCTTTGGAGCTTGCAGCCACTCGCCCATGTCGCACCGCCAAGGCTGAGTGAGAACACCTGGAGCCAGCACCCAGTGGACGCCTTCATCCTCCAAAGGCTTCGGCAGGCTGCGCTCAAGCCCTGCGCTGCGGCTGATCGTCGCACCCTGATCCGGCGCGCCACCTTTGATCTCACAGGCCTGCCGCCCACACCGGAGGAGGTCGAGGTGTTTGTGCGCGATCCTTCCGCCGATGCCTATCCTCGGCTGATCGAACGTTTGCTGGCCTCGCCCCACTACGGTGAGCAATGGGCGCGCCACTGGCTGGACCTAGCGCGCTATTCAGACACGAAAGGCTACGTCTTCGCCCGTGAAGAAAAGCGCTGGGTGCACGCGGCAACCTACCGTGACTGGGTGGTGCGGGCGTTGAACAGTGACATGCCGTATGATCGGTTTGTGCGCCTGCAGATCGCTGCGGACCAAATGGTGCCGGGCGGATCGCCGGAGCTCGCGGCAATGGGCTTCCTCACCCTTGGCCGCCGCTTTCTGGGGGTCTCTCACGACATCATTGATGACCGCATTGATGTGGTGACGCGCGGCATGCTGGGGCTCACTGTAGCCTGCGCGCGCTGCCACGACCACAAGTACGATCCGGTTCCCACCCGTGACTACTACTCTCTCTACGGAGTCTTCCAAAGCAGTGCGGAAAAACTGGTCCCCTGTGGTAAAGAGCCGCAGGACGAGGCCTTCCTGAAGGAGTTGCGCCAGCGCCAGAAGAAGCAGCAGGACACCATGGCCCTGCGCCGCGAGGAGCAGTCCGCCCGCACCCGCGCCAAGGTGAAGGAGCACCTCATCGCTCAGCTCGAACTGGACAAGTATCCCGACGAGATATTCAACCAGATCCTGGACAAGAATGACCTGAATCCCTTCGTCGTGCACCGCTGGCAGGCTTATCTCCTCAAGGACAGGCAGCTCAGCGATCCGATCTTTGCCGAATGGCACAGGCTCAATGAACAGGGGGCCAAGGACAAGCTCCGCGAAGCTGCGGACCGCTATGGACTGCTCTTCACCGGAATCGAGACGCGCTGGCGTGAGCTGCTGAAAACCAATCCCAACGCCACAGGCCTTCCCGATCCCAACGACGAAAGGCTGCGCCGCGTCCTCTATGGGCCCGGGTCACCGTGCCACGTGCCGGACGAGCACATTGCTAACAACGAGATGTATTTTCCTGAAGACGTCATTGTGGAACTGTGGAAGCTGCAAGGAGAGGTTGACCGCTGGCTCCTCGACAACGCCCAGGCCCAGCCCCACGCCACCATCCTGGTGGACCGGCTGGTGCCTGTGGCGCCTCGCGTGTTGCTGCGCGGCAACCCTTTGACCAAGGGGGATGAGGTCTCCCGCCATTTCCTCCAGGCCCTGGGAGGCAGCGAAGACAGGCCTTTCACGAGGGGCAGCGGCCGCCTTGAACTGGCCGATGCCATCGCCGATCCCGCCAATCCACTTACCGCCCGGGTGATGGTGAACCGCATTTGGATGCATCACTTCGGTCGCGGTCTGGTGAAAACGGCGAGCGATTTTGGCAGGCGCGCCGAGCTGCCGAGCCATCCTGAGTTGCTCGACTGGCTCGGGCGCCATTTCATCGATTCAGGCTGGAGCATCAAGGACCTGCACCGTGTGATCATGCTTTCCAAGACTTACCAGCAGGACGGCGGCGCATCTCTGGACGAGGAGTCCTTTGCCAAGGCCCGGCAGATGGATCCAGAAAACCGCCTGCTCTGGCACATGCCGGCCCACCGGCTCAGCTTTGAAGAAGCCCGCGATGCCTGGCTGGCGGCCTCCGGTGAACTCAGCCAGCGCGTCGGCGGCCGGCCCGAGCCCTTGTTTGGCCAAGCCAATGCCCGTCGCACCCTGTACGCCACGGTGGACCGCGAAAACGTCCCTGCCGTCCTGCGCACCTTTGACTTTGCCAATCCGGACCTCTCCATCTCGCAGCGCAGTGAGACCACCGTGCCGCAGCAGGCCTTGTTCGGCATGAATCATCCGTTCATTGCCGCCAGAGCCGCCACGTTGACCCAGAAGCTCTCCGGCGATACGACATCCCGGGTGAACCAGCTCTACCAGCGGCTCTACCAGCGTCAGCCCACCCAGATGGAGATCGTGTCGGCGCTCGCTTTCGTGCAGCCTGCCAGCGCGCCGCTGGCCCAAACCATGCAGCCCGCCGCCTGGAGCTATGGGTACGGCGAGTTTGATGAGAGCACGGGCCGGGTGAAGACCTTCACGGCGCTGCCCTACTTCACCGGCGGCGCCTGGCAGGGCGACGCCATCTGGCCCAACAAGGCGCTTGGCTGGGCGCAGCTCACCGCCACCGGCGGCCATCCCGGCAACGACCGCAAGCATGCCGTGATACGGCGCTGGACCACACCGCGCGACGGCAGCTTTGCGCTCGTTTCCACCTTGATCCACGAACCGGCAGCCGGCGACGGCATCCGCGCCTTTGTCAGCCACTGCACACGGGGGCTGCTGCGTTCCAGCGCGCTGCATCATGCCACCGAGCAGATCGACATTGATGCCATCGCCATGAGCAAGGGTGAGACGCTCGACTTCATCGTGGACCTTCGTGACGGCCTGAACAGCGATCAGTTCCTATGGGCTCCCAGGCTCACTCTGGCCGGCACCGCAGGCTCTGGCGGCGACATCGCCGAGCAGTCCTGGAGTGCGGAGAAAGATTTCGCCGGCGACGCCCTTACCCTTCTCGGTCCCTGGCAGCAGCTCGCCCAGGTGCTGATGCTCGCCAACGAGTTCATGTTTGTCGATTGATTGATCCACCGCCATGCAGCCGCCATCGCCCATCACCTCACGCCGCGAGTTCCTGCGCCGTTCCGGCGTGGGATTCGGCATGATGGGGCTCGCAGGCCTGCTGGCGGAGAAGCAGCCGCTGCACGGGGCCGTCGCTCCTCTCGCGCATTTCGCGCCCAAGGCGAAGCGGGTGATTCATTTCTTCCTCAACGGCGGTCCATCGCATGTGGACACCTTTGATCCGAAGCCCGCTCTGCTCGAATACGCGGGCCGGCCGCTGCCTAACAAGCGCCTGACTGAGCGCAAGACCGGCGCGGCCTTTCCTTCGCCCTTCAAGTTCCAGCGTTACGGCCAAAGCGGCATCGAGGTCAGCGAGATCTTCGCGAAGACCGCGCAGCACATCGATGACATCGCCGTCATCCGCTCCATGCAGGCCCAGGTGCCCAATCATGAGCCTTCGCTGATGCTCATGAACTGCGGCGACTCCATCCAGGCCAGGCCCTGCCTCGGCTCCTGGCTCATGTATGGTCTGGGCAGCGGCAACGAAAACCTGCCGGGCTTCATCGCCATGTGTCCCGGCGGCATGCCCATCAAGAGCGCGGACAACTGGCAGGCGGCCTTTCTTCCGGGCGCCTTTCAGGGCACGTATGTAGATTCACAGCACACGGCGGTGGACCGTCTCATCGAGAACATCCGCAGCCCCCATGCCGACGCGCGGACGCAGCTCCGGCAGCTTGCCCTGCTGCGCCAGGTGAATGCCAGCCACCGCCGCGACCATGCCGATCCGCGCCTCGACGCCCGCATCGAGTCCTTTGAGCTGGCGTTTCGAATGCAGACCGATGCCTCCGACGCGTTCGACATCACGCACGAGCCCCAGCACATCCGCGACCTGTATGGCGGCGGCGTGCACGGCAGGCAGACGCTCATCGCCCGGCGTTTGCTGGAACGCGGCGTGCGAATGGTGCAGCTCTGGCACGGCGCCGGCCAGCCCTGGGACAATCACGACAAGATCGAGGAGAACCATCGCAGGCTCGCCGGTGAGGTCGACCAGCCCATCGCCGCGCTTCTAAGCGACCTCAAGCAACGTGGCATGCTGGACGACACGCTGGTCATTTGTGGCGGCGAATTCGGCCGCACGCCCAGCGTCGAGATGAGCGGCAGCAAGTCCAAACTGGGCCGCGATCACAACCACTACGGCTTCAGCGTCTGGCTTGCCGGCGGCGGCATCAAGGGCGGCACGGTGTACGGCAGCACTGATGAGTTCGGCTTCGCCGCCCAGGACAATCCCACCAACGTGCACGACCTGCACGCCACGATCCTGCATCTCATGGGCCTGGATCACGAGCACCTCACTTATCGTTACGCCGGCCGCGATTTCCGCCTCACCGACGTGTCGGGCGAAGTCATCACGCCGATCCTCGCCTGATCCCCTTTTCTGCTCATGACGCACCGGACCCTTCTCTTCCTCCTCCTCCTGCTGGCCGCCAGTCCGGCATCCGCCCAGCAGACCGACACCCAGAAACGGGACACAACTGTTGCAGCTCCCAGGAACCTCAAGACAAAGCTGCCGCCTGGATACACCATCCCTATTGTTGACATTAGTGCGGAGAAAGGGCGGCAGGTGGTCGTGGACCGCGAGCCGGGCCAGTACCTCGGACATCCCACCACTCTGCTGCTGGAGGACAACAAGACCATTCTCACCGTCTATCCCAAAGGCCACGGGCGCGGCGCGATTGTTTACAAGCGCAGCAGCGATGGTGGCAGGACCTGGAGCGACCGGCTGCCCACGCCGAAGTCCTGGGAGACCTCGCTTGAGGTGCCTACCCTCCACCGCGTGGTCGATGCTGCTGGCAAGAAGCGAATCATCATGTTCAGCGGCCTGTATCCGATCCGCATGGCGGTGACCGAGGACGACGGCGCGACCTGGAGCGAGCTGAAGCCCATCGGCAATTTTGGCGGCATCGTGGCGATGGCCACGGTGATCGGCCTCAAAGTGCCGGGCCAGTATCTGGCGTTCTTCCATGATGATGGCCGCTACATTCGCGGCGTGCCGTCGAAGGCAGGTCGCTTCTGGGTTTACACCTCCTTGTCCAAGGACGGCGGCCTCACCTGGAGCGGCCCGGCGCCGATCGCGTCGTTGCCCGATGCCAATCTCTGCGAGCCCGGTGCGCTGCGTTCTCCGGACGGCAAGCAGATCGCCGTCCTGTTGCGTGAAAACAGCCGCAGGTACAATTCCTTCGTCATCTTCTCCAACGATGATGGTCTCACCTGGACCGAGCCGCGCGAACTGCCGGCCGCTCTCACCGGTGACCGGCACGTTGCCAAATACGGCCCGGATGGCCGCCTGTTCATCAGCTTCCGCGACACCACGCACGTGAGCGCCACCAAAGGCGACTGGGTGGGCTGGGTTGGAACCTACGACGACATCGTCAAGGGCACCGAAGGCCAGTACCGCATCCGCATCATGCACAACACCAAGGGCGCCGATTGCACCTATCCGGGCATCGAGCTGCTGCCCGATGGAATGTTTGTCACCACCACCTACGGTCATTGGACCCAGGGCGAGACGGCGTATGTGATGAGCGTCCGCTTCAAGCTCGATGAACTCGACGCGAAGCTCAAGACCTCAGCCAAATAGAGCCCTGTCATCATGGTCGTCACCTCACTCGATTTCGACAAGCCCGGAAAGCAGCAGGGCTTTCTCCAGGTGCCCTACTCCCACAACCTCGGCGGCTGGGCGAATGTGATGATTCCCATCACTGTCATCGTGCACGGCAAGGGCCCGACGGTGCTGGCCCTGGGTGGCAATCATGGCGACGAGTACCAGGGCCAGATCGCCATCATGAAGCTTGCCCGGCAGGTCATGCCCGAGCAGGTCACCGGCCGGCTCATCCTGATTCCCTCGCTAAATTTCCCCGCCGCCCGTGCCGCCACGCGCCTGTCGCCGCTCGATGGCATGAACATGAACCGCGCCTTTCCGGGCGAGCCTGAAGGCCCGGTTACCAGCCAGATTGCGCATTACCTGCGCACGGTGTTGTTTCCGATCAGCGATGTGGTGATCGACATTCACTCCGGCGGGCGCAGCATGGAGTTTGTGCCGTGCTCGCACATGCATGTGGTGCCGGACCGTGAGCAACGGGCGCGCATGATGGCCGCAATGCTCGCCTGGAATTCAGACTTCCACTTCCTTTATGCCGATATCGCCGGCACGGGCCTTCTCCCCGTGGAAGCCGAGAACCAGGGCAGGCTCGTCATCACCACGGAGATGGGCGGCGGCGAAGGCATTCCGGCGAGCGTGCACCGGCTCACGCAAAGCGGCCTGCGCAACGTGCTCATCCACGTCGGCGCCTTGAAGGGCCGTGAGCAAACCCGGGCCGGTCTTGGCCTGCCGCCCGCCATCCTCACGCAGGCGCTGCATCGGGAGGATTACCTGCTGGCGCCCGAAAGCGGTGTCTTTGAGATCGCGGTCGAGCTGGGAGCCAAGGTGAAGAAGGGCCAGGCAATTGGCTCCATTCACCACCTGGAGCGTGCGGATCGCACACCTGAACCCGTCATTGCCCAGAGCGCCGGCTACCTCATCACCATGCGTGCCCCATGTCTTACCCAGCAGGGCGACTGCGTCGCCGTCATTGCTCAGCGGGTCAACGCACGGGACGTCCTCCGCGCCTGAAACCATCTCATACTCCACCAATGAATCACGCTCTCGCAACGGCCGTCCTCCGCACCAATCCCAGTGATGGCAAGGAGCACAAATCCATTCATGTGAGCATCGGCAAATCGCCTGTGCTGATGGATGGTGAATGGGTGCAGGTGCTGGAGAAGTAACAACGTCCGCCCCCGGTCTTGAGCACGTCAGCTCCCTCATCGACTCTCGTAACACAGCGCCAGGCGGCGCTGCTGGTGGCGTTCATGTGGGTGGCGTACTTCCTCAACTATGCGGACCGCCAGACCGCCTTCTCCATGTTCCCCTCGCTGAAGGCGGACCTTGGCATGAGCGACAGGCAGCTGGGCCTGGTTGGTGCGTCCTTTCTTTGGGTTTATGCCTTTGGCTGTCCTATTGCAGGGCAGCTAGGGGAACGCTTTTCAAAACGGCTGCGGGTGGTGCTCAGCCTGGCCGTGTGGAGCGTCATCACCATTGCCACCGGCCTTGCTTCCAGCGCCATCATCCTGCTGTTCCTTCGTGCCGTGATGGGCATTTCGGAATCACTCTTCATGCCCACGGCCATCGCGCTCACGGCCAACGCCCATGCGCCGGAGCAGCGCTCGCGGGCCATTGCGATCCTAACCACCGCGCAGATCGCCGGCAGCGTGGCGGGCAGCTGGTTTGGCGGATGGATGGCGAACCGTGGAGAGTGGCGCGACGCCTTCTTTGTGCTTGGTGCCATGGGCATTATTTATGCAGCGCCCTATTTCCTGTTTCTGAAAGGCGTGAAGGAAGAACCGCGACCGGAAACAACATCAAGCAATGGCAAGGTCGCTCTTGCCTCCCTGGTGCAGGTGCCCACCTTCCTGCTCCTGTGCGTGGTGTTTCCCGTGTTCGTTTTCGGCCTGTGGCTGCTCTACGGATGGCTGCCCACCTTTTTGCACGACAAATTCACGCTCAACCAGTCCGATGCGGCCTTCAACGCCACAATCTACCTGCAGGGCACCACGCTTGTCGGCCTTCTTGGAGGCGGAGTGCTCGCCGATCAAATGAGCCACCGCACCAAGGCCGCGCGGCTGTGGCTCATGGTCATCACGCTGCTGTGTTGCGCCCCTTGTTTGCGGGCCCTGGGCAACAGCGATTCCCTCATCTCGACCCGCATCGCCGCCGCCGGCTTTGGTTTGTTCAGCGGCCTCCTGATGGGCAACATCTTCCCGGCGGCCTTTGAGGTGGTGCCTGCGGATACCCGGGCCTCCGCCGTCGGCGCGCTCAATTTCTGCGGAGCCCTCATGTCCGGCGTGGCAACGCTGTTCGGCGGCCTTTGGAAGCAAACCCTCGGTATCGGCGGCCTGCTTTCTCTCACCGCCTGCGCTTATGTTCTCGCAGGACTTGCGCTGGTCGTTGGCATTAAGACAATGTTTCCTCGCGACTACCAAAATATTCACTGACACCTCATGAAACGCAAGCTGTTCGCCACCCTCATCGCACTCGCCACGCACTCGCTTGCGTTGGCGGCCCCGGAACCACCCGAAACACTGCCTCCGACCGTGCGGATCGCACTCTGGCCCGACCAGGCACCCAACGGCGACGGGACCACAGAAAAGGTCGATTTGAACCTGAAAGTCTATCTTCCGCCCGAAGGCAAGGCCAGCGGTGCGGCGGTGGTCATTTGTCCCGGCGGTGGTTATGTCCGTCATGTGACCGAACGGGAGGGCTATCCCATCGCGGAATGGTTCAACGCCCACGGCATTGCGGCGATCATCTTGGAGTACCGCCTGCCTGAAGGCCGGATGCTGGTGCCTCTGCTCGATGCCCAGCATGCGATTCGCGTGGTGCGTGCCAGCGCCACCCAATGGAAGATTGATCCGCATCGCATCGGCATCCTGGGCTTCTCGGCCGGCGGCCACGTGGCTTCCACCGCAGACACCCACTTTGATCAGGGCAAGCCCGATGCCGCCGATCCCATTGAAAAGCAGAGCTGCCGGCCGGACTTCGCCCTTCTGGTCTGTCCCGTGGTGACGATGGGCGAGAACACCCACGCCGGATCCAAGGCCAAGCTGCTGGGACCGAACCCCAAGCCTGAGCTGGTGCGCCTGTTCTCCAACGAGTTGCAAGTCACGGACAACACGCCTCCCACGTTTCTCGCTCACGCCGTTGACGACAAGGCCGTGCCAGTGAGCAACAGCCGGGATTTCGTCGCCGCCATGAAGGCGCACAACGTGCCTGTTGAATACCTTGAACTCCCGTCCGGCGGTCATGGCCTCAATGGCTGCAAAGGGCCTCTCTGGGAGCAATGGAAGGCCGCTTCCGTGAAATGGCTGGCCTCCCAAAAAATCATCCCTGACAGAGACTCTTAGTCCACCGCTTCCGCCCATGAAACTTTCTCTTTTCCTCCTGGCCGCCTTCTCATCCGCCCTGCTTGTCGCCGATGAACTCCCCAAGACGCTGATGACCACCCGTGGCAAGCTGTTGTACAGCGAGGACTTCTCCAAGCCCCTCGCGCCCTTTACCGGCAAGCCCATGGGCTTTGCCAGCGGTTTCAGCGGCTGGCGCTACAACACCGGGGGCATCAAAGGCGGCAACTGGCAGCAGAACGACGGCACCTTCAAGGGCGTCGAGCATCCGGACGCGCACCATCCCGCCACCGCCTCCTATGGCATCCAGTTCAAGGACGCCATCATTCAGTGTGATGTACGACTGGACGATGCGCCCGCCAACGGCCGCCTGTATCGCTCCTTCTTCGTGAAGGCGACCGACACCAGGGACTATGTCTGCGCCCTCATGGGCGGCCAAAGCGGGTTCAGCATGGTGCCGTATGACGACACCAGGATCAACCCCGCCACCAAGCAGCGCGACAAGAACCCCGCAGCCGTCGCCAAGGCACCCATCAAGCTCGGCGAATGGCACACCGTTGTGATGGAGATCATGGGCGATGAGGTCGTGGGTTCCATGGACGGCCAAAGCGCCACCTTCAGCAATCCGCTCATCAGCAAGGACAAGCACAGCATCATGCTGGGCGTGGGCACGGAGGCCAGCTTCCGCAATCTCAAGGTGTGGGAGGCCCTGCCCAACGCGGAGTGGCCGAAGAACAAGGAGTCTGCCGCCGTGGCCAAGGCGCCTGCGGGCAAGTAGTTCGCAACGAACGATAGAAGCACCGGTCCGCGGCCGATGAAGCAACCTCCGTCATGATTCGCAAAGCATTTTTCTGGACCCACCTCGTCATCGGCATCCTCACTGGAATTGTTGTTGTCCTGTTGTGCCTCACGGGTGCGATTCTCGCATTCGAAAAGCAGACGGTCGATTGGGCCGAACGTGATTCGCGTGCGCTGCCGCCGGCAGGTGTGACGACCCTGCTTTCGCCCGATGTCCTCATCGCCAATGCGCGACAGGTGGAGAAGGACAAGGCGGTGAACGTCGAATGGCCGGCCGATCCGCGAATGCCTGTGCGCATCCGGTACGCCAGCCAGCCCTTTGTGATGATCAACGGATGGTCTGGTGAAGTGCTGGGCCGGGGTGCGGCTTCGCTGCGCGCGTTCTTTCGCTGGATCACGCAGCTCCACGTCGGACTGGTGGGGATGGTCGCCGGGTATTGGATCGTCGACGTGTCGAACGCGTGCTTCGTGTTTCTCATGGTCTCCGGCCTGTACCTGTGGTGGCCGCGGCATTGGCGGTGGAAGGCGCTGCGAAGCTCTCTCGTCATGCGCTTCGACGTGGGCGGCAAAGCGCGCGACTGGAACTGGCACAACGTGCTCGGCTTCTGGTTTCTGCTGCCGCTGCTGATCATTGCCGCCAGCGGGCTGGTGCTCTCCTTCAAGCCCGTGGATCAATGGTGGAGGAGCTTTGCCAGCCATCATCTGCTCGCCGCTGCGCAACCTGCCGCTCCGGCCGCCGCAGCCGGGCCTGCAATCAACAGACCCGTGGTATGGAATGATCTGATGACCATCGCTAAACAGCAGTTTCCAGGCTGGCACGCCATCATCTTCACCAATCCAAAGCCGATTGACCAGCAACGCACGGTCGGCCTCATCGTCAATCTGGGTTTGCCCGCCGAGCGCACGAAGTCGCACACCCTCGTGCTGGAGACGGCGAGCGGCAGGATCGTCAAGGCGAGCGGCTGGGCGAATGACGAGCAGGGAAACCGGGCCCGCGCCCTGGCGCGTTGCGGTCACACGGGCGAGATCCTCGGCTTCTGGGGACAGGCCCTCGCATTGCTTGCCTGCCTTGCGGGCCTGGTGCTCGTCTACACCGGTTGCGCCCTGAGTTGGCGGCGGTTCTTCCGTGCCAGGAAGCCGATCCCCAAGCCAGCCACATCATGAGACTCCTTGTTGCCTTTGCCCTGCTTGTTGCCGCCCCGGCGTTTGGAGGGGAGCCTCTGGACGTCGCCTTCCAATCGCACATTGACGGCACCGAACAGCGGTACGTGGAACTGCCGCCGCCGGGCTTTGATGGGAAGGCCATCCATGATGTGGTGCTGGCATTTCACGGACATGGGTCCGACCGCTGGCAGTTCATCAAGGATGCGCGCGGCGAGTGCCGTGGTGTGCGAGATGTGGCCGCCAAGCATGGAATGATTGTGGTTGCGCCGGACTACCGCGCCAAGACCTCGTGGATGGGACCTGCCGCCGAAGCGGATGTCGTGCAGATCATCGGCGAAGTGAAGCAAATGCATAAAGTGGGGCGCGTGTTCGTGGCTGGCGGTTCGATGGGCGGCACAGCAACGCTGATTTTTGCGGCCTTGCACCCAGACCTTGTCGCAGGCGCATGCAGTCTCAACGGGACCGCCAACCTGGTGGAGTACGAGAAATTTCAGGACGCCATCAGCGCCTCCTTCGGTGGCAGCAAAGCCGCCGTGCCCGAAGAGGACAAGAAGCGCAGCGCCGAGCTGTGGCCGGAGCGTTTCACCATGCCGATCGCCTTCACCACCGGCGGCAAGGATGACGTGGTGCCGCCGCAAAGCGTGCTTCGGCTGGTGGACAGGCTCAAGCAGGCAGGTCGCAGGGTGCTCAGCATTCATCGCGAGGCGGGCGGGCATTCCACCACCTATGAGGACACCTGCACGGCCATGGAGTTCGTGCTGGACGATGCGGGTGGATTGAAAGCAGAGGCGCTCCAACTGGCCGGGGAGATAAGCCTGCTCAAGCCGGCCGGTGATGACATCCGTGCCGACGCAGAAGTGTTTCACAAGGCGGTCGAATGGACTCTTCGTTACGACGCCACTCCAGCAGCCAACGACATAGCCCAGATCAAGAAGGCGCTCACGCGGGGCACGCAACGTGCGGACCTTATTACTCAGAATCAAACGCCGTGGACTTCAAAGAAAGGCAAGGTTTTGCGAGGTTACGTGTCCGCCGTGGATGGTTCCACGCAGCCCTATGGGGTGATCATTCCGCAGAGCTATGACGGCACCAAGGCCATCCGGTTGGACGTTGTTCTTCACGGCAGTTCGAAACCCGTGGGCGCCAGCGAACTGCGGTTTGGGGCGCGCTTCGATGAAGGGGATGAGGAAAAGACGGCGCCCGAGGCCGAGTACATCGAATTGCATCCTCTGGGGCGGGTGGAGAACTGTTATCGCTGGGCGGGCGAGACCGACGTGTTCGAAGCTATCGAAGCAGTCTGCCGAAACTACCACATCGACCGCGACCGCATCGTCCTGCGCGGCATGTCGATGGGGGCTTCCGGCACCTGGCACCTGGGCCTGAAGCATCCCGACAGCTTCGTCGCCATCGGCCCCTACTGCGGCTATGTTGATACGCACCGGTTCTCAGAAACGCCCATCCCAGGCTTCATCAAGGTGGGCCCTCTGCCGCCGCGCCAGGAGCTTGCCTTGCACATGCTCGATTCCGTTGATTACGTGGCCAATGCCGGCGTGGTGCCGGCCATCGAGGCGATCGGCGACAGGGACCCGTTCTTCCAGTCCCATGTGCATGTGGCCGAGACCTTTGCAAAGGAAGGGTTGCAGCTGAACTACATCATCTCGCCCGGCACGGCCCACATGATTGATCCTGTGACGCACAAGGAGCAATTGCGGCGCATCGGAGAGCATGTCGAGAAAGGTTTGGATCACGATCCGAAGGACATTCGCTTCGTTACGTGGACGCTCAAGTACAACCGCTGCCACTGGCTGGAGATCCTGTCGCTGGGCCATCACTATCAGCGCGCCGAATTCAAGGCGGACGTCAACGACGGGGACGCCATGGAGGTCCTTGTCGCCACCAATATCACCCGGTTCGCCATCCATCGGCCGCTGACCTCCCTGAGCATTCGTGGGAGCGCCATCAAACTGCCAAGTCACAAGAGGAGTGAAGTGCTTGTCTTCTCCCGCAACGGTGACTCCTGGACCTGTGACGGCACCAGGGATCAGATCGCACTTTCCGGCAAGAGACCCGGATTGCAGGGCCCGATAGACGATGCCTTCGCCACGCCCTTCCTGTGCGTGCGTGGCACCGGCAAGCCTTGGAATGCCGCAGTTAACGCCTGGGCCGCCGCCAGCCTGCGTCGCTTCCAGTACGAGTGGGCGCGTTACATGCGCGGCGACCTCCAAGTCAAGGACGACACCGAGGTCACCGAAGCCGATGTGCGAGAGAAGCACCTCATCTTGTTCGGTGACCCGGGCAGCAATTCATGGATCGCGAAGGCGTTGCCAAACCTGCCGGTGAGCTGGACGCCTGACGAAGTGCACGTTGGCGGCGGCATCTACAGCGCCAAAGATCACTCGCCGGTGTTCATCTGCCCGAGCCCGTTCGCAACCAACCGTTACGTTGTGGTCAACAGCGGCCACACCTTCCACGAGAAGGAGTTCGCGGCTTTCAACTATTTGCTCTTTCCCCGCCTCGGCGATTGCGCGTTGATGAAAGTCGGTGGCGGTGCGGAAAAGTGGGAGCCGTCGTCGTCATCCTTTCCTGAAGAGGTCGTCCGCGCAGGCTATTTTGATGAAGCTTGGAAAACGGCGGCCCTTGATGCACCCTGACCACATTTGTCACATGCCCAGAATCCTTGTCGCTGAATGCAAACAGGAGGTTTCCACCTTCAATCCGCACCTGAGCGGCTACGCCGACTTTGGCGTCCGCCGTGGAAATGAGTTGATCGAGTACCATCGCACGGTGCGCAACGAGGTCGGCGGCGCACTGGGTGTGTTTGATGCTGCCGGGGGCGTCGACCTGGTCCCCACTTACAGCGCCTTCTTCATCACCTCCGGCGGCACCCTGGCCAAGCCGGACTGGGAACGCATTGCTCAGGAGTTTCTCGAAGGCATCCGCCATGCGCCGCCCGTGGACGGCGTTTATTTCTGCATGCACGGGGCCCTGGCCAGCGAGGAGGAGCCGGACCCTGAAGGCCATCTTCTCGCCGAAACCCGCAAGATCCTCGGCGAGAAGATTCCCATCGTCGTCTCGCTCGACCTCCACGGCATCCTGACAGACAAGATGGTGCGGCACAGCGATGCCATCGTTGCGTATCACACCTATCCTCACGTGGATTTTTTTGAGACCGGACAGCGGGCAGCCCGCCTGCTCCTGCGCATTGTGGCCGGGGAGGTGAAGCCGGTGACCGCGAAGGTCGCCATCCCGGCCCTGGTGCGCGGCGACGAGCTGATCACCGCCACGGGCTTGTTTGGTCAAAGCATCGCGATTGCCAAGACGGCTGAGAACACCGCCCCCGGCCTCTCCGCCGGCATGTTCATCGGCAACCCGTTCACCGACGTGCCGTCGCTCCAGACTTATAGCTTCGTGGTGACAGACAACGATCCTGCCCTCGCCGAGCGCGAGGCCCTGCGCATCGCCGAAAGCTTCTGGGCCAACCACGAGAGGATGCGTGTGCCGCTTTCGAGTCTTGACGAAATGGCCAGCCTGGCGAAGGCCAACACCAAGGGAACCATTGCATTGGTGGATGCCGCCGATGCCACGAGTTCAGGAGCCTCGGGCGACAGCAACGCCGTGCTTCGCAAGCTCATTGAGGCGGGTTACGCCGGCCGCACGCTCATCCCCATCGTGGATGAGCCCGCCGTGAAACAAGCTTTCGCCGCAGGCATTGGCGCCACCCTTCAAATCACGCTGGGCGGTACGCTTGATCCCAGGCGCTTCCAACCTTTGCCGATCACCGCCAAGGTTCGCTTGCTGGCGGATGGTTTGTTCCGCAGCGAATCGTTTGGCGAACAATGGTATGCGGGGCCCACAGCCGTGCTTGAGGCAGGCAACTTCACGCTGGTGGTCAGCAGCCGCGCCGTGAACCTCTATGACCGCTCCTTCTTCTACGCGCACGGCCAGAACCCCGGACGCTTCGATGCCGTCGTGGTGAAGTCGCCGCACTGCCAGCATCACATGTATGCTGATTGGTGCGCCCGCATGGTGAACGTGGATGCGCCTGGCTCCTCCAGCGCCAATCTGCCCTACCTCGGCCACACCCGCTGTCCACGCCCTATCTTCCCGCTTGATGCCGAGGTGCTGTTCACACCGGCGGCAAAGCTTTTCCAACGACACACCCCACCCACATGAAGATCCGAGAAATCCGCTGCGCAGGCTTGCGCGGAGCCACGCCCGAAGGCGGCTGGAGCAATGAACTCCGACCTGACGACTGCGTCCATACGCTCATTGCCGTTCACACGGATGAAGGAGCCGTGGGCCTCGGCAGCGTGTTCACGAATGACGCGCTGGTCCGAGCCTCGCTCGCCTTGCTTGAGCCCTTGTATCGCGGCGAGAACGCCCTGGAACCCGAGCGCGTGAGTGAGAAGCTGCACCAGAACATGTTCTGGCTCGGGCGCGGCGGCTCGGTCACCCATGCCATCAGCGGCATCGACATCGCCCTGTGGGATCTGCTGGGCAAGGCCACCGGCCAGCCTGTGGGCCGGCTGCTGGGCGGCCGCTATCGCGAGCGCGTGCAGCCCTACGCCTCCCTCCTGATGGATGAGCCCGCGAAACTGCGTGACCACCTGCTCTCCGTGAAGGCTCAAGGCTTCCGCGCCTTCAAGATTGGGTGGGGACCGTTCGGTCGTCGCAACGCCGCGACTGACGAAGCCATTGTCAAGGCGGCGCGCGAGGCCGTGGGTACTGAGTCACGCCTGATGGTCGATGCCGGCGGCAGCGACGCCTTCTGGCCCAATGGCTACAAGTGGGCGCTGAACACCGCCCAAATGCTGGCCGATTACGATGTGCACTGGTTCGAGGAAGCGCTGAACCCGGATGCTCTTGAGGACTATGTGAAACTGCGCGAGCACTCTCCGGTGCCCATCTCCGGCGGCGAAGTGCTTACTCGGCGCCAGGCATTCCAGCCCTGGCTCGAAGCCCGCGCCTTCGACATCATCCAGCCCGACGTGACCAAGGTGGGCGGCATCAGCGAAGAGCGCCGCATCGCAAGGATGGCCCAGGATCATGGCGTGCGCTTTATCCCGCACGGGTGGAACACCGCCGTGGGTCTTGCCGCCGATCTGCACCTCGCCTCCGCCTTCCATGACACGGATCTGGTCGAGTACCTCACCGGCTCCCCGTTCATCGACGAGATTACGGTGGGCGGCTGGCAGCTGGATGGCGACGGCATGCTTGCCATTCCGACGAAGCCAGGGCTCGGTCTGGAACTCGATCCCGACGCGCTCAAGAAGTACACTGGGGGCGAGAAGCTGCTGTAGCCCGGCTCCGATAGCTTGCCCCTCCCGGGGGCAAGCTCTGCGTAGGGATCACAGGGGGGCAGGAGGCGTGTCCGCGAACCTCTACGCAAGGATGTCCTTCACGACGTTTCCATGCACGTCAGTGAGCCTGTAGTCACGACCCGAGTGACGGAAAGTGAGGCGCGTGTGGTCGAGCCCGAGCAGATGCAGCATGGTGGCGTGGAAGTCATGGACGTGAACGCCGTTGGCAGCCACGGCGTTGCCGTGGTCGTCGCTCTCGCCGTAGCTCTGGCCGCCTTTCACGCCACCGCCGGCCATCCAGCAAGTGAAGGCCTGGGCGTGGTGCTCGCGGCCTTTGGACTCCTTTGAGGTATTGAACGGGGTGCGGCCGAACTCTGTGGCCCACACAACAAGCGTGTCCTTCAACATGCCGCGCCGCTCGAGGTCGGTGAGGAGCGCCGCAATGGGCTGGTCCACATTTTTGGCGAGGGGGCCATGCGTGGCCATGTCGCCATGCGCGTCCCAGTTGCCTGAGGCTCCTGTGTCAATCAGCTCGATGAAACGCACGCCGCGTTCGGCGATCCTGCGGGCGATGAGGCATTGCCAGCCAAACCCCTTCGTGCTGCCACGTGGCAGGCCGTAAAGCTTGTGCGTGTCATCCGTTTCCTTGCCCAGATCAAATGCTTCCGGTGCTGCGGCCTGCATTCCGTACGCCGTTTCAAAGGACTTGATGCGTGCCGCCAACTGTCGGTCGCTGCCACGGGCCAGCAGATGACGGCGGTTGAACGCGGCGCCGATCCCGAGCTCCATTTCCTGCAGATGCGCATCGGCCACCAGCGGCTTGATGTCCGGCACCGGCTCGGGGCCCGGCACCACGCGTGTGCCCTGGTGACAGCCCGGCAGAAAGTCCGCAGACCACACCTGGCCGCCGGCGTATGGCAGCGCCGGTGCAATGACCATGAAGCTCGGCAGGTTCGCATTCATGGTGCCCAGGCCGTAGCTTACCCACGATCCCATGCTTGGCCGCGTAAAGCTCACGGAGCCGGTGTGAATGCCCAGCGTGGCCTGCGCGTGGTCGGCGTGATCATTGTACATCGAGCGGATGAGGCAGATGTCATCCGCTCGCGTGGCGATGTGGGGGAACATCTCGCTGATCCAGAGGCCGGACTGGCCTCGCTGCTTGAACTCCCAATCGGGCTTCTTGAAGAACTTCACCGCGCTTCGATTGCTGACCGCGAAGGCTTCCAGCATCTTTTTCGGCACCTCGTAAGGCTGGCCGTGGTCGGTGATGAGCCGCGGCTTATAGTCGAACGAGTCCACGTGCGAGACGCCGCCGCTCATGTGCAGGAAGATCACCCTTTTGGCCTTGGCTGGGAAGTGCGGGGGCTTCGGCGCAAGCGGGTCATCGGCGGCAACGGCATCGCGTCTGGCATCTGCCGCCAGCAGTTCGGAAACGATGCCGGGGAGCAGGAGCGAGCTTCCGGCAAGCGAGCGGATGGCGGTGCGGCGATACATGGTTCAATCGAGGTAGAGGAACTCATTGGCTCCGAGCAAGGCTCGGACCAAGCTGGGCCAGGCTTGGTCGGCGGGAAGGTTTTTGGCGTCGAGCTGCGAACGGATTTGGGCGAGATAGTCGGTGGCCATGCGGACTTCCTCGGGTTCTGGTGGCCGCGCGTAGAGCATGCGGAAGGCGCGGTCTATGCGTTGGGGATCATTCGTTGCCAGCGTGAGCAGGCGGGAGGTGAATCGGGCGGCCTGCTCGTGAGCGAACCTGTCGTTCATCATGAACAGCGATTGAAGGGGCGTGGTGCTGGGATCGCGCACGGCCGTACTGGAGTTCGTGTCCGCTCCATCAAACAGCCCCAGGAAGGGATGCTTCCGCAAACGCTGCTGCATCTGGTACACGGAGCGCTGGTGGTTGTCGTAAACCGCGAAGAACTGGTTGTGCTGCGTGAAGCCCCACGTGTGCACGGGCGGGAAGGGATGCGCGCCGCCAGGCGTGGGGTCGAGATCACCGCTGACGAAAAGCATGGCGTCGCGAATCGATTCAGCATCAAGACGGCGGCGCTCGGCGTGCCACCAGAGGGTGTTGTTGGGATCGGCAGAGGCTGCTTCGGGTGCAAGACTGGAAAGCTGCCAGGTGTGCGAAAGGAGCATCAGGCGATGCATGGCCTTGACCGACCATCCGCTCTGGATGAAACGCTGCGCGAGGTAGTCCAGCAACTCGGGATGGGTCGGCAACTGGCCGCGGGTGCCGAAATCGTTGGGCGTGGAGACGAGGCCGCGGCCAAAATGATGCTGCCAGAGGCGGTTCACCATCACTCGCGCCGTGAGCGGGTTGGCCGGGTCGGCGATCCATCCGGCAAGGTCCAGGCGGCCGCTTCCTGTGGTGTCCTTGGGCAGCTTCTGGCCGCCGAGAACCTGTAGAAAACCGCGCGGCACCTCTTCGCCCAGGCGTTCCGGGTCGCCACGAACTTGCAGGCGCGTGTTAGCTCCTTTTGCGTCGGCGACCGCATAGGCCAGTTCATAGGGAACGGTGTCGGCGACCTGCCTGAGCCTGGCCTTGGCTTCCGTGACGCTCTTGGTGGCCTGCGTGACGGAGTCCTTCTTTTCCGGGCCGTCCGGCTTCTTATCCAGATCGACCTTCGCAGCTTCGAGCTTCTTCACTTCGGCCTCCAGCACGGCGATGCGCTCACGCCACGGCTTCGTTGCGGCTTCAAGCTCGGCTTTGGCCGCGATTGGGACGAGGTCCGCCGGCCGGTTCATGCCCTCTCCACCGGGATGCGGAAACGTCGTGCTGCTGAAGATTCCGTACAGCGCATAGTAGTCGGCCTGCGGCACGGGATCGAACTTGTGATCGTGGCAGCGCGCACAGCCCACGGACAACCCGAGAAAGGACCGACCCATGTTGTCAATGGCATCGTCAATGGTGAGGTTCACGGGCCCCTTGCCGCCGCCGAAGCGGCGCGAGATGGCCAGATAGCCCGTCGCGATAACGTGATCGAAGCGTTCGCGATCCGATGCGGCGGGCAGCAGGTCGCCGGCGATCTGTTCGCGTATGAACTGGTCGAACGGCAGATCGGCGTTGAAAGCCTTGATGACGTAGTTCCGGTACTTGTAGGCCTGCGGAACCGGATAGTCGGACGCGTTGCCGCAGGTGTCCGCATAGCGCACGACATCCAGCCAGTGGCGGCCCCACCGCTCGCCATACTGCGGCGAGGCAAGCAGGCGGTCCACCACGTGCGCGAAGGCTTCATGAGAGGCATCGTCGACGAAGGCCTCGACCTCTTCGGGAGTGGGCGGCAGGCCGGTCAGATCGAAGGTGACACGACGAAT
>CAINXC010000806.1 GCA_903854655.1 uncultured Verrucomicrobiota bacterium | reverse complement strand
GGCGGTTTGGTGCTTGCCGGAGTACCGGTGTCGGACTTCGTTGGATAGATCGGTGAATGGCCGGGGATTGCCTTTGGCAATCGAGAGAAGCAGTGCGGCCCCGAGCTGCCCGGTAAGGATCTGCAATTGCTCCCATGCCCAGCGGACGGAATCGCCGTGCTGTCGGACCAGGGTTAGCTCTTCATGGAGAGTCTTCCAGAGCGCTTCGTTTCCGTCATCCCTTGCTTGCCGTTTCGCCGCTTTCAGTTCGGCTTCAGCGTCGCCGCTCACCGTGCCACTGAGGTTGCTAGCTGGCTTGCTGAGGGGATGCACTGGCTGAGCCGCTGGCCTCAATCCCGTGGCACAGGGCGAGACGATGCCAGCCTGTCGGCATACATCCGGGGCGCGGGAAAGCCCTTCGAGGTAGAGCAATTCGGCCATCGCTTCGGGCGTGATTCCTTGCCTGTGCAACCGCAGGAGTTCCCGCATGATTCCATCAAGCATTGATTGTAGCGCGACCTTGGAAACGTCCGCCCTGTGAGGTTCTGCGAGGGCACCATTTGGCCAGCCATCGCGGGCGATGAGTGAGAGGCGATTGGCCTCGCTGTCCTTCCATCCTCGCCAGAACTGCTGTTTTTGCTCCTCAGTCGAGTTCGGGCAAAGGCTCCAAAGATCGAAAGGGGAGTTGAGCAAGTGCCAGGGCTGCGGCGTTGTCTTTGGGTCGATTTGGGCGGTGCTCCAGTCGGGTATCGGCTGCTGAATGATCGAACGCAAGCGCGTCGGGTGGCCGAAAGGTGGTGGGTCCGCGCGGCCCGCAAGCTGAACCAGCTCCTTGTTGTCGAGTAAATCGTCGGGGATGAAGATACGTGGCAGTTCAACAAGGGGCACAAACTTGCCAGTGAGGTCGTTGATTTCCCCCGGTGCAGCCCGTTCCCAGACGCTTACGCATGATTGCTCTGATGGCAATTCTTTGGCGCTTTTGGGCCTGCCTCGCCGTTTTCTTTCTTGTCCCGTGTCGGCACTCATTGGGCGGATGGAATTGGAAGTGGTGGCCTCTGTTTGAACCGGGCCTAGGAGGCGGCATTGGCAACCAGCGTTTCCGATGCTGCCGGCCGATCTGGGGCCGGGAATGGGGTGATCTTGGCGGCGGGGCCTAGCAGTCCGCCAAGCCCTGCGGTGATCCGGCGCTTCTTGTCGGCGTAGTAGCTCGCCGTGGTGCTGATTTGGGCGTGCCTCAAGACGCGCTGCGCGGCAAAGATACCCTGATCGCTGGCGAGGATGGCGCCGAGTTCTTTCCGCAGTTCGTGAAGGGGCTTCCGCGCGTTGATGCCTTTGGCCTTCAGCCATGCGTAAAGGGCCTTGAAGTCCTTTTTGCAACGATACCAGTGAGCGGCGGTGCCGTGGTACTGCGGGGCCTGCGGTGACTCGACCACAAAGGGGCCTGTGGCCTTGGCCTTCCAGCCTTTGAGCAAGGCGAGCACCTCGGGATCAATGTCCACCTCGCCAATCGCGTCTTCTGATTTGGGGGTGAAGTGTTCCGTGGCCTCAATGCGAATCTGAGCATTGGCGAAATCGACCTGTGACCAAAGCAGGCTGTCGGCCTCGGCCTTGCGCAAACCGCAGGTCAAGGCGAGGCAGAATATCTTGAACTGCTCCTGGCGGGAGGGCACGGCGGCAAGCTCTGTTCTGGCGGCAGCGATGAGGTTGGCGGCATCTATGCGGCTGTGGTAGCGGGCGGTGGGTTTCTTCCCCACCTTGATGCCCGCAAAGGGCAGAGGCGAGGG
>CAINXC010000805.1 GCA_903854655.1 uncultured Verrucomicrobiota bacterium | reverse complement strand
GCCATCGACGAATGCCTTGATGAGCTTGGAGGCGCAGCCTCAGCCGAACTTCACAGTCTGCTGTCGCTCAACTTCCAGTTCTTCTCAAAATGAAACTTTGTGATGCGCACGAGTATAGATCTCGGGGCCGAGCAAGGTGACGATGCAACCTTTGGCCTCCCAGCCTGCGGGATGGTTGATGCAGTCCCACTCGACCACGCGGTCGCCCACCAGCGGCAGCTTCTCGCTCATGTGATCCCAAAGGCGCTGGCGCAGGGCCTCGGGCCTGTCCTTCATCTCCCGTGACCAAGGTTCCCACGGCCTCCACATGAGGTAGTGGCCACGCACCGGAATGTGCTGCCCGGCGCACCAGGCGAGCCCCTTGTCGAGCCACTCCTTGCGGAAGCTGCCAGTGCTCTTCGGGTCCCTTTCGGCATCCCAGGCGAAGGGCTTTAGGTCGTTCTCGAACACCACCTTGCTGAACATCGTGGAGACGATCTCACGGTACTTCTTGCCGTCGCTGGACTCGTCATTGAGCCATTTGGCGGTGACGGCGGAGCCGAAACCAAAGGCATGGCGCTTGAGCACCGCATGAACATCGACGCCCGCCTGCGGCCTGCCGTCCTTGTCCACGACTTCGATGGTGAAATTGCCTTTGCGGATCTTCTCGATGCGCTCCAGCGCCTGCTTGCGCCAGGGCGCATCGGGCTCGCGACCGTCATAGGAGATGGCGGGATGTGGCAGCGACTCGAAAGCAAAGTCCGGCCCGTAGTCGAGCAGGCGCACACCGCCCAGCTCGATGGACTGCACCTCGCCGCCGAGATGGATGGCCACGCCCGCCTTGCCAATGACTGTGGTGCCACTGGCGATGAAAGGCAGAATGACCTCCTCCCACTGCGCACCAACTTTGAAATCGGTCTTGCCCAGCTTGGAATAGTCCGGCGGTTCGCGCTTTTCCACATTGGCGGAGCCGAAGGCCTTGGTGCCCTTCGCGGCGCGGGCGTGAAACAGCAGCAGGCAGCGGTCCCCCTGCTTGATCTCACCCTGGATGTTCGCGCCAAGCTGAACGCTCCAGGCGTTTACAGGCTGCTGCATTATCTCGAAATGCCAGGTGGTCTTCCACAATGGATCGGCGGATGAAAGGGCTGTGGCGGCGGCAATGCCAGCCTCCTTGGGCAACAGCGGGCGCCCTTCATCCGTGACAAGATCGCGCCCCCCGGCGGGCACGGCCACATCTGCAGCGGTGGTTTGGATGACTGCACACAGGAAAATCAGAAGATGCGCGGCCTTGCTCATACTGATCAGTCCGTTGCATAGACTACACTTGGAGCGCCAAAAAAGGAGCGGACTAATCTTGGTCGGGCTTTGATTTCGGCCAAGTCGGCCATCACCCGCTCCTTGAGCGATTCGTTCTTCTTGAGCGGCTTCTTGGCCACGCCGTTGGTCTTGGCATATTGCCAGACAAACTCATCGGGATTCAAGTCCGGCGAATACGGCGGCAGAAAATGCAGTTCCAATGCGCCCTGACATCCGGCCACGTATGAAGCCACCATTTTTGCCCGGTGGCTTGGATGTCCATCAACCACCAGAAACACCTT
>CAINXC010000804.1 GCA_903854655.1 uncultured Verrucomicrobiota bacterium | reverse complement strand
GATTGCACCCGGAACCAGTCCGCCATGCTGCCAAACGAGGGGTTGCCATCCGGCTGCCGGAAGTACTCCTCACGCGAGAAAAGCATCTTCTCATACATCGCCGCGCTGTGGACGGCCTCGTGCTTCTTGTCAGGAAACTCGATCAGCACCACTGCGGCGCGAAACGGCTGCTTCTGCCAGTCCCGCTCCGCTCCAAAGACATAGCGCGGCGGCACAGGACTGGGCCGCGTGGATACTTGCGCACCATGGATGGTGCGGTGCCCCGCGATCTCGGGTGGCGCGTCGGTTGGTGCCTGCGCGAGCGCCGTTGATGCCAGGAGAGGAACCAGCGAGAGGGTGGCCAGGAGGGAGTTCACAAGGTGGGAACGCGCCACGACGATGATATTTAGGGCCCACCGATGCCCAATGTCAGGCGGTGGTGGCCTTGCGGATGCGCTGAAGCTGACCGCTGCACCAAGTGCATCCGCTTTCGTATCGCATACTGTACGGACTCGGACACGTTGTCCACGATGGGCGTGGCGATGCGCATTGTTGCAGCCGACGCGGTGCGGCATCTGTTCCTGGTTCACACAAAGCCACGAAGCCACAAAGAGGGTCGAAATTAAGATTGTCTGCCCCATTCTGATCTGATCTGCTCTGCTTCGATACCACACGCACACCCATGAAAACCTCGATCACCACGAATCAGACCAGCACCCGGCGCGAATTCCTCACCAGCGCTGCGGCCCTTGCGGCCGGTCTTGCCCTGCCACGTCGGGTTTTGGCAGCCGAAGCCGCCAAGCCCAACTCGGTGTTCAACGGTGTGCGCATCGGCTGCATCTCCTACAGCTACCGCAGCATGGCCACCACGGCCGAGGACGTGCTCAAGGCCCTGCTTACCGACGGACTCAGCGAAGTGGAACTGATGGGCAATACCATCCAGCAGTACGCAGGCATTCCAGGTGGAGGCAAACCCGGGACACCTGCTCCGAAGGTGACCGACTCCGATCGCGAGGCGCAACTGGCGAAGTGCCGGGAGCTGCGCAAAATGTACAACGACGCCGGTGTGAACATTCACCTGCACAAGCTTGGCTTCGGTCCCTCGGACGAGGAGATTGAATTCAATTTCCTGGTTGCCAAGGCGCTGGGCTGCGTTGGCATCACCACCGAGCGCAATGAGATGCTGGCGAGGCGGGTCGCGCCCTTCGCCGACAAGCATAAGATCTGGGTCGCGTTCCATAACCACACGGCCAACATCCCGGTCATCGACAAGCCCGATCCCCTTCTGGATATCGGCGCCTACATCGGCTTCAACGTGGACATCGGCCACTACGTCGCGGGCTCCAAAGGGTTGTCGCCAATTCCGGTGCTTGAGAAGTATCACGACCGAATTTTGAACCTGCACTTGAAGGACCGCACCGCCGACGGTGGCAACCTCGCCTGGGGACAAGGCCAGACGCCGATCAAGGAAGTTCTTCAGCTCATCAAAAAAGAGAAGTGGCCGTTCCCCGCAGACATCGAACTGGAGTACAAGATTCCCGATGGCTCAGACGCCGTGAAGGAAGTCGCCAAGTGCGTGCAGTATTGCAAGGAAGCGCTGGCTTGATTCGCTAGGCGGCAGCGCATCAGAATGCTTGTCAAATTGAGGGGCATAAAAGGAAGAATCTTTTTTCACCTCTCTTTTTGTTAGGCATGAAACGAAGGTTGGTGGCGCGTGGAGGTAAACATTGTCAAAAGATGAACGCTGACCCCGGGTCCGTGCTCCGCGCGGCTTGTCGTCAGCGGACTCGCGCGCGACGCGTCGTATCTCGTGGACGGTGCGTGGCGCGGAACTCTCGAGCGGCATCGTCGTTGAAGCACCTGTGTTGCGGTGGATATTCCTCACGATCAAACCTGCGCCTTAGACTCCAGGGCTCAGCATGAAGACCCTCATCACTGCCGCCACTATGAAACGATCCTTTCTCGCAGCACTCGTCCTCGCCGCAGTCGCCCGCTTGACTGCGGAGGAGCCTGTCTCAGTGACGCTCTATGACCCAGACCCCACTGCCTTGTGGAATCGCGTGCGGGCTAGCCTGCTGAGCCGCGTGAGCCCTGGAGATGCGCTGGATCTGGGCATGACCACGACGAACTCCGACTACTTCAAGCTGGCTTACCCAGGTGCGTCGAATGCTCGTGCGCTGGCGGTGCTTCAGGAGTTTGGCCAGGCTGCTCTGCCGCCAAACATCAGCCCTTTGCACAGAGCTGTGATGCAGCGGGACCTGCTAACCGTTTTTCACTATGCAGTAAATCTGCGGAATGTGTCTGACGCAGCACCCGAGCTCCAGGCACTCATCCGGGCATTGGCCAAAGGCATCCGGCGGGTGGCCCTCAGTGAAGCAGAAATCCGCAAGTTGCCTGACAACTATGCCTTGGCCGCAGCCATGCCAGAGGCGTTGCATGCCTATGATCCCACTGCGCCAAAGGCCTTTCTGCCCAAGGATCTGTTGGCAGACGATGGGGAATGGATCGCTGTGCGCGATGCGCAGGAGGAGCGATCCATCACGCCAGAGCATGACCAAGTCTTCATGAGCTGTGCTGTGTTTGAGGTCAGGATGCGGCATCCGCTGGGGCGCAAGGCAGGACTCGATTACCTGGCTCAGTTGCCAGGCCAGCCGCGCATACTCCGGCAGGGGTTGGCCCGCGAGGAAGCTGGCACCCTGACGTTGACCGGAGTCACGGGGAAGGCAACGCAAGCGCCACCACCCGTGCCTGAAGGCGAGTTCCCACCAGGCACCGCTTGGGCGCTGATCCGCCGCAGTGTGCTGGCCACGCCAGATGGAAAGCCCGTCATCTCGCCACTGATCGATACGGTCCAAGTGCGAGTCTATCGCGACGTCATCCTTACGGGGCCAGCGGCACAGTTTGTCTTCGAGTGGGAAGCCAAGCCCGCGCTAACACTCAGCGGTGATGGCTTCCATCTCGTCCAGCCACAGGAGCAATGGCAGCAACGGTTCCCTGCCCGGCACATCGACCGCCCCATCGACACCATGCTATGCCTGGCCTGTCACGACAGACCAGGTCAGGCGTCCGTGCTGAGCCGCATAATTCAATTGCCCGCCCTGGAAGACCGAGCCGCCAAGCTCAAGGCTCCCGTCTTCACCTCTGCCACTCAAGCTCAGTTGCAAACCCATGCGCTGCGCCAACTGGGTGACCGACCAGGCTGGATCTTGCTGCCTTGGCTCACCGAAGTGCGCTGAGCACGACGGAACCGATGTCAGTGTACATCTTTTGACAAATCTTGCGTCCGGCATGGTCAGGGCGGAAAGGCGGCGAATGTTTGCGTTGGAAGGGCATTGGCTACACGATGGGTTCAGCAGAGAATTGAAGAGGGCTTTCACCATGCGCATTGTCTTGGTCTGGGGGATGGCTTGATCCCTTTGACATAGAGCAGTTTGCGGCATTAAAAGAGTCGCATGATTCGAACTCGAACTCATGGGACGGCGCTTGTCACGGCGATGCTCTTCCTTCTGGCCAGTAGCGCAGTCAAAGCCGATCCAGCGCTGCCCGAGGGTGTGACATCCACGCCGCTGGGTGACCGGATCGAGCATTACGACTTTCGCAGCGCAGCGCTGAGCAAGCCGATGGCGTTTGCGATGGTGCATCCGCCCGGTTATCGCGCGGGCGGGAAACCGTGGCCGGCGCTGTTCTTTCTGCATGGTCTGGGCCGCAAGGAGACGACGCTGATCGACGACCCGGCCAGCCGCGCCCGATTGCTGGAGCAGCCTTACGTCATCGTTCTGCCCCGGGGCGAGAACGGCTGGTATTTCGATTCGCCCTTCGACCCGGCACGGCACTATGCGCGGTACCTGGATGAGGTGATCGCGCTCGCCGGCCGCGTCGCGAACATCAGCGCCGACCGCTCGCAGCGCGCCATTGGGGGATGGTCGGCGGGCGGTTTTGGTTCGATCTGGGCCTGCCTGCGTCATCCGCAGGCCTTCTCCACGCTGGCGACAATCATTGCCGTGGCCGACTTCCCGGCCCCGAACGCCGGCTTCCCCGTCGCGAAAAACACCTTCGGCACCGACCCGGCGCGCTGGCCGGAATTCAATCCCCTGTCACGCGCAGCCGGGCTCCAGGGGCTCAACATCCTGCTCGTCATCGGTGAGCAGGCCGCGGATGCGGGGATGAACGAACGCCTTTCCACAGCCTTAACAGGTGCGGCCATTCCGCACGAGGTGAAGCGCCTTCCAGGCGGCCATACCTTCCCCACCGTGCAGGCGGGACTCGGGCCGGTGCTCGACTTTGCGCGCGCGCACATCGCCTCCGGTGGGAACTAGCGGGCCGGGAGGAACGTGGAGCTCATGGCTTCTGAGGAGGAACCGGTGACTTGGATTCGGAGGTACTTTGCAAATGCTTGCCAAACCATTCTACTTCCTCGCGCGTGGCTTCGTCGAACCCTTCGGCATAGACGCCGTAGTGGGTTATGCCTTTGATGATGTGGATGCTTGACGGCACACCGCGATCAGCCAGGCCCTTCTGCACGGCTTCGACGGTTGCATTGCTGCTCAGCTCTTCGTTCTCCGCCAGGATGAAGAGCGCGGGCGCATTGATTTTCGCGGCGGCATCGAGCGCACTGAAGCCGAGGTTTTTGACCGGATTCACGCGCATGTTGGCATAGACCGCCATCTTGCCAGTGAGCTTGCCGGTCTCGATGGGCACAGGCTCGATTTCGCCGCGCGCCTGCTTGGTCGCCAGATCATAGCCATACTTGATTGCCGCCGGGGCGCGTGCGCCGCCCATGCCGGGCACCTGCGCGGCCACGCACTTCACGCGAGGATCGTTCCCGGCCACCCAGGTCACAAGTCCGCCGCCGTAGCTGCTGCCCCAGAGTCCGATGCGATTGGCGTCAACGTTTGGCTCACCCGCGATGAAACTGATCGCAGCGCGGATGTCCGCCGTTTGATCGGTGTAGTTCATCGGCCAGCGGATGGCTTTCACCTTGATGGTCATCTCGTTGTTCTTGTCGGGCGCCGGCTGTTGCTCCGTCGCCATGAGCTGGCTCTCGCTCTGTCCCCAGCCACGATAATCAAAGGCGAGCACGATGTAGCCTTTCTCCACGAAGATCGGCCCGAGCCGGGCCTGCGTGCCGCCTTTCGTGCCGCCCGTGCCAGCGCAAAGAACAATGGCGGGAAGCTTGTCGCCGGCCTTCAGCCCCTTCGGCAAATACAGATCGCCCGCCATGCGTGTGCCATCGCTAAAGATGGTGACGGACCGCATCTCGACCGTGTCGGGCAAAGGCTGGCGCGCACGCTTGCCTTTGGGTGTTTGCGCGGTGGCGGTGAGGGTGAGTGCGGCGAGGAAGAGGATGACGGCTTTCATGAGATGGAGACTACGGCTTGGCTAAAACGGGCACCGTGAGATAGATCACACGGTCAATCGGTCTGCCGTCGGCGGTGCGGAGCTTGAGATTGATCTGGAGCTGCTGGCTTTTGCGCATGTCGGCGATGTTGAGAGTTAGCGTGCGAGCATCGGCGGAGAGCTGAGCCGACTGGATGCTGAGGATGTCATGCTTGGGATCTTTGGGATGCGTGACGGAGTATTCCGCAGAGTAGTAGTTGCCGCTGTAGAAGTAGTTCCAGCGTTCGGCGGTGAAGTTGGTGAGAGCGGCTGTGGATTGCGGATCGAGAGGGTCTGAAAAGCGCAGTTCCACGCCGGTCGTTTTGACGGCGAAATCCACGGGCTGGTCCGCGGGTTTGCCGGTGTAGCGCACGCGGAAGAGCCCGCCCGCCCGCTGCGCGGTGGTGAGCCAGCCGCGCAGGCCTGCCACATAGACCTGGCCATCGAGCGGATGCACGCGGCCGCGCATGATGCCGGTGTCAAAGGGCAGATTCAGCGGCACCATCGCGGCTTGTTCCGAATCAGCGACCTTGTGTCGCAGCGTGGCGAACATGATGCAGCGCCCGTAGCTGGTGAAAAGGAGTTGCTGGCTGAACGGTCCCCATTTGTCGGTGACGGCCCAGAATGGTGCGCCGCTGGAATTGTCCACCGTCCATGGCAGCCAGGCGAGCGGCCGGTCAAACTTGGCCACGGGCACGGGATTCTTCGGGCCGTAGCCGATGAAGCCGAGTTGCTTGCGCACGGCAGGGTCGCTCGGGTTCACGGTGATGGTTTTGCCGTTCCATGTCATCTCGATGTCGTGCTGCGCGGAGGGCATCATGCCGTAGAAGCCACCGGGATGGATGATGTTGAGTTTGCTCGATGGCTGCCAGTGGCCCTGGTTTTCACTCACCGCAATCTCGCCGGACGGGCTGATGGCGACACCGTTCGGCACGCGCAGACCGGTGGCGATGATCTCGGATTTCGCGCCATCGGGCGATACTTTGAAGAGCACGCCCTGATGGGGCGTGGTGATGTCAGGCAACCACGGAGTGGCTTTGCCAAAATAGAAATTGCCGGCGCTGTCAGTCTGGAGGTCGAGGTTGTAGTCGGCGGCGTTGGTGGAGAGGATGGTGTCGTTGTTGAAGTTCTCGTAGAGGTCGGCCTCGCCATCGCCATTGAGGTCGCGCAAACGCGTGATCTGGTCACGGCCCATCACATAGATTTCGTCGCGCACAATGCGCAGGCCGAGCGGTTGGAAGAGCCCGCTG
>CAINXC010000803.1 GCA_903854655.1 uncultured Verrucomicrobiota bacterium | reverse complement strand
GGCGGCGATGTCCGGGGCCTCCGCCGGGGTGGTGAGCACATGCTCGCCGCCTTGGTAGCCGTTTTTGAACGTGCCCTTGCCGCGGCCGCCCGCAGGCACCTGCGCCTTCACCACCAGCCCGGCGCCGCCGAGTTCCGCCGCCGCCGCGCCAGCTTCTTCCGCCGTGCTGGCGACCTTGCCTTTGGGCGTGGCGACGCCGTATTTTTCAAACAATTCCTTGGCCTGGTATTCGTGGATGTTCATGGCAGTGAGTGGGCAATGGGTGCAGCCGGCGGCTGCAAAAGCGAGCCGAATTGGAGGGGGGGGCGGGGGGGCGTCAAGTGAAGTGGGAAGCGGAGAGAGGAAAGTTGAGCGCCGGGAGGCGGTGCGGACAATCAAAAACCAGTGCGGTCCAATAAGATTGAACAAATCCCGTGCGGCCCCGTCTTTTCATTGCCGTTCAGCAAGGTTGATTCCGGGCCGGGGCGGCGTACACATCCACCCTCTATGCGCCTCCGGCTTCTTGTTTTCCCACTGGTCCCTCTTGCTGTTGTCCTGCTTTCGGGCTGTCTGACCACCGAGGTGAGTCTTGATTACGTGCCCAATCCGGGCTCAGAGCGGGCGGGGCCGCCGGTGCTCAGCGCCGGGGTGTTCCAGGACGATCGCGGGGAGGATGAACCGCGCCTTCTGGGCACGGTGAAGACGCCCATCGGCACGCCTTTTGAGCGCGTGTACCTGCGCATTCCCGCTGATGAAGCGGTGCACAACGCCTTCCTCCACGGCCTGGATGCGCGCGGCATGCTGGCGCCGGGTCCGCGCGCCCGCTTCACCCTGGAGGGCGAGATCAAGGAGCTGGAGTGCCAGCTCCTCGTGCGGCCCTATGCCGTGGCCAAGGTGAAGGTGGACTTGGTGGAAGCTGGCACCGGCCGCGTGCTCTACCGCCACACCTACACGGCGGAGCATCAGAACCCCAATTACATCCCCGGCACGGGTGATCCGGTTCCCGGCCTGCGTGACCTCACCTCGCGTGTGCTGCAGGACATTGTTGATCGTGCGATTGATGATCCCCATGTGCGTGAATGGATCGGCGAGGCAGCCCCGTCCGCCCGCCCGCCCGTCCGCTGACGAGGCATAGGAGTGGTGGCTGTGCAGGGGGCTGAGTCATGCGCTCCTTGCTTAGCTGATTCACCATGTGTCGAAAACTTCACCCGTGGCTGCTTTCGTTTGGGCGGATGTCGGGCGAAGGATCGTTGCGTTCAGCGTGGTGCAGCGGGCAATCCAGCTTGCTGCCATGAGGAACGGGACGCATTGTGACGCAGCCGTCACTATCGACCTCAAATGTCAGCCCACGATCATATCTTGTCCGCTTTTTCCGATGCCCTTGCCAGTCTGCGCGAGAACGTCCTCACCATGTCCAGCATTGCCCGCAAAAATCTTGCCAATGCGATGCGCGGTCTGCTCGAACGAGACACGGATCTGTGCAATGAGACAATCGCCGACGATCACGAGGTCAACCAGTTGGAAAAAGCCATCGACAAGGCGGGCATGGACATCCTCACGCGCTTCCAGCCGATGGCGCACGACCTGCGCCAGGTAATGGGCACCATGCGCGTGGCCAACAACCTGGAGCGCATCGCCGACCAGGCCTCCAGCATCGCCAAGCGCGGGCGCAAGATGAACCTGCTGCCGGAAATACCCGAGCTTCATCTTGTGCAGCCCCTGTACCAGATCGCTTCGCGGCAGATTGATCTCTCGCTGACCGCGTTTGCCGACGGCGATGCCGAGGCTGCCGCCATCATCCGGCCGCTCGACAAGGAGGTGGACAACGCCGAAAAGGCGCTGGACGCGGCGCTGCTGCAGGTCATGGAAAGCCAGTTGGGCGGCCTGGAGCCCTATCTGCATCTGATTTTTGTGGGTCGCTTCCTGGAGCGCGTAGGGGACCACGCGAAAAACATCTGCGCGGACACCATCTTCATTGTAAAGGCCGAGGACGTGCGCTTCATCAAGAAGCCGCGC
>CAINXC010000802.1 GCA_903854655.1 uncultured Verrucomicrobiota bacterium | reverse complement strand
GGTCTGTGCGGCTACTACCCGCTGCCGATCATGGACAAGACCCACTACAAGCTGCAGATGGTCTATCCGGTGCCGGCCACCGCCAAGGAGGGCGGCCATTGCTGCCAGCCGTACGGCCGCACCACCATGATCTGGGGCTCCGGCAAGGCCTATCCGGTGAGCGGCGAAGACTTCGCGTACCAGATCTTTCGCAAGAGGAACTGCTGTGCCGGCGCCTACTGAGCGATCGCGCAGCCACTGGCGCTGGCTCGCGGCCGCCGTCCTCGTGCCGTGCGTCGCGCTCGCCCAGTTGGCACCACCCCGGCCATCACCACAGTGGCCAAATCCGGACGACATGGCGCGGGCCCTCAAGGCCCAACCCCTTCCGACGCCCGAGCGCCTGACCACCCAGGCCCCGCGTGCGATCCCGCGCATCGCACCCGCTGCGGCCACCCCAACCGCAGCGCTCAACATCGATATCGCGGCGATGGCCAGGCAGGGTGCAGCGCTCACCACGCCGCCCGCGGCCACGAGTGGCACCAGTGCGCTGCGCATCTTCATCACCCTCGACATGCCGCGCGGCAGCCTGCAGCGGCTCGTGGATCATGCTGCCCGATCGGGTGCCACCCTGGTGCTGCGGGGGCTCAAGGCCCAATCGATGCGCCAGACCCTGGCGGCGGTGGGCGAGCTGATCGAGACCCGCCGTGTGTCGTGGGTGATCGACCCCGACGCCTTCACGCGCTTCCAGGTCAGCGCCGCTCCGACGTTCGTGCTGACCCTGGCCGACGAGCCCATGCCGGGCACACCGGGTTTCGGCTCGGTGCCCGAGCTGCCCCGATGCGCAGGCACGGGCTGCGCAGCACCGACAGCTCAAGCCAACTTCTTGTCGGTCTCGGGCGACGTGAGCTTGGACTACGCGCTGGACGCGATGCTGCGCGCAAGCCCCGAAGCCACGCCGCGCGCGAGCACGATCTTGCAGAGGCTGCGCAAGTCATGAGCCTGCAAACCACCGCCGCACTGCTGATCGCAGCGCTGAGCCTCTCGGTCCAGGCCCAAACCCTGTCCGATGCCTTCAAGCAGGGCGCGGCGCTCGGCCGCAGCGGCAACACCGCGGGCCGCAGCCAGATCAATGGCAACACCGCCCAATCCAGCGTGCCCGGCTACACCGCCAACCCACCGCAGACGTCCTACTTCGGCAGCCCGGGCATCTCAGCACCTGCAGCGGCAGCGGCGAATGCCTGCACGGGACCGGGCAACAGCGGTGGCTATGCCGCGCAGGCTTGCAACGCGGTCAACTTCTCGCAGACCAACCCCACCCGCCGGCCGAGCTTCAGCATCGCGCCGAACGATCCGCTGCTGACCGGTGCCAAGACCATCACCGCCGATCCGCAGGCCATCGCCGGCAACATCGCCGGCACCTACAGCGGCTGCACGGTGCAGACCACCACCACGCCGGACCGCTTCGAGACCGCGCTGTGTCATCAGTACCGGACGACGGACACGCTGTCCTGCGACAAGGTTCTCATCGTCACCCCGGTGCAGACGCCTGGCTGTTCGGACGGGCAGTTCCTGACCCGCGTCACGGCCGATCCCTGCCCGGCCTGCGTCGATTACCTGGCCTTCGATTTCAGCTGCGGATCCAACAGCTACCTGATGCACGTCTTCACCCTCGACAAGGGCGAGACCAGTTCCGGCGGGGGCGGGTGCGGTGCCTGGGTCTACCGGGCTGACGAGATATCGCTGCCGGCCAGCGGGCAGTACGCGGTGACCGTCACGTTCGCGTCAGCGGTCGCCCAGGACT
>CAINXC010000801.1 GCA_903854655.1 uncultured Verrucomicrobiota bacterium | reverse complement strand
GGCCAAGAAACCGCTCATGAAAAATGAATCTCTCAAGGAGCGAGTGAAAGCCGATTTGGCCGAAATCAAAGCCCAGCCAAGATTGGTCCGCTCCTTTTTTGGCGCTCCAAGTGTAGTCTATGCAACGGACTGATCAGTATGAAACCCTGCCACTCTGTGTTATAGCCTGATGGATGGATTCCTCCCGCTCCTGTGTGGTACTGCTCATCAATAATTGTGCCGCTCGAAGGTTGGTCGATATCGATGCCGTGCCCGCTAAACCAGTCTCTAAACTGCTGAGGGTAGTCATGATTCCATTCATCAGCCAATCCAAGGTAGTCGACCAAATTTGCTGGGTTATTGCGGATAAATTCGAAAAGGTTTATATTGTTTTCTTCTTCAATTGGATCCCGACCGGTCCACCGTCCCGTGTCTGGGCGAAGGTAGCGGTAGCCATAGTACAAAAGTCCTGTCTCCAGGTCGGCGTACCTTGTGCTGAACCGAATCGGGTTGCCAAGTGCGGCGGGGCCGGTCGCGCGGAGAAGCTGGCCGAAGGGGCCGTAGTCGTAGCTGGCGGTGATGAGGCCTGTCGTTGCGTCTTGCAGCGCGGTCACGTTGCCGTTGCCATCGTAGGCGGCGATGTAGGTGCCAGGGGAGGTGCCGGAGGCTTCCTTGAGGAACAACAGGCCGCCGGTGCCGCCGGCCCCTTGCGGGCTGCCGCTGAGATCGGAGCCCCACACGAAGCTGGTGGTCAGGGTGAGGCTGCCGGTGGTCGCAGAGCGGTCGAACTGTGCAATCAAGTTCCAGCCATCGTACAGGAACACCGTGTCGCTCTGCTGCACCCAGCCGACAAGGGGAGCCACCGCCTCGCGGAAAACCGTTTTGCGGATGCGGCGGCTGAACGCATCATAGGCAAACTGCAATTGCAGACGGGTGTGCCCTGCCGCCTGGGGCACCGTGCTGAGCTCCGTCATGCTCGTGAGCCGGTTGACGGCGTCCCAGGTATAGGTCCAGCGACCGTCGCCGGCCAGGTTGCCATCCGCATCATAGGTGAAGGACTCCGGGGTTTGCGGCACGAAGACCGTGCCGGTTTCGGTATGCACCAAGTCCGCCCCGCCGGTGCCAGCACCGGGCTGGGCGGCGATCACGCGCACGCTGTCCTGCTTCGCCGAGCTGCTGTTGTCCACCAGCCACTGCTGCCAGTACCAGGTGGCGGTTTCGGGCTGCGAGGTGGTCGTTGAGGGCGTGCGGTTGGGCGGGGTGTCATTGACCAGGAGGCCCACCTTGCTGGAAGCGGAGCCGGTGACGCCATTGACACCGGGCACGGTGCGCTGGGTGTACTGGTTGAGCGCGTTGGTGGTGTAGCTCGCCGTGTGCGCGGCGCTGCCAGCGCCGGTGGTGGCCGTGATGCGGTTGCCGATGGCGTCGTAATTGAAGGCGTAGGCCTCCAGCGGTGAGGCCACGCCATCGGGGAACTGCCGGGCGGCGCTGGTCACCTCGCTGCGATCATTGTACCCCCAGCTCCAGGCTGTGTTGTCTTCGCTCGTATCAGAGATCCGGCGATCCAGCCCATCATAGCCGTAGCTGTGGCCAGCCAGGACCTGGCTGGCGGCATTGAGCTGGTTGATGGCGGTGAGCCGGCCTTCCAGGTCCCACGCCTTCGTCGTTTGCGCCACCGCAGCCCCGGCTTGCTGGTAGGTGATGCCGCTGACCAAGTTGCTGCCGGGCAGGTAGGCATAGGTGGCGGAGGCCGCATCCGTGCTTACCGTGGCAAGCCGCGACAGGCCGTCGTAGCCAAATCCGGTACTGTAGAGGGTGGTGCCGCCCTGCACGGGGTCAGGTGTTTTTTGTTGCACATGGATGGAGGCTTCCGCCAGGGGGTCAAGAGCGGAATCCCCGCGCCCGCCGCGCCCACCGCGCCGTATGGCTTTGGCTTGACTGCCCGAAGACCGAAAGCCCACCTTTTCGCGTGACCAATCGCCGGGAGCGCGTTCCTTGCGCCCCACCGACGTGAAGATCCTTCTGCTCCTTGCCATCCTGTTGACCACCGTGGCTCTTGCGGAGTCGCCGAAGCAGCCGCGCCAGCCGGCCTCCGGTCCGGGGGGCCGGGACTACGGTTATGACGGCGTGCGCAAGCAGGGGCCGTTTGGCGAGGGGGCGAAGAGCTTCTGGTTGTATGAGCCTGACCTGCCCACGCCTGCCACGGCCCCGGTGATCGTGTTCCTGCACGGTTTCACGGCGGTGGACGCGAAGGCCTACGGAGGGTGGATTGAACACCTCGTGCGGCGCGGCAACATCGTGGTGTTTCCCCTCTACCAGACCACGATGCTGGGGGCGGCGGAATACACGGCCAATACGCTGGCCGCCGTGAAGGACGCCTTCCGCCTGCTGCGCAGCGAGCCGGATCACGTGCGCCCGGATGCACAGGGAAATTTCGCCTTTGTGGGCCACTCCCTGGGCTGCACGATTGCGGCCAATCTCATCGGCCAGGCCGCCGAGGAGGGCCTGCCCCGGCCCAAGGCCTTCATGGCCTGCCACGCGGGCGACACCAATTCCATGTTCCCCCTGCTGCCTTCGCACCTGCAATCCCCCGCGAAGATGCCGGACCTGCTGATGTTGGTGATTGTGGGGGCGGATGATCACGTGGCCGGCGACACCACCGGCAGGCAGCTCTTCACCGAGAGCACCGGCGTGAAGCCGGCCCACAAGAACCTCATCATCGTGCCGTCGGATTGCCACGGATCGCCGAGCCTGGTCTCCAATCACTTTGCTCCCCTGGCAGCGGTGAAGGCCTATGCCACCGGAGCGAGGCTGAGCATTGGGCTGGAGGAGCATTCGCTTCCCGGCCCGCTGCGCTCTCCTCT
>CAINXC010000800.1 GCA_903854655.1 uncultured Verrucomicrobiota bacterium | reverse complement strand
TCAAACGGATGGGCGCACTGGCAAAATCGTGCTCGATTTGACGGCTGTGTGACGTATTCCGTTAAAGAACTGACATCCCTCAGGCGTTCCATCAACAGGCTGCAATGCCGATGCCCTGAAAGTCCAGATTGCAGCCCCACGTTTCCCACCTTATGAATCCGCTCATGAATACACACATCCTCGCCATCGGAACCCTTGGGAACATGGAGATGCTCGTCATCGCCGTCCTTATCCTTGTGCTGTTTGGCGCAAAAAAGCTGCCCACCTTCGCGCGCAGCCTTGGACGGAGCATGGGCGAGTTCAAGAAGGCCCGTGATGAGTTCGAGAGCGAACTGCACCGCGCCACTGAAGAAACCGTCAACGCCCCGGCTCCTGCCATCAGGGCTCCAGCGGCTGCCCCAGCCCCCCAGCCTGCGCCGGTTGCTGCCGCAGTCGCACGTGAGACGGATCACCACGAGGCCTAATTACGCGTTCAACGTCCACCCGCTCTTGTTTCATGCAACGGCGGGGGGATGAGCGCAACCCAGGGTGGCGGAGGGCAGCAGTGCCCGCCGCCTTTTTCGTTTTTTGGGCGGCCTGCCTGGCGGAGGCCCAGGTGCCCGCCGAGCCGCTGCGTGCGGGCAGCATTCGTGTTTGCTCGTACAATTTGAAGAACTGGCTCTCGATGGAGCGGGGTTTCGGCCCGAACATCGTGCCCACCAGCAAGCCGGAAAAGGAGAAGGAAAAGGTCGTCTCCTTCATTGTGGACATCGCGCCGCAGGTGCTCGGGGTGTGCGAGATTGGCAGCGAGGACGATCTCAAGGAACTGAAGGGGCGCCTGGAAAAGGCAGGCCTGAGCTATCCCCACGTGGTCTATGCCCACGGTGGTGACCCTGTGCGCCGGTTGGGGCTGCTCAGCCAGTTTCCTGTCGTGGCGCAGAATTCCCAGGCGGACCTGAGCTACCAGCTCGGTGAACTGACTTTTGCTTTCAAGCGCGGCATTCTTGATGCCACCCTGCAAGTCAGCCCCGACTTCAGCCTCCACATGGTGGGCGTGCATTTGAAATCCAAGCGCGAGGTTTCGGAGGCGGACCAGGCGCTGATGCGACGCAACGAGGCTCACCTGCTGCGCGAGCATCTCGACCGGATTCTGACAGACGCGCCGGATGGCAAGGTGCTGCTGTACGGCGATTTCAACGAGGAGCCCAGGGAGGCACCCATCGAGGAGATCATAGGCAACCGCGCCACCCCCGGCCTACTCATGCACGAAGTGGCGCTGCGCGACGCCAACAACGAAATGTGGACCCACTTCTGGGACCTTCACGACTTGTACTCGCGCCTGGATTACTTTTTCCTCAGCCCCGCTTTGCGGCTCCATGTGAACGACCACGAGGCCTTCATTTACTCCGCCAAGGATTTCGACAAAGGCAGCGATCACCGACCGATTGTGGTGACCGTTGATCTGGCGGCAAAAAAAAGGAGCCGGAGCAGGAAATAGCTGGGCCGTGCTCGACTCGTCCCCGCCGGATAAAAATGGTTAAGCTAGTGTAAAGGTTGTCACATCCGCCTTTCCAGGCTCGACTGTTGCTTAACCCACCCTCCTCAGATGACCCACGACATCCCCAACGATCCCGATGCCGGCGCCCATCGCCTGCTGGTCATTGATGATGACCGGAAGCTCTGCCGTTTGATCGCGGACTACCTGGAACCGCTGGGCTACGCCGTGACCGCCGTGCACACCGGACCGGAAGGGGTGGCCATGGCGACCGCCAGCCCCTGGGAGGCGGTCATCCTCGATCTCATGCTCCCTGGGATGGACGGCTTCGAAGTGCTCAAGCGCATCCGCCACACCTGCGACGTGCCGGTGCTGATGCTGACGGCGCGCGGTGATGAGGCCGACCGCATCGTGGGTCTGGAGATCGGCGCGGATGACTACCTGCCAAAGACCTTTTCCACCCGCGAGCTGCTGGCGCGTCTGCGCGCTGTGACCCGCCGTGCGGTGCGCCTGAAGCCCGCCGGGGACGAGGCGAATGATGACATCGTCCTGGGGGGGCTGCGGGTCAGCCCCTCCACCCGCACGGTGGTGCTGGATGACAAGCCGGTCGTGGTCACCCCGGTGGAATTCGACCTGCTGCTGAGCCTGGCCAGGGCCTGCGGCCGGGTGAAGACCCGTGAGCAGTTGCTCGATGAGATTCGCGACCGCGAGTACGAGGTGTTCGACCGCAGCGTGGACGTGCATATCTCCGCACTGCGCAGGAAGCTCGGTGACGACGCCAAAAACCCCCGCTTCATCCGCACTCTGCGTGCTGCGGGCTACCTCATGATCAGGCAGTCCTGACCTCCCCATGAAAACCCCGTTCCCGCTCTACGCCAAGATCGTCATCTGGTTCTTTCTGAACCTGCTGGTGGTGGGCGTGGTGGCGTTCGGGCTGCTGCGGGCGCGGTTCGGCGATGCGACGGACTGGCTGCTGGCGAGCGATGCCAAGGCACGCATCCAGGCCATGACCCAGGTCATGATTGCCGAGCTTGACCACACTCCCTCAGAATTTCATGACGAAGTCCTGGAACGCTTTGGCAACGCCTATCACCTTACCCTGGCGGTCTATTCGAACAATGGCGAACGCCTGGCCGGGCCTGACCTCAAGCTGCCTCCGCCCGTGACGGGTGCGCTGGTGAAGGACCTGCCTCCCCCTCAGGAGGGCGAGATCCGCAGGGCCCCCCCGCCGCCCAGACGTGAAGACCTGGAGGCCGTGTTTGCTGATCCGTTGACGCGCGCGCTGGGACCTCGTGAGGACATGGAGGAAGGGCCGCTTGGCGGGCGGCGCCCCCCCCCTGGGCGCAAGCCGCCGCCGCCGCGACCACCGGAACCTGCCCAGCCGATTTTTCCGCTGGAACTCGTGCGCACCGCCGTCCCCAGCACTTACTGGCTGCTGGTGCGGGCGCCCGTGATTTCCGATCTCCGACGCGATCCCATCCCGGTCACCCTGGTAGGCCGCATCGACTCGCTTGCCGAAAACGGGCTGCTTTTTGACATGCGTCCCTGGGTTTCCTGGGCAGTGGCACTGCTGCTCTTCTCAGCCCTGTTCTGGCTGCCGCTGGTGCGCAGTCTCACCCGTGCCATCTCACAGCTCACCCACGCCACCGAACAGATGGCCGAGGGTAATTTTGATGTTCAAATCAACGAGGAGCGCCGAGATGAACTGGGCCGGCTCGGACATGCCATCAACCTCATGTCCGCCCGCCTTGCAGGCTTTGTGCGCGGCCAGAAGCGCTTCCTGGGCGACATTGCGCACGAACTTTGCTCGCCTCTGGTTCGCATGGAGATGGGGCTGGCCGTGATGGAGCAGCGCGCGCCGGTGGAAATGCACGAGCGACTGGGTGATGTGCAGGAGGAGGTGCGCGAGATGCGCGAGCTGGTGAACGAGCTGCTCTCCTTCTCGAAAGCCGGCCTGCGCGCGCCGGATGCGCCGCTCCAGACGCTGGGAGTTCAGGACCTAGTAGCGGAGGTGGTCGAGCGCGAGGGCGAAGGGCAGGTCGTTGCCGAGGTTCCACCAGAGCTTCAGGTGCAGGCCGATTCACGGCTGCTGCTACGGGCGCTGGGCAACCTCGTTCGCAACGCCGTACGCTATGCCGGTCATGCCGGTCCTGTCCAGGTCAGCGCCGTGCAGGAAGGTTCCCAGGTGGTCATTACCGTCGCCGATTCCGGTCCGGGCGTGCCTGCCGAAGCCCTGCCGCGCTTGTTTGATGCGTTTTACCGGCCGGATGAGGCACGCAGCCGCGAAACTGGCGGGGTGGGCCTGGGCCTGGCCATTGTGAAGAGCTGTGTGGAGGCCTGCGGCGGCAGTGTCAGCGCTCGCAACCGTGAGGAAGGCGGGTTTGCGGTGGAAATGAAGTTCGCCGCAGCCTGAGCTTGTGTGACAAAAGAGACGTTCGCCTTGAACGCCTGTCACGGGCCTGTTGTCTCCTTCACTCGACAAGCCCCCTTGCATCAGCTATTACGACGCTCCATGGCACAGCTTTCCCATCCTTTCCTTCGCTCCAGCCTGCTCGGTGCCTTGCTGATCCTGCTCGGCTCCCTGACGGCTTCCGCCCAGTGGGTGGTCTATGACATGCGCATGCAGGCCGACGAGGAGGTCAGCGTCAATTTCGTGCACTATTCGGGGGCCTATGTGATCGCTCCTCTTAATGGAGGCTCGGCCTCGCTCGTGTTCACCACTGAGGAGGCTGGCGCGCGTTACTTCGCCGTGGCTGAAAACGCCGCGCGCTATTTTGTCGCCGCCAATGCCGTGAAGCAGCGTGCGGTGATTTCCGCCGTGGCCAACGTGGGGAGCTCGCAAAGCCTGTACCAGGCAAGCGGTTCGCTCAACAGCACGCTCACCTACCAGTTCAACGGGCAGAGCCACACCGCTTCTGTTGCCTCCGCTCTGTCCGGCCAGCTCATGACCTCGGATGACGAGCATCTCGCCTCAGGGCCCGCCAGCGATGGCAGCCTCGGGGTGTTCGGCCTGGCCAGCTTCAAAGGCTTTTTCCGCAAGGACCTCGCCGACAAGGTTGACGCGGAGGCCCCGACCATGCCTCAGGCCATTGCCATCATCGCCGGACTGCTGCAAAAGTATGGCTACCAACCGGAGGTTGACGCAGATCAGGTGAGCGTGCCGGCCAAAGTCACCGATCCTCCCCCCATTCCGCAGAGCCCGGACACGGCTGATGGCAGCCTGTTCCCGCCCGGCAGCCGTGACGAAATGGCAAAATCTCTGCTCCAGCAACCTACGAAATGAAGAACACCCGTCAGTTGGTCGCCCAGTGCATGGAGGCGGCCGGTGGTCATGGCATGCCCCTGCCTTCCATCAGCGCCAGTTCGTCCATGGTCAACACCCTGCTCGACACGGGTGCGCTGGACGAGGACAGCTTTCTTGCCAACCTTGCGACCGGCCTGCAACTGCCGTGGATTCAACTGCCCGCGCCAGACTCCGCCGATGCGCCGGAATTGAAGCGCCTGATGCCCGCTCGCGTGGCCTTGAAGCACCGCCTGCTGCCCCTGGGGCTCGTGGTGGAAGAGGGCAAGACCCACAAGAAGATCACCATAGCCACCTGCGATCCCTTTGATCTCGTGGCCCGGCAGTCCGTGGCCCGCGATGTGGATGCCGCCGTGCGCTGGTGCGTGGCTCCGCGCAAGCGCCTGCTCACCGCCCTGCGCGACTTCTACGGCGTGGGCGCTGATGTGTTCGATGAGATCCTGCGCGGTCGTGAAGTGGACGTGGCCGACTTCGAACAGCGCGACGAAGCCAATGTCATCGACGCCGATGACGACGAAGAGGCCACCGTGGTGAAGTTCGTGAACCAGATCATTCGCGAAGCGCTGGAGCAGCATGCCACGGATATTCACGTGGAGCCCATGGAGGACACCCTGCGCCTGCGCTACCGCATTGACGGACGCCTGCGCGAGCTGCCCGTGCCGGAGAACATCAAGGCTCTCCAGCAGTCCGTGCTCGCCCGTTTGAAGGTCATGGCCAAGCTCGACATCGCCGAGCGCCGTCTGCCCCAGGATGGTCGTATCAACCTGCAAATCGGCGCCCAGTTCATCGATGTCCGTGTCGCCACCATCCCTTCGGTGGAAGGCGAGAGCATCAGCCTGCGACTTCTCGGTCAGGAAAAGTTCACGCTCGACCGCCTGCGGCTGGAGGCCGATCTGCGCCGTGAGGTCGAGGTGCTGTTGAAGAAGCCCAACGGCATCGTGCTCATCACCGGCCCCACCGGTTCCGGGATGTCCACGACTCTCTACACCTTCCTCTCGCAGCTCAACACCGAGCACCGCCGCATTGTCACCATCGAAGACCCTGTGGAACACAAGCTCCCAGGGGTGGTGCAGATCGCCGTGAAGCCCGAAATCAACCTCACCTTCGCCGTCGGCCTGCGCTCCATTCTGCGTGGCGACCCGAACGTGGTGATGGTGGGGGAAATGCGCGACGTGGAAACCGCCGAAATCGCCATCCGCGCCGCCCTGACCGGTCACTTGGTGTTCAGCACCCTGCACACCAACGATGCCCTTGGCGGCATCACCCGTCTCATCGACATGGGCGTGGAGCCCTTCCTTGTTGCCTCCTCGGTGCGAGCCTTCTTTGCCCAGCGCCTTGTTCGCGTGCTGTGCCCGGAATGCCGCGAAGTGGAGCCCAACCCCCAGGACAAGCTGCGCGAGTTGAAGCACACCGGCCCCATCACCGGCACCATCTACCATGCCCACGAAGGCGGCTGCGAGAAGTGCCGCCACACCGGCTACCGCGGTCGAATGTCCATCTACGAAGTGATCCGCGTCACCGCCGCCATGGGCGAGCTCATCACGCGCCGCGCGCCGCACAATGAGCTGCTCCAGCAGGGCATCAAGGACGGCTACCGCTTCATGCGCGAATACGGCGTTCGCAAGATCATGCAGGGCCTCACCTCCGTGGAGGAAGTCCTCAGCGTGACCGTGGCGGAGCACGAGCGGTAAGCTCGCGGCCCCTCACCCCTCCGGCTCTTCCGTCCCGTGCTCGGCCGCCCAGGCCAGCGCTTCCTCGCGGGTGTGGAGACGGCCTTCGAGCTGCAGGGTTTGCACGGCGAGCAGGGCGCGGCCCATGGCGGGGCCGGGCTCCCAGCCTTGCTGCATGAGATCGCGACCGGTAATCAACGGTTTCGGTATGAGCGGCTCGCTGGCGAATTCAATCTGCCGGGCGCGGAGCAGTTCATAGTTGTCGAGGAAGCCGTGGCAGCCCAGGCAGTCCACGCGGTGCAGCTCCATCTCGTCCTCGAAATTGGGGCGGGCCATGAAGCGCTTGAGCTTGGCCACGCGCATCTTGGGCACGTCCTTGAACACCATGTGGTTCGCCACAGCCTCCACGGCGGGCTCGATCACGTGGTTGGGGTACTTCAGGCGCTTCAGGATCTCGGTGGTCATCTGCGCGCCCAGTTGATCGTGGCCGTTGAAGCGGATGCGGCCGTTTTCATCGACGGTCTGCGTGGCAGGCTTGGCGATGTCGTGGAAAAGCACCGCGAGCACCAGGGGCAGCGACACCTCCTCGGGCAGCAGGCTGAGCATGAGCCGCGTGTGGATGAACACATCCCCCTCCGGGTGGAACTGCGGCGGCTGCTCGCAGCCTTGCAGCACCAGGATCTCCGGCAGCAGCTCCTTCATGAGGCCGCTTTCCACCAGAAGATCAAAACCGCGAACGCGGTTCGGATCCAGCATGATCTTGTTAAACTCATCGCGCAGGCGCTCCACGCTGACGCTGCCGATCTTCGGGCTGAGCCGGCACACGGCGGCCCAGGTCTGCGGCTCGATTGCGAAGCCCAGCACGGTGGCGAACCGGACCGCGCGCATGAGCCGGAGCTGGTCCTCCATGAAGCGCGCCTCGGGATCGCCGATGGCGCGCAGCACTCTTGCCTGCAAGTCCGCACGACCGCCCACATAGTCGATGATCTCGCCCTTGACCGGGTCTTCAAACAGACCGTTGACGGTGAAGTCGCGGCGCTGCGCGTCCTCCTCGGCGCTGGAAAATTCCACGCTGTCCGGGTGGCGGCCGTCCGAGTACGTGCCGTCCTTGCGGAAGGTGGCGACCTCAATGTGATGTTCACCGCGCTTCACGATCACCACGCCGAAGTGCGCGCCCACGGTGTGAGCGCCGTGAAAAAGCTTCACCACCTGGTCCGGCACGGCATTGGTGGCCACGTCGTAGTCCTTGGGCTCCCGGCCCAGCAGGGCGTCGCGCACGCACCCGCCCGCCAGCAGGGCCTGGTGGCCTGCGGACACGAGCTTGTTGACAACGCTAATGGCGGCTTCTCGTGGGGTCATGGCGGGGAGGGGAGGATGCTCGGCGATCCGGGAGGCGCAAGGGTGGTCGGGTGATCGAGTCCGTCACAGACGGGTTACGGCCTGCGACGGGGAAACGAAACAATTAGCCGGGTGCGCGACGGCCAAACTTGCGGTCGAGTTCGCTGTAGGTGATCTGGATGAGCGTGGGGCGGCCGTGCGGGCAGCAGTAAGGCATCTCGCAGGCGAGGAGATCGAGCAGCAGGCTCTGCAGCTCGGGCTGGCGCAGGCGGTCGTTGGCCTTGACGGCGTGGCGGCAGGCCGTGGTGGCGATCATGTCCTCGCCCAGGCGCAGGGTGGAGGAGCGCTGGCTGAGGCTGGCTAGTTCCTCCACGAAGCTGTTCATGAGCGCGAGCGGATCGTCGGAGGTCATGAAGGTGGGCAGGGTGTCAATCTTGAGGGTGTTGGCGCCGAAGGGCTCCGCCTCGATGCCGAGTCTGGCGAGGGCGGCCAGGTTGCGGGAGAGCAGTTCGTAGTCGCGGGGGCTCACGTGCAGCATGAGCGGCATGAGCAGGCGCTGGGTGGGCACGCCTTCGGTTTCCATGGCCCTGCGCATCTTTTCGAACAGGACCCGCTCATGAGCGGCGTGCTGGTCCATAAGCACGAGGCCTTCATTGCTTTCCATGAGCACGTAGAGCTTGTTGAGCACGCCGATGATCTTGTAGTCGCTGGCAGCGGCGTTCTCCGTTTTGCGTTTTGCGTTTTCCGGCTGAACAGGTGTGGGATCGGAGAGCGGCCGGTTGGAAATGGGAAGCGGGGCAGGGGAGGCTGGCAGGGAGGCCCAGTCGCGACGCAGGCTGGTTTGTTCGGCGGCAGGGATGGGCAGGGACACCTGTTCCACCATGGGTGGGGTTACAAGGGAAGGCTCGGGCTCGAAATCCAGGCCCACGGGCAGGAATGCACGGGGAGTGGCGTGGCCCTGGGGCAGGGCGCGCGACTGGTTCAAGGTGTCGCTGACGGCTCGTGAAAGGGCCTCGCGCACGCTTTGCGAGTCGTGGAACCGGACCTCCTTCTTTGCGGGGTGAACGTTGATGTCGTAGGCATGGGGGTCCATGCGCATGAACAGGAAGGTGACCGGATGCTGGCCCTTCATGAGGGCGGTGTGATAGCCTTCGCGCAGGCCATGGTAGATGGCCGGGCTTTCAATGGCGCGGCCGTTGAGAAAGACCACCTGCATCTGGCGGTTGGAGCGGCTGAATCCGGGGCCGCCGATGTAACCGGCGACGCTGATGTTGAAACGCTCGACTTCGAGGACCGGCAGGAGGCGCATCGCCAGCTCATCGCCGACAAGCCCGCGAATGCGCTCCATCACGTCGGTGGTGGCGGGCAGGTGGTACATGATCTCCCCGTCCTTGATCAGCGTGAAAGCGGCATGCGGGCTGGCGATGGCGTGCAGCCGGAACTGCTGCTCGACCTGCGCATACTCGGTGGTTTCGGTGCGGAGGAACTTGCGGCGCGCGGGCAGGTTGTAGAACAATGAGCGCACCTCAATCATGGTGCCCGGCGCGGCGACACCGTCACGCACGGCAACCAGCTTGCCTCCATGCACCTCCAGTTCGGTGCCGGCGGGCGCTGAGGGCTGGCAGGTGACAAGCTTGAAACGTGACACGCTGGCGATGCTCGGCAGTGCTTCGCCGCGAAATCCAAACGTGTGAATGGCCGCGAGATCCTCCTTGCTTCGAATTTTGCTGGTGGCGTGCCGCTCCAGGCAGAGCATCGCGTCCTCGCGGTCCATGCCCGCCCCGTTGTCGGTGATCCGGATCAAGGCTGAGCCGCCGCTTTGCACGGCCACCTCGATCTGCGTGGCCCCGGCATCCAGGCTGTTCTCGACCAGCTCCCGCACCACCGACGCCGGGCGCGCAACGACCTCGCCGGCGGCCACCTGGCTGGCAAGCGCGTCAGAAAGAATGCGTATTTTTGACATGTGGAACGAAAATAATGTGCGACGTTTGCCCGTAGGTTGCTATATGGGCGGAAAACGCCCCCTCAAGCGTGTCACGCAATGACCGATCCGCGAGGGCTTTTTCCGCCGTGCCGCCACGACAGGGGTGCCTGTGCATCCCACCTCGTCCTGCCATGATCACACTCACCGCCACAGCCATCACTCATCTCAAGGAATTGCTCGCCAGCCAAGGTGCGACGGGCAATGCGGGCTTGCGCCTGCATGTGGAAAAAGGCGGCTGTGCGGGCATGCAGTACACCATGCGGATTGATCAGGGCAATGATACGGATCAAGTTTACACCCAAGGCGGTGTGTCGGTGATCATTGACGCGGAAAGCCACGGCTTTCTTCAAGGCAGCACCATTGATTATGTGGACTCCCTTAATGACTCGGGATTCAAACTTGAGAACCCGAACGCGGTACGGAGCTGCGGCTGCGGGACCTCCTTCGAACCCAAGCGTGACTGAGGATGTACTAAATTTCTCTCTTTTTACTTGAAAAGTCTTTTCAAAATTATCGTAATTTGCTAATAGCACGGGAAACAGCAGTTCCTGCTCACTTTTAAAACCTTTTTCATTTTTGCCATGCGAATCCAATTTTTGAACGATGGGTCCGAGTTTCGGACCTACGGTGGAGGAAGTTTCTCCAAAACCAAGGGAACAGGTGGTCTGTTCTGGTGGACTTTGCTCATTTTCCTGTTGCTGGCCCTGGCGACGGTTAGCTGGTTCTTCTCCATCTGGGTGTTCGCGCATCCAGAGAAGCCCTTTAATTACAAATTGCTGAGCCGACTCGAAAAACTGGAACCTATTCGTCCCTGGTCGGTTCACACCGTGCCGAATGGTCCTATTTTGACGGCCAACAAACTGCTGGAAGAGTACTTCTACTTCAGCCCTGAACAGCTCCGTGTCGCCAATGACATGATGAAGCGCAACTACATCAGGAACTTCAAGGATCACAGCCCGGTGTATGTGACGGGAACGTTCCACGTGCTTGCCGCGCGGCCCCTGACCGAAAAGGACGTGTTCACGCAGGGCTGGGTGGTGGTGGCCCGGTCGAATGACATTGAAGACGTGGATGTGGAACTTTTGCTTCCGGGACTTGTCAGCGATGCTCCTCCCTGCAAGGAAGGTGATCCGCTCCTGATCGAAAAGAAGAAGACCTTCGCCAGCGTGGTGCATGTGCAGCCGCTGGACGGCGAG